>JBAZVG010000001.1:0-364058 GCA_041661005.1 Minisyncoccota bacterium | reverse complement strand
CCAAAGCCATCACCGTCTTTGATTTCAATGGATTAAGCCCTGCTGTAGTTGGAACGGTGAACGAAGGAGCCAAGACCATCGCTCTCACTGTGCCATACGGCACTGCTGTGACTGCTCTTGTCCCAACCATTACCATAACCGGAGCATCGGTTTCGCCAAATACTGGGGTAGCCGCAAACTTCACAACTCCCCAAACCTACACTGTCACCGCGGCTGATGCTTCGACGCAAGCATATGTTGTTACAGTTACCGTTGCTTCTCCAGCTAGCTCATCAGGTGGTAGTCGGGGCTCTATCTGTAAACAAGGAGATAGTTTTAGCTCTACCACAGGGTTGCCTTGCACCTCTTACATTGTTGACACCGTCTGTCCAACCGGGCATCTCTTCAGCGCCACTACTGGTCTGTCTTGCACTTCTTATCAAAATTCTCCTAATACCGCTCCCTCGATTTTGACTCCGCCATGGACAACACTCCATTGTTCTATCTTCACTAATCTATTAAAACTAACTTCCAGAGGACCCGGAGTAAAATGTCTGCAGGAAAGTTTGAACCTCTTACTCGATAGCCAGCTCTCTCCTGACGGTATCTTTGGTCCAAAAACTGAGGCGTCTGTCATTTTTTTCCAGAAGAGTAAGGGCTTGGTGCCGGATGGAATATTTGGACCGAAAACGAAGGAGAAGATGAATGGAGCTCTGTAATTTTGGAAGGATTTTTCGTTGGAATTCTGATATACATAAATTATGTTAAAAGAATTTGAAACAATTAAACAAAAAATAGCTCTTAATAAGGCATGTTTACAAAAAACCTATGGAGTCGAAGAAATAGGAGTGAAAAAAGATAGTTTAGAATAATTAACAATTAATATTTTATATAAAATGCAACGCATCAAAATATCTCACGGCATAGCAATACTCGGAGCTTGTTTTTTTGTAGCTCTACTCTTTATCAGCTCCGCATCAAAACAGATTGATTTGATTGCGTTACCAGTTTCACCGTCAAGTCAAACTGCGGCTGTGTCTGATTTTGATTCTAATCTAATAGTTCACTGGACTTTTGATGAAGGCAGTGGCACAACTGCGGGAGACTCTGCAGGAAGCAATGCTGGGACGCTTATAAATAGTCCGGCCTGGGTGGCGGGGAAGATTGGTCAGGCAATATCGCTCGATGTTTCTCAAAATAGCAGTGTAAACACAGCTATCTCATTTACTCCTCCCTCGACTGGGTTTTCTATTTCATTGTGGATGAAAACATCTATGACGGGCGGGTCGCCGACTATTCTTGGGTGGGGTAATCGTTTTTTGCGATTAGGAGCGGTTACGGCAAATAAAGTAAGTTTTATTGTTGATGGTACATCTGCAGGTTCAGCAACGAGTGTTTGCACTATAAATGATGGTCAATGGCATCATATTGTTATCACGAGCACTGCCTCTTCTCAAACTTTGTATTGCGATACTGTCGCAGGGGTCTCCACCTCTGAAACTCTCGATACTGTTGCTAATAAATTAGCTTTCGGAAAAGCTACGATTGCTGATTCCGATAAATACACAGGCCTTTTTGACGACATCCGCGTCTATAATCGTGCACTTACTCTTGGCGAGATCACCGAACTCTACAATTACACCGGCGGTACTGTCACTCTTCCCAACACTTACTCCCTTACAGTCACGAACGGTGGTAATGGCACAGTAAACTCAAATCCTACAGGTATTAGTTGTGGTGGGACCTGCTCCATATCAGGAATCACAACAGGAACCGCATATGCCCTTACAGCTACACCTAATTCCAACTACACAACCTCTTGGTCGGGTTGCACGTTTTCCAGTGGTAATACCTGTAATGTCACAGTAAACAGCAATACTACAGTAACTGCCACCTTCGAACCACCAATCAATGGAAGCGGACTACTTCTCCATCTTACGATGAATAATACGTATGCTGATTCGTCTTCACCAACAAAGCCAACTACATGGACTAGCCCCAAATACGTACCCGGACCATATACGAGCCAGGATCCAAATGACGTCGCCGCTTCAATGGAAGGCGGATATATGACGGTCGGTGCCAGCCCCGTCTTTACCGGCATGAACCAACTCACATATTCGATGTGGGTCAAGAAATACACGACGACTTCGTATGAGTGGATGCTTGAAATCGCCGATTCATACTATCTTCTCTTAAATGATCAGGGATATGTGAAGGTCGGTGTATTCAGTTCAGTTCCTGTTATAAATGGATCATATTACTACTCCGATATCATCAGTTACTACCAAGGCATCAATACCAACTGGAACTTATATACCGTCACGTATGACGGGACAAAGTACACCTTATATATAGACGGAACGGCGGTGGCGACTCATGTCTGCGGAGCAGGTACGTATTGTGCGGGTTCGGTACAGTCTAGTCCTACAAATCCAAACATTCTCGCTGGTCGTCGCCCAAATCAATATTTTAATGGAGCCATAGATGATGTCAGAGTATATAACCGTGTCCTTTCTCCTACCGAAATTTCCGCATTGTATGTGAGCCAGGGTGCACCTCCCCCAGCATCGCAAACATATTCACTGAGTATTGCAAAATCTGGAACTGGTGCGGGTACTGTTAGTGGAGGAACAATAAACTGCGGTAGTACGTGTACGCAGTCAAATATTTCTGCTGGTACGACAGTGACGCTTATCGCAGCCGTTTCACCAGGATCGATATTTGGAGGTTGGTCTGGAGGGGGGTGTTCCGGATCAACCTCTACATGTACGGTTAGTGTAACTGCAAACACTACTGTTACTGCTACTTTTACTTCTTCTACGCCACCACCACCATCCATTGCTCCTGGAAAAGTTCTTCACCTTGATTTTAGCAGTTTCAATCCGTCAACAGGAGTTGCTTCCGATTCGTCGGGATTGGGTAATAATGGTCGCTGTAATTTTTCATATGTCTATCAAGGAAGTACAGTAAATCAATGTCCTACTACTGCAACTGGTCCAAATGGTACTACAAATGCAGTTGGATTTTTCGGAACATACCCCGATCTTAATGATGCTGGGGATTATATATCAGTTGCTAAGTCTTCGAGTATCAATAACTTGATTACGGGCGCAATTTCTCTCTGGGTCAAGAGTGCGTCGACCGATCAGTATTTTACTCTCATTGATGGACTGGATTCGGTCGGACCAATTTTTGGCAGTACTGATTATGGCTTACCGGGTACATGGGCTCTTCAGAGAGGGTGGTCAGCTACAAATAATACCTACACGACTCAATTCATTTCATTTAATGATGCATCAGCTACATTCAATGGTCAGCAAGTTGGTACGAGGCAGACTGTTATTGATTTCAATGATAAAATTGTATACACCAATGCCACAAAAGGACAATCCAACTGGAATAATTATGCGGTGACATGGGATGGTACTAATATCAGAGGTTACCTCAATGGCGTGCTTATCGCCACTACACCGCAAACCAATTTGTCCTCCTTTAATATTGGAAAATATTTGGCGGTAGGCTCGAGTGGGCATTATGCCACTGCTGAAACTCCGGGAGGATGCAGTGAACCTTGTGGACCATATCCAAACCATGCATTCATCAATGGATACATGGCAGATGTTCGGATATACAACACTTCACTCACCAGTCAGGATATTACGAACGTATACAACGAAGGTCTGGGAATGGCTACACCCCCTCCACAGCCAAGTGGCGGAGTGTGGTATGTGGACAATGCCGTCGCAAGTTCGGGAAACGGTGGATCATGGGGAACTGCATGGAAGAATTTATCGAATATCAATTGGACTTCAGTTAAAGCTGGCGACACAATATTTATATCCGGAGGGTTATCATCAAAGACCTACAACGAGCCTCTTATTCTCACCTCTAAAAATGGCAGTGTTGGACAGCCAATCACCATCCGCCCCGGGTCTGCATCGCCTTCACCAGGAGGTCACGGTGGACAAGTGGTCATTACCAACACAAGTTCCGGAAATTCTTCGGGTTATGGCATATTGATCTATCGATCATATATTGTCGTCGACGGAAATTCGCGATTTGACGATTCGGGAACTCCCAATATACGTGTGACTGGCTCGTATGGTTCCGGAGTCAATCTTTCGGGCGACAACAGTCGCGTAAGTTATCTTGAAATTGATCGCAATGGATTGCTCGCAAAATCAGGTGCAAGCACCGATGGCATTACATTTGAAGGAATCAACAGTACGGGTGCACGAGAAATTGATCACAATATCATTCATGACAATTGGCAGGACGGCATTCATGGATATACCACCAATAAATTTGAAGGGTTTGGGTTGATGAAGATCCACGATAACGAAATCTATAATGTAGCTGATGACGGTATGGAAGTGGGAGGAAACGGTATCGATGTTTACAACAATATTGTTCATAAAATGTGGTACTTCGGTCCTGGTGATGCGAGAAACAGAGGAGCCGGACACCCAGACCCATTTGTAGTTCAACCATCTGGCGGAGTACCGGGAAGCGGCATAAAGGGCGGATACGCGCGAGTATGGAGTAATTATTTTTACGACTTTGGCGAATACGATCGCACGAGTCAGGGATTCTATATGAACCCACTTCCTGAAGTCAATGATGCTAATTTATGTTGTATCAGAATGATAAACAATGTCGGCAGTGGCTACACCAATGCAAGCGCTCAAACCGGGAGTCTCGGTATCACATTCTCGCCTCAAGCTCCAAGCGGTGGTTCGTGGGCTTCGATATCTGATGTAGTAATTGCAAATAACACCATGGTCGGCTTTACCGGAAGCGGTTCAGGACTCCATCTCTATGCCTCTGCCGGACAAGGTGGCCAGTCTGATGGCAACAATCCGATTCCCTATGACCCTACTATTTCCAATTTCTACGTTCTCAATAATATTTTCTACGATAATTCAATGACCAATTCTACCGGCATAGGATTTGGACGAGACCTAAATCCAAAATGGGGCATCACTGGGTGGGGAGGCTCGACCAATAACAATGTTGTCTTTGATAATAATATTTATGCCCCCGGTCCAGCAGGTGCAAGCACAAAAGTTCAAGTCAACATGAAAGACATGGGTACATTTAATGTGGAATTTACCATGCCGTACGCAACATTTAAAAGTCAAAATTCAGCCAATGTATTTTTGCCACAGCGATACACGACTGATATGAGCGAAACTCAAAACCCGCAACTCAGTGCAAATCTTGCTCCGACATCAAATTCGACAAATGTAATCAATAAAGGAAGAAATCTGTCTTCGCTACCCAATCTAAATTTATCTGGATCCGACTCATTTATTCTTAAAGATAGGTCAGGAATTACCCGTGGATCCTCTTGGGACATAGGTGCCTATGAATATTCTGGTGGCAGTACCCAAACTCCTGAGAACGGCCTCTGCTCCACCACCCTCAATCAATGCACCACCGGCACCTTCTCCGACATCACTGACACCAGTACCAACTACCTCTGGTCATGTCTAGGTTCAAACGGAGGAACCACAGCATCTTGTTCTATTTCAATTTCTTCCATCCCTGCCGACACCACTGCTCCTTCCATCACCGGTATCAATGCTTCTAACTTAACCACAACCAGTGCCACCATTTCTTGGTCTAACAATGAACCTACTACCACCATCATTCAATATGGAGCGACAGTTGGATATGGCAATAGCAGTGCTTCCACTTCTTCTGGAACAATGACATTAATTTCTCTCACTCCTAACAGCATCTACCACTACCGAATAATCTCAACTGATGCAGCTGGGAATCCTACTACATCCGGTGATGGAACTTTCTCAACTCTCCCGACTCCTCCTTCTAATGACTTGGACAACGATGGAGTCTTAAATATTAATGATAAATGTGGTAGCACTCCGCTTGGGGTAACAGTTAACACCCTTGGCTGTCCTTTGCCTAAACTCACCCATTTCACAATCAAACCTACACTAAGCGGTGATCTCAATTCATCTTCTTTCGACTTGGGTACTGCATATGGCAAAGTTTCCTTCACCAACGCTCCGTTAATCAAGAGTAATGGTGATGCGCTTGACATCGACTCTCATCTCACTATTGGACAAGCCTTAGTCACTCTCAATTCTACTTCACTTCCTGAGTTAAACCGTCCTGCTACCATCACTCTCTACAACCTCTCCTTTAATACAGTAAAAATATTAAAAGATGGAGTATTATGTACCACTTGTGGCACTCCTTCTTACTCTACAGTCGCAGGTCAAGGAAAGACTCTTGTCTTCACTGTCTCTGGCTTTTCCACTTATACAGTAATCGAAGGCACTGATCCTACTCCTTCTACTCATACTGTTACTGTCAACAAATCTGGGTCTGGTAGCGGTACTGTCACAGCCACAGGCATTAATTGTGGCACAGACTGTAGTCACACTACAGGTAGTGCAATCACTCTCACCGCAACTCCATCATCTGGTTCCACCTTCACCGGTTGGAGTGGTGGATACTGCTCTGGAGTAAACTCATGTTCCTTTGTCCCTACTCAAGATTCAACTGTCATTGCTACTTTTACCGTCATTCCATCTGTCACTCAACCTTCTCCTGGGGGAGGAGGAGGTAATGTCAATAATCCTCCTTCAGATACATTAGGCGGAAATAGTCCACTCAATACAATTGCAGGATGTGACAATGGAACAGTTGGCTTCAGTAAAACTACTGGTCAATCATGTGCTCTAAATTCTTCATCCTCTGGTACCTACAACTTCGGTAATGTCACTCTCAAGGAAGGTAGTGTTGGTGAAGCAGTCAAGGAACTACAGAGATTCTTGAATGCCACAATGAATCTAGGTCTAGTAGTAGATGGTAAACTAGGCGTACAAACAATTATCGTCATCAAGAAATGGCAACTCGATCATGGTCTAGTACCAGACGGATTAATTGGAGCTAAAACCAAAGCCATGATGAATGCTTCAGTATCAAAAACACCAATCGTGGTTGCTCCTCCTACCACCCCTTCCACCATCCCAGGCTGTGGCAACAGAACATCTGGCTTCTCTTCAACCACTGGAGTTTCCTGTATTGGAAATGTTCCAACCAGCGCTTCAAATTACAATCTCGGCACGGTCACTCTAAGACTCTGGAGCCGAGGTGAAGCCGTCAAAGAACTTCAGAGATTCTTGAATGACAAACTAAATCTTGGTCTAGTTCTGGATGGAATTCTCGGCCCTAAGACAATTGCAGTTATCAAGAAATGGCAAACTGATCACAATCTAGTATCCGATGGACTAGTTGGTCCGAAGACGAAGGCGATGATGAATGCGCAATAAGAAAATGAAAATATTTTATGAAATTAAACACGAAAGGATTTACACTGATAGAACTTCTTGTAGTAGTCTCAATAATAGGTCTTTTGTCGAGTATAGTTTTGAGCTCACTTAATAGTGCTAGAGCTAAAACTAGAGATGCTGTAAGAATAAATGATTTAGAACAGATGCATATTGCCGTAGAACTTTATGCCGCGGATCATGGTGGTGGTTATTATATACCTATTACTACTGGATGTCATGATTTAGCTGGGGTTTCTCATTGTAAAAGAGATTATAGTTGTGTGAGTAGTAATGATTGGTCTCTTCCATTTAAAACTGCGATGGAACCGTATATGAAAGATGTACCCAACGATCCTTCGAAAACATGCTATGGTGTACCAGTAACTAGAAAATATCTTTATGCGAGCGATGGAACAGATTTTAAACTTCTGTTTTTGAATCCTGAGAATCCCGACCTTCTTAAAAATCATGCTGACCCAGTATATGACGGTGGACCAAAGAATGTAGGAGGTAACCAACCTTTTTCAGGAAGTTGCAGTGGTTCGGGAGATGGCAGTAATGTTACAGCTTGGTCTATTTATACGCCTGGGGCTGAATGTTGGGGCCACTACTGATTTTGAAAAAGAAAAAGTTTGTAATTTTTTCATCTGACTATTTTAGTAAAAAGAGTAGTGTTGTCAACAATTGTCTACAGCAACTACTACTAATACTTACAACCTCGGAACCGTCACCCTCCGACTCTGGAGTTTGGGTGGAGTTGTCAAGGAACTTCAGAGATTCTTGAATGACAAACTACATCTTGGTTTAGTTCCAGATGGACTGATTGGTCCGAAGACTAAAGCCAAGATGAATGCAAATTAATTAATAAAATAAGGGAGTGAGTTCCCGCGTGCACGCACGGGTGGGGTGAGTTTGCGTAACCGCAAACTCGGGGCAAGCACGAGTGCATTGCGCCTTCGGGAATTTCCGCTAGGGTGTCTGGGCTAAAGACGAGCGCCTGAGTGATATGCAATACAAAGTATCGTAGCGAAAGCGACACACTAAACACGGACATGAAAAACCTGAGAGGGGTTTGTGCGGCCGGGTGGGGTGAGCCCTGTCCCGCTCTGCGGGATGCGAGTGAAACGAGCACGAACCGAGGCAACGCACTGGGGAGAGGAGAATCCTCTCCCCAACCAGTTGCGGGTTTTTGCTTGAACGGCTCATTTCCTGGTATTTGAGCCGTTCGGCAAAATCCGCTCCTAGAACTGGCGCTCGTAGCCCTAGCGGAAATTCCCGAGGCGGATGCCTCGGGTGTATTCCTTTAGACCAAACACAATATGATATGATGAACGAAGGCACCGAGCATTTTGAATTTTGAGTTTCCCGCATTCCCCCAAACCCCCTGCGGGCAGAATTCGGAATCTCGCCGAATTTAAGAAAATATTAGCCGAGGTTTTGCTAAATCATTTCCCCAAGAATCGCTTTAGCAAAACCGAGACCTTGTTTACATTTCGGGTTTCCGCCGAATTTTTAATGAAATAAGTTCTAGCCGAGTTTAAAAGACACACCACAAAAAATATTTACTAGATTGACCTTACTTTTATATTGTTTTTCTTATCTTTATCCACTTTCTGCAGGCGAATGGTGAGAAGGCCATGGCGTTCCGTCGCCTCGACTTCTTCCGGTTCTATCTCTTGAGGAAGAGATATGGTGCGGGAAAATTTCCCCCAATAGAGTTCTTTTGTAAAATAATTTTCTTCGTCTATATTTCGATGTTCTTCACGTTTGCCGACGATGGTGACCATGTCGCGGGCGATTGACAGCTCCAAGTCTTCTGGTTTAACTCCAGCAACCATGGTTTCCACGATTATATTTGTTCCAGACTGGTAAACATCTACCGCCAATTCTGCTTCTTCGTTTTCTTCTTCGATCCAGTTGCCGTTCTTCTTGTCTTTCCTGCCTCCATTACTGCCTGCCATTGAATTTTTCTTTGGTTCTTCGTATTTCTCCTCGACATTAACGCTTCCAGTCAATCTCTCCCAAAAACTTCTTTTTTTATCCATAAAAATTTTATTTAGTTGATAATCTTAATTCATTCTTCTTATTTTTTCAAAAAGTAACATTACAATGATAGTGACGACCCACAAGAAAGCAAACACTTTCAATATTTCCAAAAAACCATTTCCATCATCTAATCTTATCTTCATTATAAAAAAATTAAAGACACTATGCAAGGCAATAGCCAAAACTAAACCGATAAAGATATATAATTTTCTCTTAAATTTTGTCATGTAGATCGAAATTCCTAATCCGATGCCGAGAATTCCACTTGAGACAGCATGAAGAAGAGTTGATCCAAGAAATCGAAGCTGGCCTATCGACGCGGCAGTAAATAGCCCGACCGTAGTCTGGTCCAAAGAGAGCGATTGCTTCAAAAATAGGGCATTTTCCAGCGCTGCGAAGCCTAAGGCTGCGGTGATCATGTAGATAGGCCAATCTATGGGTTCATGGACGCGAGTTGCTTTAAAAAGGATGATCATAACGGCAAGATATTTAATCATTTCTTCTGCGCCCGCCCACAGGATAATCTGAAATTCGCGCGAGCCAATGTTCTCTTGTATGAATTTTTGGATTGGCAGGACAAAAACGACCGCTACCATTCCCATAAGGAAAATCATCAAAAGGATTATTTTTGGCTCGGGTTCTTTTTCTTCTTTCTTAACCCAGAACCACAGCCACAGAAGAGATGGAATAATTCCACCTAGAAACGCTATGCTTAAAATTTTAGGATCGCCTGTTAACATGTTTTATCTGCCGATGGGGCAGGCCATTTTTCAACCATTAAAAGATTTTTATTGGTAGCGGGCATCATAGACCAGATTTCTTCCGTAACAAAAGGCGTGAAGGGGTGTAGAGCTTTTAATAGCATATTCAGTTGCGTGTATAGGAGCGTCTTTGCCGAGTCGGCGTTTTTGTTCTCCCTCGGACCAGAGCCTACGGGCGAGGCCAAAATCTTTTTTTTGGATCGTTCGATGATAATGTCTGCGAAAGTGTGCCAGAAATAATGATAAAGTTTTTCAGATACAATATAGAATTTATACTCATCCATTTCTTTGGTGATTTCTTCCATCAAAGTTTTTAATTCTTCATCTGACTTATTATCTTCTTCGTCGTATTTTGGAGTTTCTGAGACAGTAAAGTTTTTTGTATTATCCAAAACAAAACGTGTTGCATTCCAAATTTTATTTGCAAAGTTTTTATAGCCTTTAACTCTATCTCTAGAGAGTGATAAATCTGTGCCTGGAGTATTTCCGACTACTAATGCCATTCTTAAGGCATCTGTTCCGAAAATATCTACTAATTCAATTGGATTCACAACATTTCCTTTTGACTTGCTCATTTTTTCTCCTTTTTCATCATTCACTAATCCATGTAAATAAACATTTCTAAAAGCCACTTCGTTGCGAAGATAAAGAGCAAAAATAACCATTCTAGGAATCCATTTAAAAATTAGATCGCGTCCAGTTTCCATAACATCTGTTGGATGATAAATATCTAATTCTTTGGTGTCTGGATATCCAAGAGCAAGAAGTGTCCATTGACCAGAAGAGAACCATGTATCAAAAGTATCTGTATCTTTTATTAGTTCGCTACCACAAGTGCATTTCTTTAATTCATCTTTTAAGTCTGAATATCCTTTTTTGCAAGTAATACAAATCTTGGCTGGGATAGGAATACCCCAGACGATTTGTCTTGAAATGTTCCAATCAATGGTATTGGTCATCCAGTATTGAAAAATTTTCTTATAATTTTCTGGGTAGAATTTTATTTTTCCACTTTCAACTGCTTCTAGTGCTTTATCTGCCAGTGGACGCATTTTAATAAACCATTGGTCTTTAATCTGTGGTTCAATAACAGTATTACACTTAAAACATACTTTCACATTGTGTTTGTATGATTCATCAATTTTGACCAAAAGCCCTTTTTCTTTTAATTTTTCAATGATTTTTGTGCGTGCTTTTGAAATATGAATACCAGTAAATTCCCCAGCGATAGGTAAAAGCTTACCTTTCCAATCTATAATCTGTTCTTTTTCTAAATTATGCCTTTCTGAAATTTCAAAATCGACTTGATCGTGCCATGGGGTAATGGTCATAACTCCTGTTCCAAATTCCATATCTATACTTTCATCTTTGATCACCGTTGCGGTAATGGGACCGTTGATCCATTCCAAATCAATTTTTTGTCCATCTTTGTATTCCTTGTATCTTTCATCTTTTGGATGCATTACGACATATTTATCTCCAAATTTTGTTTCTGGCCTAGAAGTGCTTATTACAAATGGGCCATATTGAAGATAATAAAATGGTTCTGTGCGTTCTTCAAATTCTGTCTCAACTTCAGAGAGGGAAGTTTGATGTTTTGCACACCAGTTTACAATACGATCACCACGATAAATTAATCCGTCGTTAAACATTTTATCAAAAGTATTTTGAACTGTTTTTACAATGTCTGGGTCTAATGTAAATTTTTCCCTAGACCAATCACAAGATGCTCCTAGTCTACGAATATCATCTTCCATGAATTTTTTATTTGTAATTGTAAAGTCATAAATTTCTTTATATAAATCTTCTGGTGTCATTTCAAATCTTGAGCGCCCTTCTTTTTCTAGTTTTCTCTCATAAACAATTTGAGTTTCAAAACCAGCATGGTCAGCTCCGGGAACCCACAAAGTGCGGTCACCCTTCATACGATGGTATCTTGTCATTATGTCTTCAAGGGTCACAAACAGGGCATGACCTGCGTGCAATCTTCCATTTGCATTTGGTGGAGGCATTATTATAGTAAAAGGCTTAGCATTAGCTTCAGTTATTCCTTTTTCGATACAGACATCTGGGTTAAAAAAACCGCTATCCTCCCATAGCTTGTAGATTCTTTCTTCGGTTTCTTTAGGGTCATAAGGCTTGAGCAGTTTTTCTCGCAGTTTGTCGTCCATATTCAAATAATATCACACCTGTCCGTCTTTTGGCGAGGTTAGAGTCTTAAATTGCCGATTGCTTTGATGCTGTTTGGTTTGGGGACCTTCTTTTTGTTTTTTATGTAGTTCAAATATCCGGCAATGCCGATCATTATGGAATTGTCTCCTGCGAGACCTTCTTTAGGAAAGAGAAATTTTATTTTTTGTTTTGATTGTCCACTGGACAATTTTTTCATTTCTCTTTGTAAATGTTTATTGCAAGCCACTCCTCCGGCGACTATAATTGTTTTGATTTTATATTTTTCTATCGCTTTTTTTGTTTTATGAATCAAAGTTTCCACTACGGCGTTTTCAAATTCAAGTGCTACTTCTGCTTTTTTAAAAGATTTATTTTTTTGAATAAAATATAATACTGAAGTCTTCAAACCTGAGAATGAGAAATCTAGATTTTTACTATGGAACATCGGTCTGGGAAATTTTATTTTTGAAATATGTTTTTTTGTTCTGAGTCCTTCTGCTAGTTTGGAAATCTGTGGTCCGCCGGGGTAAGGCAGGTCCAGCATTCTCGCCACTTTATCAAAGGCTTCACCGACGGCATCATCCAAAGTTTCGCCGATTATTTCATATTGCATCCACCCGTCTAGATTTGGCCTAGTCGAGGCTGGTTTTTTACAAAGCACTAGTTGAGTGTGTCCACCGGAAACCAGCAGGGAAAGTATCGGAGTTTTGACTTGGGGAATTGAGAATTTTCCTTTATTTTTCCCAAAAACCGAAAGCACATGTCCTTCCATATGGTTTGTCGGTATTAAAGGCACATTCCATTTTTCTGCCAGATTTTTCGCAAAAATGATTCCTTCCCAAAGGCACATCTCGAGGCCCGGACCATAAGTGACGGCTATAGCATCGACTGGCTTTTTTTCTTTATTCAACTTTGCTTGTTTTAGGCTGGCTTCTAATATAATGGGCAGATTTTTTGCGTGCTCTCTTTTGGCAAGCACCGGATAAACACCGCCATAGGGGATATGAATTTGTATTTGCGAATTTGAATTGTTTGCTAAAACTTTGAAGGTAGCATTTTTCACTCCTCTCTTTACTTCAAATATGCTTATGCATGTATCGTCGCAGGATGTTTCGATCGAAAGTATTTTCATAAATTATATTGTGGTCAGGAATAATTTTGCTTAAGGTGGGCGGTACAAGACTCGAACTTGTTACCTTGTCGACGTCAACGACACGCTCTAGCCAAATGAGCTAACCGCCCAGATTTTCCAATACTTTTTCGCAAAACTTTCTACCAATATATACTAATTTTCTTTGCACAGCAATGTTGCCACAAACAATTACGCATACTCCTTTATAGTCTGGGTAAGTAGGTTTTCCAATGGTTCTTTTATCTATAGATACAGTTTTAAATCTAATTAAAGGAGCATTTAATCCCCTAGACCAGTAATTTTTTATTAGTTCTGGATTTTGATCAGCACGAATATGTATATCAAATCTAATTTTTTCTATATCTATTTTGTAAATGTCTGTCATTACTTTCAAGAAGAATTTTAGTATTAATGGATCGGAATTTCCCATACCAGTTGTCGTGGATTTCTTAGATCCCTCACCGAGATATAAAAGAGCAAGTCCCAATTCGATAATTTCTTGATTAGTCTTTATTTTCGATAAAGTTTTTCCAGCTTCTTTTTCTGCTAATTCTAATCTTTTTGTTTTTTGTTGGTTATGCCAAACGATAGCTTTTTTTCTTGCTTCTATTAAAGCTTTTCTGTTTTTATTTTTCAGTGATCTGTATTGTGAAGTAGTTAGTTTTACATTTTTGAACCATCCGCTAAGGGTGGAACGGGGAATACCCAAAGATGTTTCAATATCTCGGATTGATTTTCCTTGTTTTCTTAAATACATAGCTTTTGATTTTAATTCGAACCACTTTGATATCATTCCTCTATTATAATATCAATGGTACGAATAAGCAAGATATTTGCCAAATTTACATTTTCATCTTTGATTCCAAGAAGTGCTTAGATAAAGCTATGCTATTAATTTCTCCAGTGTTTCCAGTTCTTCCTTAGAATTTACTCCAAGTGTTTCTTTGGCGTCTACTTGTATACTTTCAATTTTTTCTCCTTCATTTCCGGCTATCTGCCATAAATCTGTTAACTGATATTCTCTTTGTGAGTTTGAATTTCTATCTAATTTTTTTAGTTTATCCCAAAGCCAGTCTGTTTTAAATGCATAACAGGAAACATTAACTTCCTTAATTTTTAATTCTTCTTCCGTGCAATCCTTTATTTCTTTATCTATTATTTTTCCATTTGTTCTTATTATTCTGCCATAAGTTAAAAATGCTTTTCTCCAATCTTCATAATCTGGAAGTATTGTCGTGGTTATGGTAATAGTAGCGTTGGAATTTTTATGTTTTTCAAATAATTTTTTTATGGTCTCACTTTTCAAAAATGGTTGATCTCCAGATATTACAATTATATTTTTTGCATTTTTGCAGGCATTTTCTGTTACCATAACAGCATGTCCGGTGCCCAGCTGTTCTTCTTGTATTACGTATTCATATTTATTACCCAGCTCTTTCATTACCAGCTCTTTCTCGTGTCCGACTACCACAATAGGTTTTGAATTTAGAGATATCTTATCAATCGATTCAAGCAAATGTCTTATCATGTGCTTTCCTCGTAGTTTTACCAGCGCTTTTGGTAGTTCGCTTTTCATTCTAGTGCCCTTGCCCGCAGCCAGGATTACTATTCTAATTTCCTCATCTTTATCCATATATTTTCTAGTATACACTAAGAGTTATTTTTTTCACGTTTTTCAATTTCTTTTAAAACCTTTGGAATTTTTTTGAAATCTTCTATTAAAATTTCACGCATCGAACCGTCGTAGAGAGCCGCCGCCGGATGATAAAGGGGGAAGAAATATTTTGTGGATATGCCCTTGAAAGGTTTCACTAGCATTTTTCCATGAGCTTTGGATATCTGTAAATCAGGAAAAAAATTATTCATCGCATGTCGACCCAAGAATATTACAAGTTTGGGTTTAATTATTTTCAGTTCTTCGAGTAGCCACTCTCGACAGGCGGACTTTTCTTCTGGCAGGGGATCGCGATTGTTTGGCGGGCGATATTTCACTATGTTGGTGATGTATATTTCTTCTCTTTTTAAATCTATGACCCCCAACATCTCATCTAAAAATTTCCCCGCGGATCCGACAAATGGACGACCGAGTTTGTCTTCCGAACGTCCCGGCGCTTCACCGATAAAGACAATATTTGCATCGGGACTGCCATCTCCAGGCACTGCTTGCGTGGCAGTCTTTTTGAGCTCGCATTGACATTCTTTTTTCCATTTCTCATGGATATTTTTCAGTTCTTGCGCCATGTCTAGTTTCTCGTCCATATTCAAAGATTATATGTAATTGGAGGCGTGTTATCAATGACAGGGAGGTTATGCACATGCAGTCTGGACAAAGTATGAAATGCGAGGTATTATTTTAGTGAAATTAGATTTTTGTCTCAATCCAGCGTTGAGACAGTCTTTCTGAGAGCAAACGAGTCTCTGGAAGATGAAAAAAAGTAGTAGCTGGTAAGAATGTTCCACAAACAATAAGTAAAATGAGTGCAAGATCAGCATCGTCGGGAATACCGACAATCGCAGAAACCCCAACCATCATTCCCGACATTACGACCACGGAAGATCTCATGCGGATCACCGGGAAGAGGACCCATCCAGGGCCAGTCTTCCGTAAGGTTGACGTTCGCCCAGGGGAATTTTTGTATTTCGGGAGTCTGTCGGCCTGGAATGGTCACTTGGACGCTATCAGGAGCGCCAGTTCTCCTGGTTTGATCCAAAGAAGGGCATAGTTTTCCCTCGTGTTGTGATTTTGGTCGCGTGCGGCTCGCTGGGTTTTCCTGGCGGGCCGTACTTTTGTTTTTGCAATTAGATATAAAAATGTTATTATATTTTGGCTGATTAAATATTTTGGCCCCATCGTCTAACGGTTAGGACATCGGGTTTTCAATCCGGTAATCAGAGTTCGATTCTCTGTGGGGTCACAAAGCACTCACTAGAAAAAGAGCACACTGCTGTGCTCTTTTTCTAGTGCTTTGTGAAGACGGAAGTATGTTTTTCCAGTAGGAAAAACAACTGAGTCCGGGGCTGGAAAATTTGCGAGTGACGACGAGCAAATTATTGTGGCTCACATCATATGTTGCACGCGAAGTGTACCTTGAGCAAGGGTAGTCCTTGCTCAACCAGTTGTCTTTCAATAGTATTAAAAAAAGGGTAAAATGGAAACACGACTTAATTATGATAAAATCAATAATTATATTTTTGGTTGGAGCTTATGTTGGCGGAGAATTAGCCTTCTACTTTGTGTATTCTCCTAAAGCTCAAGTAAAAAGATTGTGGAAGCAAATCCATAAATTAAACCAATTTATAATAGATTCTGGTGATGATAGTGTACGTGATTATCTTGTTAATGACAGCACACATAAAGCAATTGCAGACCAAAAAAAGAAAATAAATATTTTGCTTGATTATTATTTTAATGAGGAAGAAGATCAGGAGTTTGTAAAAGACAATAGACCTTCAATTGAATAAATATATGGAAAAAGAATTAAATCACGAGGAGCTACAAGAACAATTTAATAAAGTTGATGATGTTTTAAAAGAACATGAAGATACTCTGCAAAAACACCCTGAATTTAAATCTGTTCTTGAGGAACGCAAAACAATATTAGCTGTTTCAATGATGAACCATTGGCTACCTAGAGATATGGGAAGAAGGTTAATAATGCTGGTGATACTGATTATTGGAATATCTGGAGCAATGGCAGGAAACTCAGGTTGGTTACTTATTTTACTAGTTCTTCCACTTTTTTCTCCTAAAGCAATTATGAAAATCGCAATAATTATTGGGTATTTAAAAGGTAATCATAAAAAGTAAATGAATAAAAAAACATGGGCTTATGTTCTTGGTTTAGCAGGTGCTTTTAGTTATTTATTCCCAACATGGAATGGTATTCTCTTTGAAGCATCACAAGATTCCGATGCAGGGAAAATAATAGGAGTAATTCTTATTATAGGTGCAGTTATAATTTACTATTTACCAGAGAAAATTAAGAATTAATAAAAAATAATATGAAATTCTTTAGTGAAGAGTTTGAATACTTAGTACAGGATATAAGGCATCCTAGTATTAAAGACATGGAAAAATACGACTATGACGATGAAGAGTATAAAACTATGAAGTGGTGGAAATACTACTTTGAACTGATGCTAACAGAACTTGGTGCAAAAGGTTGGGAGTTAATTATTAAATATGATAATTCTTCTGAAAAAAGTGCAACTGGAATAGTGCACACTAATGATGAGCTGATATTCAAAAGAAATTCTAGGAGTAAATATTATAATACTGGTATTGGGGTAGATAGAGAGCAAGTGTCAGTCTTAGCAAAACAACAAGCCAAAGATAATCATATAACATAAAAGGGTGTTCCATTCTAGTTATGCAAATTAGACAAAATCTTTTTTAGGCTCTAAAACTGGTAATTATATCAAATTTATCAAAATGATTTTTGGTCTCCAAAGTGATAAATATACCAAGTTTATCAAGATATTTTTTGTATTTTATTAAGAATTTGCTATAATCCGCTCATGAATGATAAAATCCCAGAATTCTATAAACTAAATGTTGAATGCACTAACTGCAATTTCTCAAAAAAAGGCTTTGATGTTCCAAAGGGAGCTAAACTTGAAGAACAGGAATGCCCCGATTGTAGAAATAAAGGAACTCTGGTTAAGAGTATACAGGTAAGCAGTTATTATAACTTTGGCAATAATGGTTGGGATTACTAAAAACTATGGATGAACAATATATAACTCTTGACGGTATCAAATGGCATGTTCAATACTTGTCTGCTGAATATACAAAACCTCTTTGCCCTAAGCATCACCTGACGCTTTCTTTGGTATTAAACAATCCACACGCTTGCTGGTTAAAATGCCAAGAGTGTAATGAAAATTATACTCTCCCCAGAGAATACAATATTCAAAAAAGCTACATTATTGATAAATTGAATTCCAAGGAATTCAAGAAAATGAAATTTCTTAATCTTGATGATGAAGCTATCCCTATTGCAGAAGATAGGGCTGATTCAAAAGATGATAAGTATTTTGTTAGAGCAATACTTACTGAATCCAAGGTGGGACAAAGATTGGTTGTTTACGCTGGAGAAAAAGGCAAAAAAGACAAAACTCAGATATTTGTTGAACCAGAAATAAGAAGACTTGCTTTTGACCAGAAAGATTTACACCCCTCCGATGTTTTTCTAAGTCTAGAAGGAACTTTTGAAGATGGAACAAAATCAACTATTACCAAATCAAATAAAAAGAAGGACTAGAAAACAACACTATGTTCCCCAATTTTACCTCCGCCAATGGTGTGATGAAGATAATGGTTTTTACCCTATTAAAATAGAAGGGAAAGAACCTCCAATACTTAAAATATTTGAGGCAAAGTCAAATCCAAGCAGGTTTTGCTATGAGAACTTCTTTTATGCCCAACACACAGGAAAAGAAGATGAGATCAGCCAGAAAGTAGAAGAAAAATTTGCAGAAATTGAAGGTGTTTTTTCTACTGAACTTCCTAAAATAGAAAAGAAAATTTTAGACAATGAACAAATAACAGAAGGCGATAAATTCAACTTATCTTCATGTATGTTGTTTTTGCATTTCAAGGGTAAAAAATACAGAGAAGAGTCTAAGAAAATGACAGATCACTTAATAAAACAAATTAATAAACATATTGCTAGAAATATGGGAAGGAGTGATAAGTCAAAAAAGGAGATGGAAGAACTTGGAATCACAAAAGAACAAATGATAGAATATGCCGATAAAGAAGAATACACAGTTGATATGGGGAACACTCACCACATGGAAATTATGAAAGAAATACAAGGCTTCTCTAATTTATTAACAGCAAAATATTGGAAAATATATATTTCAAGAAAAGGAGATTTTATTACCACAGACACGCCCTATCAAGATATTGCTTTAAGTAAAAAGTTTTATGGCAACGATTTTTTATCTAGAGAACAAACCTTTATTCTTAGTCCAAGAGTTGTAATCGTTGCACGATATCCACACAAAGAATCAGGCAAGAAAGTAAATAGAAAAGATATAACTAATAATAAAGGAGCAATTCACACCATAAATACATATAACTTAATGAGGTCTCTCAACTTTGGTTTTCATAAGAATAGAGATTTACTTATTGAACTTAAAAAAACTACAGAGTTTCTTTATACTTATGATAAGTTAAATCCAAAGGCAAATAGTACAAATTAATTACTTTTTATTTTGCCACAATCTTCACATTTTCTACACGATTCCATATACTCTTTTATAGCAGCATCAGCTTCTGCCTTTTTTGTGCGATGACCCTAAGCGAGTAAATTGATTTACTCGCGTCAGGGAAGCGAAAAGCTTTTCGTTAATAGTGAAAAATTTATTTTGAACTATTCGAAAAGGTGTACTGATCCTGTAAGGATCGATAAGTGTACTCACGGTCCCTGTAGAATTTTATTGTGGCTCACGTCATATGTTGCACGCGAAGTGTACCTTAAGCAAGGGTAGTCCTTACTCACACAAGTATTGGTATATAATAAATTCATGACCAACAAAAAAATTACAACTGGTGTGGTGCACAAAATGCCTGTAGATTTGCAGAAAGCCCTTGTTGCTAATCCTAAGGCGCGTGCAACATGGAAGGACATTACACCACTCGCGCGTAATGAGTGGATCTGCTGGGTTACCTCTGCGAAGCAGTTGGAAACACGAAGTCGCCGAATTAATGTGGGATTATCAAAACTTAGGGGTGGAATGAGACGGCCTTGTTGTTGGGCTGGCTGTCCTCATCGTTAAAACAATTTGAAAATTTTTGTCTGATTGAATACAAGGTTCCAATTTCGTATAATTAGGGTCAAAGATATGAAATACTTTTTATACGACACACGGAAACTCCAACAAATGTGAACAAACTCACTCATAAAACATTGAGCAAGGGTAGTCCTTACTCAACCACTAAAAAGTCTTTTGTTCGCGAACTTCTAATCACAGCTCGAAACGCAATTCAATTCCGAAAGCGAAAGAAATTAGATAAAGTGATGTCTTTGTTTCTAAAACAATCTAAAATTACAAATGACGAAGTCGAGAAATTTCTTCATGTATCTGACGCAACAGCGACCCGATATCTTTCACAACTCGAAAAAGAAGGAAAAATAAAACAGAATGGAAAAACTGGACATATGGTTTCGTATTTTAGAATCTAAATATTTAAAATTTTAATTATATAAACAGTTTGGGGTTGGTCAACTTTCATTGGCCAACCCCTGTTGATTGATGTTCACGACTTCCACTCTTCACCCTCGCCATCTTGTTGCGCCTGTTCACGCATCACCTTTTCGATCTCTCGGCGCAGTTCCTCGAGTTTACCTTCCATGGTGCTGACCATGGCTTCGAGTTCGGCGTTCCGGTCGATGAGCCTGCTAGCATGAACTTGCTGGCGGATGATTTTCCACTCTTCTTCAGTGATGCTTAGGCCGAGCAGAGCCTCACCGATTTCCAGCGCTTAGCGCTTGGTGGCGAGGACTTGTGATTCGTGTCCATTGCTGAACATGATTGTGGCCATGATGCCACCTTTGTGAAGCTTGAGATACCCTGACTTGATTATAGTGCTCATTTATTCCCTTGGTTGACTATCCAACATCACCATAGCACGTCTGGCTGATTTGTCAATGTATGAAAAAAATTAAGGGAGCTCGTCGCCGTCTTATAGTTTTCACGGCGGTTTTGTGCGCGAATGGATGGCGGATGAGGGGTAAGAATACTGAATAATCCTATTTTGGGATTATACCATAAAGGGATATATTATTACCATACCTATGAATAAGTCAGTTTATACAAAAGAATATAAATCAATCATTGAACGCTTGAAAAAAGGGCGTATTGAAGCCGGACTTACACAGCAAGCCGTGGCTGATAAGCTCGGTAAGCCACAATCCTATATTTCAAAAATTGAATCTGGGGAAAGAAGACTTGATGTAGCAGAGATAAAGAAGTTTGCGGTCATTTATAAAAAGGATGTGTCATTTTTTATTAAATAATATGACACTTCCGGAACTCAAAAGAAAACTCAAAGCAATCAAGGTTCTTGGTTTCGTTAAAACCCACAGAAAAGGTGATACTGGAATAGGTAAAACTCTTGAGGATTTACTAGGTATAAAAGAAAATAACATCCCACTTCCTGACATTGGTGAAATAGCAGAACTCAAAGCATATCGTAAAAGCGCCGTCGCGCCATTGACGTTCTTTACACTGGAACCCCGTCCAGCAGGTGGAGATCGTGATCGAATGCTACTGGATAGCTTCGGCTACTCAAAAAGAGACAATGGGCGACCGAAAGAACTCCACGTCATGCTTTCCTGTAAACGCTACAACAATCAAGGTCTGAAACTTAAGGTGGAGAAAGATAAGGTTCGGATCGTTGGTAAGGGAAGGAAGCTAAATATTTATTGGGACATGACAGATCTCCAACGGAAATTCGAAGCTAAATTGCCAGCCCTTGTTTATGTGCTTGCCGAATCCAAGGAAATACGCGGAACCGAACATTTCTATTTCAACCAAGCATATTTTCTTGAAGGCTTCGATTTCGCGCACTTCAAGGCGATGGTGAAGAAAGATGCTGTCGTCGTGGATCTACGCATGTACTATCGGCCAAGCGGATCTGTGCGAAACCACGGTACTGCCTTTCGTGTAAAGCCGAATCAGTTGTATAAATGTTTTGATACTAAAGTTGAACTGGTCTAGTTTTTCCTTAACACAACAATACTTTCTTTATTCATTGTTTCTTCTAAAGCGCCGACAATGTTGGTCGGGGAGTTTTTGATCGGCATTCTTTTGCCTGGAATATTTCGGACTATGATATCCTCGCAAGTAAATCCTATTTTCTCGGCTAATTCAGCAATTATAAAATCTGTAGGAATTCTAACTTGTTTAACTAATCTATTACCAATTACTAAACAGAAATACTTTTTAGATTTTAGAATTTTATATGCTTGTTTCAAGCAGTCACTTAATCCGATATAAAAACTCAATACATCTCTTGCTCTTACCTCGTCTTGTTTGGCAATTTTTTCTAATGATTCTTTTAAATAATCTGATGGCAATAGATGGATTAAGTTTTTTGTAGCTTTACCACCAAGCAAAGCGTTGTCTACGCCCGAAGCGTCATTTGGATCATCAAATATATCAATCCATTGAGCAGATAAACGAGAAAATTGACCATAAGCAACTGTTGTCCGACTATCTCCGTATGGAGGAGAAGTAATAATGCAGTCAATGGATTTTTCTTTTATACCATTATCTTTTGATGAATCTCCATATATAATTTTTGTCCATGAATCCTTTTTTGCATCTTTGAAAAATTGAGTCATTCCAACTATATTTTTTTCTGCATGTTTACGAAAAATTCCCAGAACATCAGGATCATGTTTTTCAAGTTTTTCCCTTTTAACACGCACCAATTTGAACTCACCATTTTTACAATTTGATGAGTAGCGAACAGTTTCACTAAAGGCAACCATTAAGAAATTCTGGATTGACTGGTCTTTTATTTCTTTAATAGCTTTTTTCAGTTTGGCAAGTTTAACTATAACTTTGTCTTTAAACCAAAAATCTATATTATTAAATTCAGGTCTTTTTATTTGGTTGTCTTTTATTTTTTCTATTCGGTCTAATAATGTTATGTATTCCTTTGTTAGTTTTTGAGGATTAATTGGTGTTGTCTTTGCATGTGCAAGAAAAATGGCAAGCGGATTCAGATCAATACCATAAGCATTTCTTCCCAGCAATCTACTTTCTACAAGAGCAGTCCCAGAGCCACAAAAAATATCACAAACAGTGTCGCCTTCCTTGCTATAAGTTTCTAGTAATCTCCGCCCGACTTGGGGAATAAACATAGCAGGATAAGTATGTATTCCGTGTGTGTATGATTTTGTTTTCTCCCCCCTATAATCCCATGAGTAATCTATTTTACGAACATATTTTTCTTTTCTCGATTGCCCTTGGTCAAGTTGTGATTCAAGGTTGCGAATTATTTTAACAACTACGCCTCTGACTTCTACTTCGTCTCTATAAATTGGAAACAAGGTCGGATTTGCGGGTTGAAGTCTGAATCTTCCTTTCTCGCGATAAAGTTTTTTTAGCGTTGCTTCATTGTCGTCAATTACAGCTACAACAGTTTGTCCATTTTCCGCGACTTCTTGTTTTCTTATAACCACAATGTCACCGTCAAAAATACCTTCGTCAATCATACTGCTACCTTGAACGCGTAAAGCATAATGTTTCCCTTGCTGTCCTATTTCATCTTTCGTAATTGTTATTGTTTCGTCTGGAATTTCTATTGCCTCAATCGGCTGTCCTGCGGCGATTGCGCCAAGTATAGGAATTTCAACAGTTTGTTTTGCTTCTTTTGTGGAAACACCGCGAGGTTGATTGTGTTCTTTATTTAAAAAACCAGCATCTTGCAACTTGCTAATATAGTAGTGAGCTGTTGAGACCGATGCCATTTTAAACTTTTTCTTTATTTCCTCAAGAGAGGGGGCATAGCCATTTTTCTCCCTATAAGTTTTTATAAACTTTAAGATATCCACTTGCTTTTTTGTGAGCATGTATAGTATTATAGAAAATAATTAGAATGTATACAAGTAGTAGTTATCCACACTTTACATATGATTACAGAACAACAACTTCAAAACTGGTCTAAACCACTTAGTGAAACTGAAAACGCAAGGTGTTCCGCAACTGTTGCTTCCATAACAAAAGTATTAAAAGAGAAATTTGGATCAAAAGTTGATATTTTTCTACAAGGTTCATATAAAAACAGTACCAATGTAAGACAAGATAGTGATGTTGATATAGTTGTTTGCTACCAAGATGCGTTTTTCCCAGAAATATCAAGTCTCTCACCTCAAGATAAGGCTTTACATAAGGCTTATTATAGTACTAGTGAATATAAATTTTCACAATTTAAAAATGATGTTGAGCAAGTGCTTAAGAATAACTTCTCTAGTTCTGTAGAAAGAAAAAATAAATGTATAAGAGTGAATAAAAATTCCTATCGCGTTAATGCCGATGTGATAGCATGTTTTGTTCATAAAAGATTTAGTAGTGCTACAACAGTTTCAGTTGAAGGCATTGAGCTTGTTTCAGATGACGGTAATAGAGTAAGGAGTTTTCCAAAACAACATTATGAAAACGGTGTTGAGAAAAACAAAAATACGGATCAAATTTATAAATCAATAGTAAGAACAATTAAAAATTGTAGAAATCATCTGATTGATAATAACCACATTGACGATAAAGCAATGCCATCATTTTTCTTGGAGTGCTTGGTCTGGAATGTTCCGCATCCTCATTTTAAAAACTATACTCATAAAGAAAAAGTGAATGATGTCCTTAAAAAGCTATATGCAGATATGTCTGTTGTTGAAACAGCTCATGAATATGCTGAAGTTAGTGACTTGCTCTGGTTATTTAAAGGTCAAAGTGCAAGAACAAACGAACAGGCTAAAACATTCTTAGAAAAAGTTTATACTTTAATTAACTAAATATATGGAAATGAATGAACAACAAAAATCGATACCCTTTTAATTGCACTTCAAGAAAGATATACATCTGTGCATACAATACGAGAAAGAGTACAAACAGTTGCACTGTGGATACTTGGATTACTTTTGGCGGCATCTGGGTGGCTTTTTCAATCAGAGATCTGTTTTAGTGATAAACAAAAAATTACTTTAAGTATTTTTTCTTTGATAATTTGGTTCGTACTAAAAAAATTTTATTTTTCTGACTTAGAAAAAGGTTTTAATGGTCAAAGGAGAATATTGGCCAAGATTGAGGATTCCCTAGGTTTCTATAAGAAATCACATTTTAATAACTTAGAAGACTCTTTATATCCTAAAGAATGGAAGTCTTCTGGTCAAAAAGATTCAGAAGGTAAATTTTTTGAAAATACACATAATCTTATTGCTATTGGTTTTGGAATATTTATCATAAGTATTTTGCTATAATATAAACATGAAAATACTTAGAATTATAAACCCAGCAAATATTACTGAAGAAGAAGGAAAAAAGCTTGAGCCTCGTTTGGCAGCAAGAGGTGTTGTGTTTGATTTAAATAATAATGTAGCTGTTCTTCCAGTTTCAAAACATGAATACTATAAATTACCAGGTGGAGGTATTGAGGATGGAGAAGATAAGATAACTGCTTTTCGCAGAGAATGTTTAGAAGAAGTTGGTTTTGATGTGGAAGTAATTTCAGAACTCGGAATAATAATTGAGTATCGTACCGAATTTAATAGAATCCAAACTTCCTATTGTTATGTTGGTAAGGTTATCGGCGAAAAGAAAGAAACTGCTCCCTTAGTTAACAATATGATATACTTTCTTTGTGTATAAATTAATAATTAAATTTAATAATATATGACTCAAAATACAAAATCAGCAAGGGTAAAATTTTTTCTTATCATTACTGTTATGTTCACAACCTTAGTTATAGGTATTTCTGTCTTACAAGCAAAAGAAAAAACTAGTAAAGAAATAGATAAAGTTATCGTTACGGGTTCAATTTATTTAGGTCCAGTTTGTTCTGTAGTCACTTACCCTACGACAGAATCATGCGCGGATAAACCATTTGAAACAACTATCTATTTTGTTTCGTCAGATGGCCAGCTAAGAAAATCTGCAACTTCTAATAGAAAAGGCATATATGAAGTTAGACTTTCTGCAGATACATACACAATCACCAATCATAGTATTCCTCCAAATCCAGGTGAAATAACCACGGAAAGCTATCCTATTTTAAAGACACGTGGGCCGATCACTTTTGATTCAAAAAAAACAACTAGATTGGATATTTTGTTTGATAGTGGAATCAGATAAATCTAGACAGAATACAAAAAAATGGTAGATTGAACATAAGGAGATGTGGCTATGAAATATGAACTGCTTCATATTTCATCTGATTCTGCTTTTACAGAAATGTCTAATATGCTTTAGCATAAAGACATAGGGAAGAGCCCAAGAGGGCACGAAGACACAATGACGAGCATAGCAAGGAGATGTGGCTGAGTGGTTGAAGGCACCGGTTTCGAAAACCGGCATCGGGGCAACTCGATCGTGAGTTCAAATCTCACCATCTCCGCTTTTATGAGGGGAGACAGAAAGATCTACACAATTTCTGATTCTATTTAATAAAAAATCTAAAGCTTAGATAAAGAAGAAAAATTCCAGATAAAGCTCCAAGGGCAATGGGGACTGTGTTGCTGGGAGTAGTTTGTTCCTGCGTAGTCAGGGCATCGATTGCTGCCGCAGTCAGAGTGTTGGGAATTATTTCTGTTGTTTGAGGTAGTGAATCTGCGGGTTCTTGAATTTCTGAAATTACAGAGGTTTTTTTCTGCGCAGAAGAATCATTTGTGTTTCGAACCAAAACAGGAGCTTGGGTGATCTGTGGTTTTTCATCTATCACAGTGCAAGCCTGTCCAGTTTTTACGCTAAATAAGTCTCCTTTAGGACAGGACACAGGACCAGTCGGCATCTGTGTATCACTATTATTTTCTGACGCGCTTGTTCTCGAACCGTTTGAACTGCCCCGATCTTCTGTTTCGGGTTTTGAAACCGATTGCATGATTTCACTCCATGGCTTGCCGAGTCCGGCTGGGATTGCATAGCTTGTTGCCCAGATGCGATTTTGCAAAGTCTCGGAGGCGGGGAGTACTGCGCCATCTGTAGCTTGTTGCGTGCCTAAATAATCAAGTCCAGTTTTGCCATTTTTACTCCACGATGCGGGAAGTACTTTTTCTGCCTGCATCGCCCAGCTTGTCGAAGAAATATTTCCCCATCCGCCGTCACTTTCTTGTTTAGATTCAAGATAGTTCGTAGCTTTTGTAAGGGATTCTGTGACATCAGTAATTGAATCAAAAGATTTGAGAGCTTGGATCGCGGCTGAGGTCATATCTGGGCTATTATCCCAAGAGCCGTCAGCATTTTGCGCTGAGACTACAAAAGCAACATCTTTTATAATTATTTCATCATTTTTTGTATAACCAACTTTTGAAAGTACAATTAATCCAAAAATATCATCATTGTCGAGATGAATGTCGCCCAATTGTGTGCCGTCAAAACTTTCGATAATCGGTTTGATATAATTTACGTCACCAAATGAGTATGGATTTTGTCCGAGCGCGAGAAGCGCCATGGTGTGCCGTTCGTTGTCAGTCACAAGCGGACTGAGGTTATTGTTGGAGTTGAAATATGCGAGAAGGGAATCGCGAGAACTGCCGGTTTCATCCATAGCTCCTAGCGCGATTCCTGCCCAGTCTGTGTATAGAAGAGAGTCGCCAAATGATCCGTCTCCGCTCTGGACACTTTTTAAATAAGCTAGTGCTTTTTCGGCATCAAAAATCGGTGGTTGAGTTCCACCTCCTCCGCCACCGCTTGACGTTGAAACAGTAACGGTGTAAGAAGGAAAATAAAAGTCTTCAGCAATTCCGAGCGTATATGTATTTGCATCTGAGATTGTAATGTTAGCTACTCCTAAATTATCAACTGGATAAGTGGCAACAATTATTGGATTCCATTGATCTTCAGGATTTGGCAGTGTCACGCCCACCGAAACGCCGGTTAGTGGATTCCAAATATTATTTTCATAATCATATTTTTGCGCTGTGACATTCACCGATCCACCAGCAGTGATGATGTTTGTATCGAGAATTAATTGATGAGATGTTCCAAAATATATTCCTACTGTTTCTCCGCCAACAAGTGGGGTTGTATCAATGCTTGTAGATGGCGTTAAATTACCGACAGCGTATTGCCAATTGTCGCACAATTCTGTTCCGTCTTGTGGCAAAATACATTTCAAATATGAACCAAAAGAAAATTCTTGTATATTTGAAATAGCAAATGCCCCACTACTCTCATCGATCGTTTTGAGGACAGCAAGTACATTTCTATCGCTTTCTGCCTCAGGAAGTGTTACTGAACCGTTGTATAATTCCAAATCGCTATTTCTGATTATAAATGTAGAGGTTAGTTCTGGCTCTGGGATGGATGTATCAACTTGTATGGTGTATGGAGAGGTAAGCGTAAGATTAAAAATTGGTTCTGTCTTATTTTCTATTTTGACAATAACTGAATAGATTCCATCAATTAACGTTTTATCACTTGGGGAAATATCACCGTCCCATGTTTCATTACATTGGGAAGTATTGTCACACTGAGATTTTGGAAGAAAAATTTTATAGATACTTGGATCTTCCTGATTTTCTATTCGAACAGAAACCCAATTTTCTATATTTTCATCCGATACAAAGTTCAATTGTACTGGATTGGTTAAAGGATTGACTATAACATTGGACGATTCTCCGTTTAAAGTATAAGTAATAATTGGTACGCCATCTTGCGCTAGTGCCAATTTAGTTGTAAAAAAAGTTCCCGAAAATGCAACTAACACAAAACTCAAAATAAAAACAAAGCTAAATATTTTCTTCATGGTTCGATTTTACTCACCATGACCCTGAATTTTTATTGAAGGGTCATATATTTATTCTAATTTCCACTCAATGACGTCGCCCTCTTTGAGTGTGTAGGAAGAGACGCCGACATTTGCCTCTTTCCCGTTTACATAATAAAGCAGATTTTTACCATTTCCCATGTGAAGTGTCCCGATGTCCGTAACAAAAAATCCGAGTCCGGGATAATTTTTCCCAGAAAATGTTATTTTGCCTGTATTTTTTGCTTGAATCAGCGCGTCATAAAAAATTATGCCGGGTTGTAGATATATCGTTGTATCTCCAGCCAAAACGGTGACTGATTGACTGTTTTGTGGTGAGGAAGAATTACCACCCCTAGCCCCTCCTTGATTAAGGAGGGGAGGGTTCTGTGCTTTGGGTTTATCAGAGGTGGCTTGTACCCCCTCCTTGTGGAGGAGGGGGTTGGGGGTGGTGACTATATTTTCTTTTTTTCCAAAAGAAGTAATTGTAAAAAATATAGAAAGCAGAAAAATGATTATAACAATAAAAATCCCAGTGTATATTTTTTTATTATGTTTTTTCATCCCAGTACTAAAATTTTAAAATTTATTAATAACGATTTTTTCCCGTAATCAAAAATTTAGTACGGGACAGGTAAAAACAAAAAAATCCTGCCTGCCGGCAGAATTTTGGGAACCCTTTTAAACGGGGGTTTCTCCTGCTCGGAAGCTCTGTTAGATGAAGACCGGACTAATCTCAGTTGAGATATTACCGTTGCGGCACAGTAGAGGAATCCCCGCCTGCAACGCATGTGCGTAGCATTTCGGGCAGGTAACCTCATTTCCAACATATAACAGTATTAAAATTATATTCTCTTTTAAAAAGCGTGCAAGTATTTTTAAAGTGGATAACTCGAGATACCATAATAGCAACGGCCGTTGCTATTATGGTGCTAACTAGTAGTAAAAATTATTCTATTTTGTATGCAAGTGAAGATAAATGTCTTCAAGCGCGCGGACAGCGTCGCCAGCCGCGATATTGTTTTGATGGTATAGGACATTTGTGCAATCTCCGGCGGCCCAAATGCCGGGAATTTCTGTTTTTTGTGTCCAGGCGTCGATTTTTATTCTGCCTATCTCGTCTAAAGGCACCAATTCCTTTGCAAAATCAGTGTTGGGAATCTGACCTATTTCAATAAAGATTCCAGAAGTTGCAAGCTCTGTTAATTTGCCGGTAATTTTATCTTTATAAACTATGCCTTCTACAAACTTGTCGCCTTTTACTTCTAAAATATCTACATTTTTAACTGCTTTCATTTTCGGATTTGCTAAAACTTTTTCGACTGTAACTTCGTCTGCGCGGAAATTCTCACTGCGGTGTAGAAGTGTTACAGATTTGCAATAAGCGAGGAGTTGCGCGGCGCTTTCAAAACCAGCATTGCCTCCGCCGATGACAACAACATCAAGCCCTTCAAAGAGCGGTCCGTCGCAAGAGGCGCAATATGTCAATCCCTTGTGTTCGAGCCTGTCTGCATTTTTTGCAACAAGTTTTCTTCTGCCACTACCGCTAGTTATCAAAATTGTTTTAGTTAAAAAAGTTTCATTTGACTCAGTTTTGATTTCAAAAAGATTTACCCCGCCTTGGCGTGGGTCTTCGTTTTTTAATATAGCAGTTACTTTTTCACCCTCTTTCGTTTCTAGAGTTTGATTTGATCCTGAATTAGCGAGCACATGTTTTTTAAAATTTTCTGCAAGCTCATTGCCTGAAAGGGATGTTGTTCCTATCCAGTTATAAATTTTTTCAGACACAACAGACTGCCCACCCCATTCGGCAGTTATAAAAAGCGTCTGCAGTCTTTTACGAGAGGCATACACAGCCGCCGCCGCGCCAGCAGGCCCGCCCCCGATAATTATTAAATCGTAAATCATAGCTTATATTGTACACTAGACGTCAAGCTTTTTACCTTGACAGGAACTTGTTTATTTTTTATAGTATGAAGGAGTTATTTTTAAAGTTCTTCGATAAAGAGTCATCCAAAAAATTTTAAAAGAGACGAGCCCACTGTAGCTAAAGTTTTGATAGGTAAATTTTGAGCCACTTTGGAAATAATGGGCTCGTCTCTTTTTAGAGTTGAGACGTAAATTACTTGGGATCGTATGCCCAGAAAAACAACGTCAGTTAGTAGTCGGAAAGGCAATCAATATATGGCACACAAGGCCACGGAAATACCAGAAGGATCCCAGGAAGCGTTCATGCGATTCATCACTGCCCTCGGCAGGAATGCCAAGAGGGTTTTTGAGAGGATGAAACAAGAGGAAGATTACTGCACGGTTTTGGCGAACTTCGCCAGCAGGGGTATCCCTCTCGAAGAGGAAGCGTTGGCGGTGCATCCTTTCATCGGTTCGCCCGGTGAGGTGGTGGTGCCCGCACATCTCTTTCTGGATGACTGTCATTATTATGAGGGTTTTCTACCCTCGCTTCCACCAGAAACTACAGATGACGGTCATCGACATCTTCCGCTGCATGCCGACTGAGAGGGTCTCGACCCCTCCGCGCCATTCCGGGCGCGGAGGGGAGGGCTGATAACAAATCAAATCTTGCCTAGCAGGCAAGTGCGAACCACGAGGTTCGTCGACCTCGTGGAAGCTTGCTTCTCACGAGGTCTTTCTTTTTTATATTTATTTCTTGCGTCTTAGAAATGCTGGCACAGCGCTCCAGTCATCTGTGTCGTCTTCTATAATTATATCTTTTATAGGTTCTGTTTTTTTGATTTCTGTCTTTTTTATGAAATCATTACTGCCAATGGTGTTGTTTATGTTTCCGCTTTTCATGCTATTTATGCTACTGCTTATTTCTTTTTTTGCTAAGGCAACATTTTCTTCCTTAAGCAATGTTTGGCCCGCTGTCTGGCTGGCTGCTCCAGTTCCGCTAAAGAGATTCTTGCGAGGCATATCGGCAGGGAAGTTGGTTGCAATAACTGTAACTTTCAATTCTCCTTTTTTTAGATTTTCATCGCGAATCGTGCCGAAGATAACTTTCGCATCTTTGTCGATTGACTCCGTGATTATTTTAGCTGCTTCTTGGATTTCATGAATAGTCAAATCGTCTCCGCCGGAAATTGCAAAGAGTACCCCTTTGGCGCCATGAATCGAAACCTCGAGAAGTGGGGAGTTGATTGCTGCCAAGGCGGCTTTTTCAGCGCGCTTTTCACCTGACGAAGTGCCGATGCCCATCAAAGCGCTACCAGCATCTCTCATAACGGCTTTTATATCTGCAAAGTCGACATTGATGATGCCGGGAGTGGTGATAAGGTCTGATATGCCTTCTACGGCTTGACGTAAGACATTGTCGCAACTACTGAAAGCGTCTTTAAAATTGGTGTTTTTATCGGATAATTGAAGTAATTTGTCGTTTGGAATTATAATAATTGCGTCTACTTCTTTAGATAATTCTTCTATTCCTTTTTCAGCTATTTTCATCCTGTGATTGCCTTCAAAAAAGAAAGGTTTGGTGACAACAGCCACAGTGAGTATGCCTTGTTCCTTGGCTGCGCGAGCGACGGTAGGAGCGGCGCCAGTGCCAGTGCCTCCGCCCATTCCGCAGGCGATGAAGATCATGTCTGCGCCTTTGATTACGTCTTGGATTTCTGATTTTGTTTCTTCAGCGGCCTTTCTTCCAACCTCCGGATCCATTCCAGCGCCGAGACCTTTGGTAAGATTTTTTCCTATGTGGATTTTCTTCTCTGCCAAAGAATGATGCAAGTCCTGTGTGTCAGTATTCATGCAAATGAAAGAGACTCCTTTTACTTTGGAAGTTATCATGTGGTTGATGGCATTTTTCCCAGATCCTCCTACTCCGATAACCATGATGCGAGCGAAACTCTCTATTGCTTGATTTATTTTTGGCATAATTTTAGCTTATTGATAATTTAACTTGTATAAAAACATACTACCACCGAAACAGAAAAAAGCAAATAATTAGGTTCTAGTAATTTAGGTTCTAGTTTCTAGTCACTAGCACCTAGCACCTAATTCTTTATGGCATTAGTTGTTTTATGCTTGATTTTACTGTGTTTTTAAGATCTTTTAACAAATTTTTGAATGAACCTTCAGAGTAACCATTGTTGTCTCTACCGGAAATTATCAAGCCGAGGACTGTAAACCATGTTGAATCGCGGAGTTTGGTCTTTAAATTTCCAAAAATATCGGTTGCTCCAAGACTTGCGGGGAGTTTCAATATGGATTTCGAAAGTTCGAGAAGTCCGGGCGTATTTCCTCCTCCTCCCACAAATATTATGCCTGCTGGCAGGAGTCCGTTGCGTTTGATTTTTTTTAAATGATTTTCTATCAATTCAAAAATATCCGAGAGGCGCGCTTCGATAATTTCATCTAATTTTTTTCTTGAAAAGTTTTCCTCGATGTTTCCTTGTTTAAAAAGTTCGGCTGTCTCGAGGGGAATCCTGAATCCGAGCGCAATGTCATTCGTGATGTCTGTCGAACCAATGGAGAAAGTGTGAATTGCAACTGGCAATCCATTTTCAAAAACAGAAAGCGATGTCGTCTGATGACCTATATTCACCAGACCAACCCCCGCAATTTTTTGTTTTTCCGACAGAGCAATCTGCCCGATAGCTATAGGCGAGGCGATGACGTCTATGGTTTCCACCCCGGCTTGCGCCATGACTTCTATCAAATCTTCCAAATGTTGCATTGAATAAGTTACAAAAAAGGCTTTTACTTCAAGCTTTGTTCCGCGCATGCCCTCCAAACGTCCCAATACTTCTTTTCCATCCAGTCTAGAAGAAATATGGAACAATTGGATGATTTTCTTGTTGTTTAAATTCAGATTATCTTCGCAGTCTTGCAATGCTTTATTTATATCCAAATTTGTCACTTCGCCATCGGCCTTGGATATGATAGTCGAGCCAGAGCTCCATTCTCCACGCAGGCTTACACCGCCGACTGAAATAAATGCGCGTTTTATTTTTATGTTGGCAGTTTTTTCAGCCATCTCTACTGCATTTTTTACTGAAATTATTGCTTGGGCAGGGTCGACGATGTATCCGTGCTTCACGCCGAATGTTTCGCTTTCACCCACGCCAATAATTTTAGGATTTTTTTCTCCTTTGAAGAATTCTCCCACTACGATCCTCGTCATCAAGGACCCTACGTCTATGCCGACTGAAATATTTCTTATCATCCAGATACTAAAATTTTAATTTTTAATATCTATATTATATCACTTAATAAAAAATTTAGTATGGGACAAGTATTTTTTTTCCATTTTCTCCATCTTTTTACCATGTTCAAAGCCTTTCAAATGGAGCATTCCGTGGATAACTAAGAATTCGAGCCATTCTTCGAAAGTTCGATCAGAATTTCTTGCCTCCTTTTTTATTACAGTTTTACACAATACGAGTTCGCCCTCATTTTTACGCAAAGAAAAAGAAAGCACATTCGTCGCTTTGTCTTTTTTTCTGTATTGTTTATTTAGTTCTCTAGATTTTTTTGGGGTTACGTAGGCTATCGATAAGGAGTATTTTTTACCTAAAATATCTTTTTTTAGGTGTTTTATTTTACTTTCGAAACGCATGTTTATTTAGTCACCATTTTGCCGAGTTTTTTCAAATGCTCTATTTCTATCCTGCGGGCCATCCTCTTCAGCGCGCTCTTTTTTATTTTAAGTTTTGATTCTTTTCGCACGTTATATCGGGCGCCTTTTACTTTTCGAATTATGCCTGATTCTTGGACTCTGCGCGAAAAGCGACGCAAGATGCTCGAATTGTTTTCATTTGGATTTTTCTTTATTTCTATTACTGTTTTAGCCATAGTCACAGACTATCATAAAAAAGATTTTTAGCAAAATTTTACGGTATTGACGAGGATATCCATTAGGCGTATAATATATGGGTATGGTTCTTTTTATGGTTTGACGTGTATTTGCTTGATTGAGTGTTCACCATAGTTTTTAGTTTATAAAATAAATTTTTGTAAATTAAAAACTATGGTGACACTTCCGTCACTGTAGCAACCCGAAACAACACTATGATTATTACTACCTTTGTGGTCGTCTGTTGTGTCTGTGGTGTCTGTGGTCTCGTCTGGGTTGCATGGGAGGCGTACCATGCTCCCAATGGGTGTGAGGACGAGAGGGGCTTTCATTCATGCCCTTCCTGTTCCAAAAACATGTCTTGTTCAAGGAGGACATTGAGTTGAGTCCTCAATCTCATCTTACAGAACCAGCGGGCACCGAGAGGTCCCCGCTGGTTTTTAAATTGACTCTTTTGTTAAAAAAATATAAGATAAAAACTATGAATCAAGCGACCAATTATATAACTGAAGAAAAAAGGAAGGAATTGAAAAAGGAATTGGAGAATTTAAGGGGGCCAAAAAGGAAAGAGATTTTGGCTTCTTTGGAGTATGCAAAATCATTAGGCGATTTGTCTGAGAATGCAGAATACCATCAGACTCGCGAGGATCAGGGCAAGCTCGAGGAACGTATTGCAAAGATAGAACAAATTTTGCAATCCTCGGAAACCTTTTCTAGGCACGGAGGGGACGTAGTTGAAGTCGGCTCAAAAGTAGTTGTGCAAAAAGAAGGCAAGAAAGAAAATATAATCTATACCATAGTCGGATCTGAAGAAGCGGATATGGCAAAAGGTAAGATCTCCAATAAATCGCCTTTTGGCGAGGCGCTCTTGGGTAAGAAAAAAGACGAGGATGTGTCGTTCAAAATTCCAAGCGGATCAGTTAATTACAAAATAATTAGCGTGTCTTAGTCGGTGTCTAAAAATTAAAAATGTCTTCAATTGATGAAATTAGAGATGCTAGGTTAAAAAAACTTAAACTCTTAGAGGAAAAGGGTGTGAACCCGTATCCGGCAAATTCAGAAAGAGAACTAACTCTAAAAGACGCGACGGAGGATTTTGATAATTTATCAAAAGAAAAAAAGACTAAATGGATCGCCGGAAGAGTAATGTCGATCCGCGGGCAGGGGGCTATTGTCTTCATAACGTTAGATGATGGCACTGGGACTTTTCAGGGTTTACTCAAAAGAGATGTCTTGGCCGATGAGAAATTTAATTTCTTTAGCGAAGTGGTGGACATAGGAGATTTTATAGAAATCCAAGGCGCTTTTTTTACCACCAAAAGGGGAGAGAAGACGTTGGAAGCGAAAGATTGGCGGATGCTTTCCAAAAGTCTCCGACCATTGCCGGAAAAGTGGCATGGCCTAGTGGACGTGGAAGAAAGATTTCGAAAAAGATATTTAGATGCTCTGATGTCTGCCGAAGTCAAAGAAAGATTTTTCACTCGTTCTAAAATCATCACTGAATTGCGAAGAATCTTTGATGAAAACGGATATTTGGAAGTTGAGACTCCAGCTCTTCAGCCTCTGTATGGCGGGGCTACGGCAGAACCATTTGTCACAGAACATAAGGCGCTCAATATGAAAATGTATCTGAGAATTTCCGATGAACTTTATTTAAAACGAATGCTTGTCGCTGGTTTTCCGAAAATTTATGAAATTGCTCGAGACTTTAGAAATGAGGGAATTGATATGACCCACAATCCTGAATTCACCATGATTGAATTTTATGAAAGTTTCAGTGATGCAGACAAACAGATGGCTTTTGTGGAGAAAATTTTTAAGATTTTAGTTAAAAAAATAAAGCAAAGCGATTCAATAACTTATAATAATCAAAATATAGATTTTTCCAAAAAATTCTCCGTATTTTCCTACTTTGATTTATTGAAAGAATATGGCGGTATTGACGCGGAATCTATTTCTAAAGAAGATTTAAAAATTCAGGCGGAAAAATGTGGCATAGTTGTAAACAAAGAAGATTCTGTGCCCAAACTTTTAGATGGAATTTATAAAAAGCTTTGCCGTCCGAAATTGATTAATCCAACTTTCATTATCGATTATCCAGCGGAATATTTGCCTTTAGCAAAACGAAAAATAAAAAATCCTAAATTTGTTGAAGCCTTTCAGCTAGTCGTCGGCGGTGTGGAGTTAGTCAAAGCGTTTTCTGAATTAAATGATCCGCTCGATCAACGGGCGCGTTTTGAAGAACAGGAAGAAAATAAAAAAAGTGGCGAGACAGATGCTCAGAGGAAAGACGAAGATTTTCTAGAAGCGATGGAATATGGCATGCCTCCGGCGGGGGGAGTCGGCATAGGGATTGACCGTCTCGTGATGTTCTTGACTGATACGCAAAATATAAAAGAAATTATATTTTTCCCGACTATGAAACCAAAGAATCTAGAATAGAGATTGTCTCCTAAAAATGCAAAGGCCCCGGAATCAAAGATTCTGGGACCGCTTTTTGGTGTCTTCCGACACCGATGTGTATAGACACAAAAGAGCTACTACTTCGCCCCCTCGCACCGTGCGCTCGGTGGTGCGAGGGGGCCTCCTCGGGGAACACAACCACTACCCGGAAGGGAACCTCCATATTGTAAAACTTTCGACAACCAAAGTCCAAAAGTTATCCACACCTAACCCCTCATAACATAATTAAAAATTAACGAAAATGACTATGAAAACAAAAATATATGATAAAATAAAGCAAATGATAAGAATAACTAAAATATGTTGTTATCTTAATAGATATATTGAGACTAGATCTTTAGATGCTTATCAAAGGGAAAGTCATCAAGGGCTTCGTCTGGGTATCTTAAATGGAGAACAGAAAGAGTTTGTAAAGTATCTTCAACAGCAAAAAAGTTTTGCCAGTGATAGTGAAATTAAGCTTTTTGACGAGATAAAAGATGCCAAAAAAGATGATTACTTAGAAACCGCAATAGTTGATGTTTTTGGCTACAAACAAGATGTGTTGCGCCTTGGACTTAGAGGTAGAAAATTAGTAAATGGTAGTTTTATAAACAGATGGGTCTATTTTATTACTTATGCTTATGAAGACACCCCATGGTTTTATCCATTTATTATAGGTGTGGTTTTAACTACAATTGCTAAGTTTATATGGGAGCTTTTAGGTTTTTAATAACATTATAATATTATATAAAATATATGAAAAAAAATTATATTATTTTAATAATTTCTGTTCTTGTAGTGATAGCAGGATTCCTCTTTTATTGGTATGAATACAGACCAAATAATATCAGAAAAGAATGTGCAGGAGGAAATCTAACGGGATTATCTGCCTTAGAAAGATACTCTCCTGGTATTAATTTTAATAAAGATAAATATGAAAGCTGTTTACACCGTAACGGTCTTTAATTGACAATAAGTGAAAAATAAGTAGTATAAGGAATATAGATGTGTAACACGATTTTATATCGTGCTGTGTTATAATGAATACTATGGATAAAGAAAAAAAATATGCTGATGTTTTTGGGAATAATCCCAATGTTTCCCTAGAAGAAAGGAATAGGGTAATTTCTCAAATACAAAAAATTGGTAGCCTGACTTTTAGTGTGCAAAGACATGAAGATGGGTGGGTTGCTACTTGTCTAGAAGTGGAAGGCTTAATAGCCGGTAATACTAATCCTAATCCTTCTCAGTTAGAGATTGACTCTGAACTCCGTGAAGCTATTTATTCTGCTTTCAATGTTAAATTCGAAAACATCAAAAGTCCAATAAAAATAGAATACAGTCTATGTTAAATATATGGCTAACGACGATATTCTTAGAAAAGATTTGTTTGCTAATGGATTAAAAAATATTAGCCAGTTGGATTGGATACGAACAGCAGACAAACTTAATTTGACTATATCAAGAAGCAAGAGCGGAACATCTCATTATCTCTCATTGAGAGATCCGAAAAATACTAATCCTAATGACTCTAAAAGTTTGATTTCGACAGTAATGCCAAATTTATATAAGGAGGCAAATAAAACTATTTTTAAAAATATTTTGAGATATGGAAAAAATAATGGTATTTCTGAAGATGATATATGGAAAGCATTGGGAAAATTATGAGACACGATTTCATAAACGTCCTTAAGCGTGCAGAAAACTAAGAATCTAGAATAGAGATTGTCTCCTAAAAATGAAAATGCCCCGGGAATCAGATTCTCGAGGACATCTTTTGGCGTTTTTAGGCGCCAGATATCTTCCATGCGGAAGATTGAAATTTGGGTGCCTCCCCACTCACACGGAAGCGGAGAGGCACCCAGCAGGCAAACAACCAACTGAAGGAAACCATCACCAACCTCCATATTGTAAAACTTTCGACAATCAAAGTCCAAAAAGTTATCCACAGTTTGCGCTTGGTGTTATTTTATATGTAGCATACAATGTATATCAAGTGGGAAAAAGTGGGAAATACAAAAAGAAGGTGCAAATAGTAATTTTTGAAAAAACATATGTTAATCGGCGAATACATACATACAATAGATGAAAAAAACAGAGTTTCTATGCCGGCAAAATTCCGTAGCGAACTTGGCAAGAAAATTATTATCACACCTGGACTCGGTCAATGCCTCTTCATTTTTACAATCAAAGAATGGGAAAAAGTTTCCAAAAAACTTTCTGACTCGGATTCTGATTTATCTTTCTTGAAAGCGGATCAAAGAAGTTTTAATCGATACATGTTCGGACGGGCGGCAGAAGTGGAGATCGATTCGATTGGCAGGATGTTAATTCCGGATTTTCTTAAAGATAAAATCGGTTTGAAAAATTCAGCGGCAATTATCGGAGTCAAGGACAGGGTGGAAGTTTGGAATGAAAAGGCATGGTCGGAAAATAAGGTAGTCATCGAAAAGCAGGCGGAGCAATTGGCGGAGAAGCTTGGAGATGAGGGGAAATAGGATGACAAAGGCGCAGATGGTTGGCACTAGGCACAAGACAGTTCTTTTAAAAGAAACAATAGATGGTTTAAATTTAAAATCCAATGGGGTCGTGATAGACGGCACATTCGGTGGCGGAGGGCATAGTTTGGAAATTTGCAAAAGATATCTCGATGTGAAGATTGTCGCCCTAGATCAGGATAAAAATGTTTTTGCAGAGAGAGATAGATTCAAGAACTGCGACACAACTTTCGTAAATGACAATTTTAGGAATATCGACAAAGTCTTGGGACAAATGGGAGTCGGGGAAGTGGACGGTATTATTCTTGATTTGGGTTTGAGTTCTGATCAGCTTGATGTTTCTGGAAGAGGATTTTCTTTTATGAAAGATGAGCCACTCATCATGACCATGAAGGAAAATCCTCGCCCGGAAGATGTTACGGCGAAGGACGTCGTAAATACTTGGAGCGAGCAAAGCTTGACTGACATTATCTATGGCTATGGCGAAGAAAAGTTTTCAAGAAGGATAGCCAAGGGGATAGTGGAAGCCAGGCAAAAGGCGAAGATTGAAACGACTTTTGATTTAGTAAAGATAATCAGTGATGCGGTGCCAGCTGTATACAAGAGGGGAAGACTGCATTTTGCCACCAGAACTTTTCAGGCAATACGAATAGCGGTCAATGACGAACTGGGAGCGCTCGCTGAAGGTTTAGATAAAGGTTTCAAGTTGTTGAAAGCAAACGGGAGGATGTCAGTGATTTCTTTTCATAGCTTAGAGGATAGGATAGTAAAAAGATTTTATAAAGAGAAAGTAGAGGAAGGAAAAGCAAAATTGATAAATAAAAAAGTGATTTTAGCGAGTGGTGATGAAATAAAAAATAATCCGAGGTCAAGAAGCGCTAAGTTGAGAATCATAGAGAAAACCACCGCCAAGGCGGGGCAAGTAAAATAAAAAATGGGACAAATAAATTCAAAATTTAATATGTATACAAAAAGCGTAGGTGTAATAAATTACGGCCTCGAAAAGCTTTCTTTGAATATTATTTTTTGCTCTTTTGGGATACTAGCATTTTTCTACGTCTTTCTTTTAGGCAATATGGTTAAAAATATTGTAGAACGTCAAAGTCTCGAAACGAATGTGCGCGCTCTTACCAACGAAGTTCGAAATTTGGAAGTGTCCTATTTTTCTATGTCTAAAGACATAGATCTCACTCTTTCGTATTCTTTGGGATTCAAAGAAACAAAAGCAACATTTGCAACCCGTAAAACTCTAGGTTATCGACCAGCAAGTGAATCTTTTGGAAGTGTAAAAATATCGCAAAATGACTTATAGTTTTATATCCAGATCTAGAATTACACTTTTTTGTATTATAGTTTTTAGTCTGACTTTGATGGCAAAGCTTTTTTTAGTGCAAGTCGTGCACGGTGACACATATTCAGAATCTGCAGATCGCCAGTATGCCACACCCGGAAGCGATATTTTTGAGCGTGGGACTATTTTTTTTCAAAGCAGGGGAAAAGACGGCAAAGATGGACAGCTGATCGCAGCTGCTACGCAGACCACTGGATTCAAGGTTGCTATCGATCCCGGTAAAATTGCAGACAAAGAATTTGTTTATCAGGAACTATCGAAAATAATAACTCTCGATTATGATGATTTCATAAACAAAGCTTCTAAAACAAGCGATCCCTATGAGGAGATAGCAATTCGTCTTTCAAAAGAACAAGCCGATGCCGTGTCTGCTCTAAAAATTTCCGGACTGAACATCTTTAAACAAAAGTGGCGTTTTTATCCCGGCAAGACCCTTGCTTCTCATGCGCTTGGCTTGGTGGGCTATAAAGACACCGAGCTTGGCGGGCGTTACGGCCTCGAGAGACAATACGATAGTTTACTTTCCAGAAAAAATGACAAACCTTATGTGAATTTTTTTGCCGAAGTTTTTTCTAATATAAATAAAACATTATTCAGGCAGGAAGAGGTGGAGGGGGATGTGGTGACGACTATTGAGCCAGAGGTGCAGAATTTTTTAGAAAAAAAACTGACTGAAACCAGAGAAAAATATCAGACGGATTCCATCGGCGGGATAATCATGAATCCGCAAGATGGATCTATCTATGCCATGGGCGTCAAACCGGATTTTAATCCGAATGAATTTTCCAAAGAAAAAAGTAACTTTGTTTTTTCTAATCCGTTGGTTGAAAATGTCTTGGAATTCGGGTCTGTGGTAAAACCTTTGGTGATGGCGGGAGCTCTAGATGCTGGAGTTGTTACGGCAGATACCGCATACAATGATAAAGGGTCCATCATTGTCGAGAAAAAAGAAATATTCAATTTTGACAAGAAAGGCAGAGGTCCGGGAACAAGCATGCAAGAAGTTTTAAATCAGTCTCTGAACACTGGAATGGTATATGTCGCGCAGAAATTGGGCAAGGAAAGATTGCGCGATTATTTGCTTTCGTATGGGATAAAAGAAAAGACTGGAATTGATTTACCAAATGAAACCAGCGGACTTGTGGGAAATCTAAATAGTCCCCGCGAGATTGAATATGCCAATGCCGCTTTCGGCCAGGGAATAGCTCTCACCCCAGTCGAGCTGATACGGGCGCTCGCAACGCTCGCAAACGGAGGAAACTTGGTTGTGCCCCATGTCGTCAAAGAGATAAAATATGTCAACGGGATATCCAAGGAAATGCTATATCCGACTGTGCCCGCCAAAATCACTAAACAGGCTTCGGAAGAAATAACTCGAATGCTTGTAGAGGTCATGGATAAAGCGATCAAGGGGGGCTTGGCGAAATTGGATCATTTTAGTGTAGCCGTAAAAACGGGAACAGCGCAAGTTGCAGACAATACGACTGGAGGATATTATGAAGATAGGCATACGCATTCTTTTGTAGGCTATTTTCCGGCTTATGATCCAAAGTTTATTGTCTTTCTTTATGCGGTAAATCCAAAAGGTGTGCCTTACGCGGCGACGACTTGGACCGATCCATTTTTAGATATCACGAAGTTTTTGCTGAATTATTATGAAGTTCCACCTGATAGATAGCCATGAAATCCATATTTAAAAAAACAATAGCTCATATATTACGGATAGAATCGCGTTTAGTTCTTTCTAAATATAAACCGCAAATTATTGCTATCACTGGATCAGTCGGCAAGACTTCCACCAAGGACGCTGTTTTTGCAGTTCTGTCTAAAGTTTCCCATGTTCGTAAAAGCGAGAAGAGTTATAACAGCGAGATAGGTTTACCTCTTACTATTTTAGGTATCCCGAATGGATGGAATAACCCCTTTGTATGGTTGAAAAATATTTTTAAGGGTTTGTATCTTTTCTTGATTCCTCATAAATATCCTAAATGGCTTATTCTCGAAGTGGGAGTGGGTAGGGAAGGAGATATGCATAAAACTGCTTCATGGTTGAAATGCGATATTGTCATCATCACGGCCATCGGGGAAACTCCGGCGCATATTGAATTTTTCAATTCACGCAAAAATCTGATCGAAGAAAAAAGTAAGCTTATAAAAACTTTAAAACAAGACGGAGCTTTTATATTGAATGCTGACGACGAGGATGTGTTGAAGATGAGGGCAAATAGCAAGCATCGTACTGTGACTTATGGATTCAAAGAAGGGGCTGACGTCCGAGGTTCTGCCGACAGTATTTTTTATAATGATTCAGGCGAACCAGAGGGAGTAGTCTTTAGAGCAGATGTGGAAGGAAATAGCTTGCCTGTGGTTATAAACGGAGTATTTGGCAGAAATCATGTCTATGCGTCTCTGGCATCTATCGCTTTATCTTTTGCGCTGAAATTAAATATTATAGATACCATAGATGTTCTTAAAAATTATGACGTTCCGCCGGGGCGTATGAAATTATTGAAAGGCATAAATGATTCGATGATTATTGACGATACCTACAATTCTTCTCCTTTTGCCTGCGAGTCTGCGCTCGATACTCTGGGCGGTATAAAGCGCAATAAATCAAAAAAATCAAGTCGAAAGGTCGCCATATTGGGTGATATGCTGGAACTCGGAAAACATACAGAAGAAGCTCACAAAAATATTGGCAAGATTGCGGGAGAAAATTTGAAAGGAAATCACGATGTTTTGATAACAGTAGGTCCGAGAGCTCAAGCCATAAAGTCTGGCGCTCTGGAAGCGGGAATGAGCGGTGAAAATGTTTTTGAATTTTTAAATTCATACCAAGCGGGGGAATTTGTAAAAACTTTTGTGCAAAAGCGAGATCTGATACTCATCAAAGGCTCTCAAGGCATGCGCATGGAGCGAATAGCGGAGGCGATACTTTTAGACCAAGAAAATAAAAATAAGTTGCTGGTTCGTCAGGACAGTGAATGGAAGAAGAAGAAATAAAAAATATAAAAATTACATCTCTCCGATAAATTTTTCAGCCCACATTTCTATTTTATTTGCTATGCGGAACAAGCGAGGGTGATGTTGCGTGTGCTTATTTACCCACATTCGGGCTTTTGGAAAACATAAAGACACGAGAATAAGGCCGATAACTAAAAAAATAATTCCTTGCAAGAAAGGTAACACTAATCCGAGCAGTCCGAATAATATGAAAATAATTCCGATGGTCAAAACAATGAATTTTTTAATCTTTTTTTGCATGGTAAGAGTATAGCTTTAATTATTTTTTAAGCCAAGTTTCTGAATTGTGATCTAATTATACGAGATTGGAAACAGATTTTTAGTAGAATAAAGGGTTTTGAAATTTTGTATTAAAGTTGTAATATTGAATTATGAAAGTTTATCACTATACTTCATTAGACAACTGGGCTCTTATTAAAAAGGGCTCTTGGAAATCTCGTGATAAGTCGGGGTTGGGAGCAATTCGTAGAGTTGGTCAAGTTCATGAAGATGCTTTGGATACTGGGGCTGTTTTCGCTCTTTTGGAACCGGTGCCTAAAAATTGGACACACAATACTCAATTCCCTGATATATGGTTTCACCTCACAAGAGACATTGGAAGAATGTTGCTTGAAATACAAGTAGACGAAAGTGATAAAAATGTTTTTGTTGTTGATAGAGGAGAAATAGAAAAGTTTCTTTATAAAATCGGTTCTGAAGGTGGCGGAAAAGAAATTTATAATGAAAGGAAAATCGCAGAAGGAAAATACATTGGTTCCAAGGTTCCTATTGCAGAATACTTGCGGCATCCGGAGCGATACCCATTTGTTTTACCTGAAGTAATATTTACTGATGACATTCCGATTGAAAAAATTTCAATCAGTGCCGAACAGCCATTAATGCAGGAATTGCTTGATAAAGAAGTTGGAGAAACTGGAAGTTATCGAGATTCAGTCATAAGACAAATTAAAGAGATACCCGAATTAAAAGCTTGGTATGAAACTAAATATCTTGGCAAGAAAAATGAGAGTCCTTCTTCTGAGATTGGTGGAAAATTAAGATAAAGATTTGTGAACTAATTATGCGAGATTGGAACCTAATCCTGAATTATATAAAGGGTTTCCATGCTTCATTTTTTGGAATTAATACTCGAGGCCAAGAATTAGGCGTACTTGACAATAACCTAAATAATATATATTTTAAATTAAACAGTTCTGGATGCCTAGCAGTATCCTTTTGAAATAAACCCTTAGTCTTCAAAAATATGCAAGATTTAACCTTAAAGATGTTTCTAGTTCAGGAATTGGCCTGTTCTGAGCTGGATGTTGCAGACATGATTTCTTTGGCTGCAATCGACATGTCGGACGGAAATACACTCGCCGATCATGTTGATCCAGGAAACTTTGAACACATTCGACTAGGTCTTTTAGAAGAAACCCCTATGGATGTCATAAAGGAGCTCACCACGGGGTATTACCGACAGCTAGGGTACGACGTTGAGAATATTGAGGTGGAAGAAAATAGTGAAAGATCTTTCGCCTTGATGCTTGAACTTGACGGAGCTCGACTTACCGTCACTGCATTGAAAGAAGATGGAAACATTCTAAATGCAACTGTCGTATGAGAATTTTACAAAAACACGCTCGTATGTCGAGCAAGTTGTGAGTTACTAATTAATTCATACTAGCCAACAACACACCGAAAGGAGAAAAGTTTGTTGGCTTTTTAAATTTAATTTTTGTGACCCTAATTGTACGAAATTGGAACTTGATTTTCAGTCAAATAAAACTATTTACCTTTAATCCAAACTAATAATTTTAGAGCGAATATTTGTACAATTCGGATCAATCTCAAATTCTAATTTCTTATTTGTGGAAGTTCCTAAAATATTACTCAGTGTTTGGTTAAGAGTAAAAACTATCGCAATTGAAGGCATTTGAAGTTTTTTTCTCCAACTTATATTTTTAAACAATTTCTCTAATAACCCATGAGGGTCATCTCTTTTTGAATCTCTAGTGTATTTTTCAACAGTTTCAATGATTTTACTAACATCTAGATTTATTTCATGAACTGCCGGTCCTCGGTGTTTCCATATTTCTTCAATAATCAAATCATGTCCAACTTCTTTATTTATATAGCCTTCATCGGCTAGTTCTTTTACTTTTTTCAAAAAACCTGGTTTTGAGGTTTTTCCGCAGTATTTGCAATCCTTGTATTTTACGCTTCCTTTTACTTGTGAATATATTTTTTCTACATAATCTTCAATAAATAAACTGCAATACAAGATCAACATTCTATCATCCTCATAAGGATTAACTGGGTCTAATGTATTAATTATTTTTTCTAAAGTATCTATGGTTGGCATTTTTCGTGTGACCCTAATTGTGCGAGATCAGAACCGGCTATTCAGTCAGATAAAGAGTTTTTCAATCCTTTTTTAATTCCACTAATAAAACTGGTGTAACAACACTGGGGGTCGGAAAAGTTAGTATTTTTACTTTCTGGGAAATTTTTAATTTTGTTTTTGTCAACAATTCATTAAGATCTTTTAAGGAATAAAATTTCTCAAAATGATATGGTTCAGGACACTTTATGTGTTTTAAGATAAAATTAAAAACAGTATTTTCTGAAATTATATCGATTAAATAAATAGAGCCGTCATCTTTTAGTACTCGCTTCATTTCATTAAATGATTTTACGGGTTGAGACATGTGGTGGAGAGTCAGAGAGCTTACAACAGTATTGAATGTCTTATCCCCGAATGGGATTGAACTATTATCTGTAATTTTAAAAATTCCAGTTGGAATTATTTTTTTAGCTGCCTCCACATCTGTAGAACTTATATCAATACCAAAAATATTAATATTCTTACCTTCATTGTTCTTCATGAGTATGGATAAAAATCCACCATCTTGGCAAGAAGTGTCGAGAATAGAAGCATTTTTCGGAATAACTAACTTTCGAGTAATTGTTTTGTGACGAATTTTTCTAAAAAAAGATTTCATAAATCTGTGACACATTGTACCATGAATTGGAATCTGATATTCGATCAGATAAAGAATTTTCTTATATTTAAATGAGAAAGCCGCGAGTGTCACGGATCGCGACTTCCTCACGGCTTGATACTGCGAACTTGCCTAAACGATGGGGAACTTGTTTTGAATCTCCATCACGTCTTCACGAGTTCCCCAGAATATACTTGGAGTAAATGAGGTAAGGCGCATCGCTCCGACGAATGCCGCTTGTTGAGGCGTAAGTGGAAAGATTTCAATATCAGTGGTAAAGAAGTGAAACTTTTTCTCATCACCAAACATCGGAATTTCTTCAATGTGCTGATAGAGGAAGTCATCCTTGCCTTCTCCGTCAACTTTCCACTTTACCTGCAGTCTTACCACCATATTCCGATCCTTTCTCCCAAAACCACCTCTGTATGGCAGTTCCCACTCTTTCGGGTGGGACATGTAGAACTTTTTGGGTTCCTTCCTGACCCCAGTGAGAACCTGCCACAAGGTTCTCTTGTTCTCGTCGACCCAACTGCTACTCCATTTTCTGTAGATCTGTCGAGTGATCCACACAGACATCGTGGGAAGCGGGGCAACTTTCAGACTTTCCAGTGCCTCCCTGTACAGTCTATTGGTACAGACCGTACTGATGTTCTCTCGGAATGCTTTTCTATGTGCTGGTTTCAGTTCCATAACTATCCCTTTCGTTGATTCCTGCTTGGCTTTCGCTCAAGTCTTACGGAGTGGTACTGTTGTCCATTGTGAAGTATATCTTTTTCTGTTCCAAATCGCCAATGATGTGTTGATGTCGGAAAACAATTTGGGATCTAGCTTGTTTTAGGGATGCTTCGCATTCGAAGTTTATGTGAGCCACAATAATTTTCTTTTCGTCAAAAGAAAATTTTCCAGCCCCGGACTCAGTTGTTTTTCTTACTGGAAAAACATACTTCCGTCTTCACAAAGCACTTACATGAAAAAGAGCACAGCAGTGTGCTCTTTTTCATGTAAGTGCTTTGTGACTCTACTGGGAATCGCACCCAGATTCCAAACTTGAGAAGCTTGTGTCCTAACTATTAGACGATAGAGCCAATTTATTCTTAATGTACTTTCTTCCAAAAAATATAGCATTTAACGCCGATATTTACAATTTTATTTTTCAAAAGTTTCAAATAGAAACTTTTTTGTTTCTTCATCCAGTAGTAGAGCAGAGTTCACTACGGGGCAGGTCTACTTACTAAAGCTTTCCAAAAATACTTTTCTTGACCCCTCATCAATATTATCTGTAACTAGTATTATCATTTCAGTCGAAAGGCCCAAATCTTTTTTAATATTTGTGAATAAGTGTTCAAAAGGGAAGGGGGAAATCCAAGCGGAATTTTTTAGACAAACGAAGCCGGCTTTTTTTAAAAGATAGCGTAAACTTTCACGCTCACTTTTTCTGTCTTCCGGCAAGTCGAGTAAAATGATTCTCCAGAATCCATCCCAAGTGGTATTTACGAGAGTTGTATTACTATCTAATTGAAGACTATGTATTTTTCTTCTTCCTAATTTAGTAAGGCGCGCGTATTCATTCTGCGGGGAAGCCAGTTGCTCTATCAATCCAGCATCTTTCAACCCTTTCAGTGAACGTGTAATAGCATATTCTGGTTTCTGGGAACACTCCTCTGTTTTTATTTGTTTTGTAATTTCGGATAGGGAAACAGCCGTTTTTTCTCCCAAAATCTTCAATATTTTATTAGAATAGCCATCTTTCCTTGACATGACTATATACTATAATATATATTGGATTTTGACAAGTATTTCGCGTTCACGAAAAACTTGCTAAAAATTTAGGTATCTGTATAATGTATTTAGATTCTCCTCTTGAGGAGTACCCGTAGGGGGAGGTGGAAGAATTATCCACCCCGGCTAAAGCCACCCCTCAAGAGGGGAATTAATTATTAATTAATAAAAATAAAAAAGTTATGTCAAAAATAATAGGTATAGATTTGGGTACAACAAATTCAGCGGTAGCTATCATCGAAGGTGGCGCGCCGAAGATAATTGAAAATATTGAAGGCAATCGCACTACACCTTCGGTGGTCGCAACTGCTAAAAATGGCGATCGTATTGTCGGACTTCTCGCGAGACGTCAGGCGATAACCAATTCGGAAAATACAATCGCGGAAATCAAGCGTTTTATGGGGCATCGTTTTGATGATCCAGAAGTGCAAAAAGACCAAGCTACAACGTCATTCAAAATTGAAACAGGGGATGGCGGGGGAGTGAAAGTCAAAATGATGGACAAATTTTATCGACCGGAAGAAATTTCTGCGATGATTTTACAAAAAATAAAAGCGGATGTTGAAGCAAAACTGGGGGAAAAAATAACCGAAGCTGTCATCACTGTGCCTGCATATTTTAATGATGCGCAAAGAAAAGCGACTAAAGATGCTGGCGCTATCGCGGGGCTAGATGTAAAACGCATTATCAACGAGCCTACGGCGGCGGCGCTTGCTTATGGATTTGATAAAAAGAAAAATGAGAAAGTGGTGGTGTATGATTTCGGTGGAGGAACTTTCGACGTGTCGGTACTCGAGATAGGCGGGGATGTGATAGAAGTGAAGTCTATCGATGGCGACAGTCACATGGGTGGAGGTGATATTGATCGAAAGATAGTGAAGTGGATCGCGGAAGAATACAAGAAAGAATCTGGTATTGATGTAACCAAAGATCCACTAGCGCATCAGAGACTCCGAGAAGCGGCTGAAAAAGCGAAACATGAACTTTCTACTACTATAGAGGCGGAAATAAATATACCGTTTATCACTTCAGATGCCGGAGGCCCGAAGCATCTGCTTATGAAAATGTCTCGCGCTACTTTGGAATCTCTCACCAAAGATTTGATTGATCGTTCTATTGAAATAACTAAACGAGCTCTCGCTGCCTCTCCATTCAAGATGAATGAAATAAATGAAATCATCATGGTGGGTGGACAGACCAGAATGCCGGCTATCGTGGCTGCGGTAAAAAATCTTTTTGGTAAAGAGCCAAATATGTCCATCAATCCTGACGAAGTCGTCGCACTCGGCGCTGCGGTGCAAGCCGGCGTGCTCGCTGGAGATGTGCGCGATGTGCTCTTGCTTGATGTTATTCCACTTTCTTTAGGTATTGAAACTTTGGGAGGAGTAGCGACAAAATTAATTGAAAGAAATACAACAATTCCATCTTCTAAATCTCAAGTCTTTTCTACAGCTGCAGATAATCAGACTAGTGTTGAGATCCATATAGTCCAAGGAGAGCGTCCGATGGCTTCCGATAACAAATCTTTGGGCCGATTTATTCTAGACGGAGTTCCACCAGCACCTCGAGGTATGCCTCAAGTTGAAGTTTCTTTTGACATTGATGCTAATGGAATTTTAAATGTGACTGCAAAAGACAAAGCTTCCGGCAAAACTCAATCAATAAAAATAGAAGCTAGCTCCGGGCTCAAAGATGAAGACATAAAGAAAATGCAAAAAGATGCGGAACTTCATGCTGAAGAAGATAAAAAGAAAAAAGAAGTTGTGGATGTAAAAAATACTGCGGAGATGATTATTTACACCGCCGAAAAAGCTTTGAAAGATAATGGCGACAAAATAGATGCTGGGTTAAAAGATAGCGTGAATGCGAAAATCACCGCGCTCCGAGGGGTCAAAGATGGCACTGATGGCGAGGCGATCAAGAAGGCAACTGAAGAGCTTTCCGCTGAAATGTCTAAAATAGGCGAGGCGATGGCAAAAGCTGGCGCCACTCCACAGTCCCCAAAGACTCCAGAAGAACAAAATGCGGAAGTAAAGGACTCTTCGACAAGCTCAGAGCAGGCGCGGGATGCGGAGTTCAAAGAAGGTGAGAAGCCTGAAAGCGAAGCGAAGTAAAATAGTTACCATAAAAACAACAATGACTAAATGGACATCTCCATGGAAGCCAGATCACCCGATATACCAAAGAATTTCTAACGAGACGAAGACATTTTTAGTTGAAAATCATCAAGATATTCTTGATTGGCTTTGGGATTCATACAGGTTGATAAATCAATTTAAGGCGGATACTTCAATGTCTGACTATTCCTTTCTAGTATCTCCTGCTTATAAAGCACTTGAGAAATGGCTAATATCTATTGCTCCGTTTCTGGGTGTTCCTGAAAATTTAATTCGAGATGCAGTTGAATATGGTAAATTTAGTCCTTTTCTAAATGATGAAAAATCCTCTGAGTTTCTAGAAAGCGTGTTTATTGAATTGGAAATCGAAAGTTCAAAACGAAAAGAACTGCGTACCTATGTCCAATCTTTGAATTCAACACTTAAGACATTCCGTCACAACCCTGCTCATTGTGGTACAAAAATAGAAGATGCACCAAAAACAGAAGTAGATTTTATGGCCTTGATCCATATAATTGATAACTTAACAAAAGCATTTATAGATAACGATATCATCCCAAACCGTGGACATAAGTTATCAGAAGAAGAACAAAAGAAACTGCGCGAGATTTCTGCGCAAAGAAAAAAATTAGCACAAATATAGTTTTTAATTCGTATATGCCATTTCATTATTTTTCATTCAGCGACCCGAAAGTAATTGATAGTTTTTTGGGCATTTCTGGGACGCTTTGGGGGGTGGTAGGTACATTAGTTTTAGGCATTCTTGCCATTTTTGGTGATCAAATTAAAAAGTATTTTTTCAAACCAAAAATTCGTGGTGTAGAAATAATAGAAACTTGGCAAGAAAATCACGAAGAAGCTCTGATTTACAAGAGGTTAATTGTAAAAAATATAGGAAAAGCTCCAGCAAAAGATGTGCGAGCAATGTTAACATATACTGATGGGGGTAAACTTAATTTTTTACCCGTCCCACTTAATTGGACACATTGGAATACCACAACAAGAGATATTTCTCAGCATGAACCAGCGTATTTAGACATTATGTGTAGACAACTTTCTGATAGTCAATATAAATTTTGTTGGTCTTTGCAAGTTGGTCAGCCCCTTGAATCAGATTTTATTTATTTTGATACACAAATGCGCAATATCAGAATTGAATTTTATGAGAGAGATAATAAAGTCGGAGATGTATATATGCAATATTTAATTGATCGTGGCAAATTACTTATTAAGTATAAATAAATTTTTAGTCTTTCTATCAAAATTAAAAACCATGTCCACACAGAAAGAAACAGTAGAATTTATACTTGAAAAACTAGGGGAAACTAGTAAGAACGGTTCTTGCTAGTTCATGGTTGAAATTTATAATAAACCTTTCTCCTTAGCCTGTTCCATTTTAATTTTATTGGTAACGATATTAATTTCTCTCACATGCTCATCCCAATCCTTGCGTAAATATTCAGGCCAGGGATTTTTCTTAGAGTCTTCCAGTCCAAACACTCTTTTTAACATGCCCATGTGGAAATCAATTTCATGAACAAGATTACCTCTACCTAAGCCGCTTACTTTAATTTCCAAATCCTGAAAGTCTTGAGGGGTTGGATCTCTTTGTTCGGGTGTTGGAAAACCTTTTGAATCTATACCCATAAGATCATTATACCAAAAAATCTATAACATGGTATTATTTCATTATGAACGAAGGAATGAATATCGGGGGGTCTCCAAGCCCTGAACAACTAAAACGGCTCGAAAAAGAAAGACAGGGCAAGGAAGATGCTGAACGATTGGCAGATTATTTAGCAAGACATCCTGAGCCAGTAATTTCTCCAGAAAATTTAAGAGACTGTGCGCAAGAAGTTACTAACTTTGAGTTTTTAGTAGGTATATTTGAATCCAGATTTTCTCTTGCGGAATTAAATTCTATTATTGATCTAACGCCAGCAGACGCACCGAAGCATCCCGTACGAGAACCAGCAAGACTTGCGCTTATTCCTATTGTTGAGAAGCTGAACGCTTTAAAAAAGGAAACAAATATTTCTCCTGAAAAGTTTGAAGAACTGAAAGCAAAGTATAAAATTATTTCGAGGGCAGTCGGAATAATAAATAAGAACAAGGTTGATCATGATAGATAATCTGGGCTTTTAGTTTTTGCTATTTTATTGTAAAATAGTTACGTAATGTATTACGTAATACATTACGTAACTAAAAAATTTATTATCGTATGAACGAACAAGAAGAAAAAAGAATAAATTTGGATATGCTAAAACATATTGAAGATTTATCCAATAAGATAAATCAAACAGTAGCTCCGCGTACCCAGGCAGTTCTAAGCAAGTACCCTATCACTTTCGGACTTCTGATACTTTTTGGCGTAATGACAGTACACGAAGGATTGAAAGGATTAATGAAAGATTTTGGATTGTTGGACTTAAATCCTTGGTATTTACTCGTAGCCGGACTAGTAATTCTCACAATCACAGGAACTTTGTATAAAAAACTGGAGAAATAAACTAAAAAGGGGTAAAATAGTATCGTATGGATTTTCCAGAAATACCAATAAATAAAGAAATTACATATCTTGGTCTTTCAACTTATCGTGACAAGAATCAGCTTTTTGGCATCAAGCGCAAAGACAGGCGTCAGCATGTTTATATTCTCGGAAAGTCCGGTACCGGTAAATCGGTCTTGATGTTCAATATGATTATTCAGAACATCAAAAATGGCGACGGAGTTTGCATGGTTGACCCGCATGGAGAAAATGTTGAGGCGGTTCTGTCGGCTATTCCGCCAGAGCGTATCAAAGATGTTGTCTATTTTAATCCAGCTGATGCCGATCATCATATCGGATTCAATGTTTTGGAATTGATTGATCCGCAATACAAGCATTTGGTGGCTTCGGGACTCATGGGTATTTTTACTAAAATTTGGGCGAATGCTTGGAGTGCTCGAATGGAATATATTTTAAACAACGCGATTTTGGCGCTTCTCGACACCCCCGGCACGACGCTTCTCGGAATTCCCCGACTGCTGGTAGATAAAGATTACCGTCAGAAAATAATTTCTAATTTAAAAGATCCCGTCATCAAGGCTTTCTGGGTGCATGAATATGAAATTTGGCAAGATAAATTCCGAAATGAAGCGATTGCGCCGATCCAAAATAAAGTCGGGCAGTTTCTTTCCACTTCCATCATCCGCAATGTCGTCGGTCAGTCTAAAAGCACGATAAATATTTTCGACATGATGAATGAGGGCAAGATTTTCTTGGTGAACGTTTCCAAAGGACGCATTGGCGAAGACAACTCTGGCCTACTCGGAGGAATGATTATTACCAAAATCCAGCTGGCTGCCATGGAGCGTGTGCGTATTCCCGAAGAGAATCGCCGAGATTTTTATTTGTATGTGGATGAATTTCAAAATTTCGTCACAGATGCTTTTGCCGGCATTTTGTCTGAAGCTAGAAAATACAGATTGAATTTGACAGTGGCACACCAATACACCGCTCAACTGGTGGTAGAAAAGAGTTCAGCTGTGCGTGATGCCGTTTTCGGTAACGTCGGCACGATGATAGTCTTTAGAGTTGGTTCTGACGATGCAGAATTTCTTGAATCAGAATTTGATCCAGAATTTACACCGCAGGACATTGTGAATTTGCCTAACTATAAAGTTTATTTGAAATTAATGATTGATGGAGTGACGTCCCGTCCATTTTCTGCCAAGACTTTGCCACCCATGGTGAAGTCTGGTGATAAAAAAATAGAGGAAGAAGTGATCAAATCTTCACGCGCGTTGTATTGCAGATCCAAAGAAGTTGTGGAGAGAGAAATCAACGATTGGAGTGGAATGTCGCTTGGCAATGATCATGATGGCGGAACTGGAAATATAGAAAAATTTCCGGTTATTTGTTCGCTTTGTAAAAAAGAAACGACGGTTCCCTTCAAGCCTGATTCAGGCAGGGCGGTATATTGCAAAGATTGCATAGCGAAAATAAAATCTGGCGAAGTAAAAGTAGAAAAGGGTTCAGAGAACCAGATCAGGCATGATGAGTCCACGTTTTACAAGCCATTGGCTGATTTGGGTATAGAGTTTCAGCAGAAAGACAGAGCGAAGGGTGAGGAAAAGGAGAGATATCCTGAAAGGATAGAAAAGTCCATGGATAAATCTTCTGTGCCAGCAGGGAAGCCTGGAATATTTGGAAGTATCAAAAGAGTTCTGTCTGTGCCTCACCGCCCAGCAAAGTCTGTAAATGTAAAACCTGTTCACGTTCCGTCCTCAGGAATTCGAGAAAATACTGCTTTGAGAGATATTTTAAATAAAATCACCGCCGATGGAGGGACCCCGCTAAAAGCGGTGGTAAAAGAGCCTCAAGTGAGTAAGCCTAAGGCTGATCAAGCTCCAGTCGAAACACCAGTATCGCTTGATTCCCTAAAAAATAAAATGAAGGAATCTGTAACTTCCAAACCTGCCTCGACTAGGCAAGGCGGGGATCGCGCTGCTAGTTCGGAAGACATGAATAATTTAAAGAATCTTATTTTAGAAAAAATACCTGTCCAAACACCTGCACCAGTTCCCAAACCTCAAGTTGAAATTCCTACACCTGCTCCTGTTTCAACTCCTGTTCCCAAAAAACCCAAGGAAGTGCCGGAAGATGTTCTAAGAAAGATTTTGGAATAAACTATGATGCAAGATTGTAAAAAATGTAAACAAAAATTCATTTTAGAAAAAGATGACCTTTCTTTTTACGAGAAAATGAAAGTGCCAGTGCCCGTGAATTGTCCGGAATGCAGATTTAAGTGGCGCGCTCTCTTTAGGAATGAAATAAATCTTTACAATCGCGTCTGTGGAATGTGCGGAAAGTCTACTATCTCAATGTATGGTCCAAAATCTCCTTATATCGTTTATTGTAAAGACTGTTGGCTTTCTGAAAAGTGGGACCCATTTTCTTATGGGGAAGATTATGATCCTCAAAAGCCTTTTTTTGATCAGATGAAAGAATTAATGATTCATGTTCCAAAGGCAGGCATTTTTGCTTCCGAAGATGTCGGTCCAAATATAAATAGCGAGTATACAAATTTTGCGGGAGGAAACAAGAACTGCTATTTTATTTTTAATTCAGGTCCTAATAATGAAGAATGCGCTTATTCTCGAGGGATGATCTCATGTCGCGAAGCGTTCGATTCGTATTATGCAAACAAAGACGAAAAGATTTATGAGGCAATAAATGTTAATACAAGTTCTGGAGTTATATGGGCGCAAAATGCGGATAACTGTATAGATTCCGCTTTCCTTCTGAATTGTTCAGATTGCCAAAATTGCTTTGGTTGCGTTAATTTGCGTCACAAATCACATCATTTTTTCAATGAACCATTATCTAGAGACGAATATCAAAAAAGAATATCAGAAATTATGGGAAGTTACAAAAATATGGAAGAATTTCGCACTCAATTTAAAAAGTTTTCAATGCGTTTTCCTAGAAAAGAAAACAGCAATCTGAGGAATATAAATGTTTCTGGAGATTATATTTTTGAATCAAAGAATTGCCATAATTCATACGAAATATCTTTTTGTGAGGACTCTAAATTTCTTTTTTCAAACAAACGCACCAAGAATTGTTATGATTTGATCGGTCATGGCAGAAGAAGTGAATTATTATTAGAATGCGTTGCTGTTGGAACTTCCAGTAATGTCATTGGTTCATGGTGGAGTACCGGATCGCACGACGTAGATTATTCTTTTGCCCTACGTTCTTCTGAATATTGCTTTGGTTGTGATAGTGTCAGAAATGGAAAATATGTAATTTTAAATAAAAGATATACTAAAGAGGAGTATGAAGCGATTAGGACTAGAATTATTTCCGAATTAAAAGAGAAAAATTTGTATGGACTTTATTTTCCACCCGAACTTGCGCCATTTGCCTATAACGAAACAATTGCGCAGGACAATATGCCTCTTACTAAGGAAGAAGCTATCGCGCAAGGTTTTCGCTGGGAAGACGATATTCAAAAGACAGAAGGGAAGGAAACTATGAAACCAGAAGATATTCCCGACCACATAAAAGATGTGCAGGATTCAATCACTAGTGAAATTTTAAGATGCATAGATTGTAACAGAAATTATAAAATTATAAATCAAGAGCTATTGTTTTATAAAAAAATGAATATTCCTACACCTCGCAAATGTTTTTATTGCCGGCATCAAGACCGCATCATTCGCCGTGGTCCATATAAATTCTGGAATCGTAATTGCGCCAAATGTCAGAAGGAAATTACGACAAATTATGCCCCTGACTCGCCTCGCTCAAGCTCCGACGAAGCGGGCCGTCCAGAGATAGTGTATTGCGAAAAATGCTACCAGCAGGAAGTTTACTGAATACATATATCATCCATGGCGTAAATATGTAAAAGTATAAAATAATACGATCGTGTAATTTTATTCTAGATGCCCTTGGCTGTTCTGTAAGTCGCGATGATGGCGGCTGTTTCGGCACGCAGAGTGAGGGATCCTAAAGACATTGGAATATAACCAGCTTCTTTTGCTAGAGAAATTTCTTTTTCTGTAAATCCTCCTTCTGGCCCGACGAAAATGCCGATACTTTCGGCATTTTTATTCGGTTCGTATAATTTATTTTTTAAATGGAAAATTACTTTTTCTTCATTGTTTATCCCATCGGCAAGCGCGTCTTTGAAATTCATAATGGGGGACAAGACGGATATAATGCTTCTGCCCGATTGTTCACTGGCTTCAATCATTATTTTTTCCAAGCGCGGGAAATTTAGTCCGGTCTTTATCGTTCGTTCCGTGATTATTGGAATGATCCTGTGGACTCCAGCTTCGACGGATTTTTGCACCGCGAACTCGAAATTTTCTTTTTTCAAGATTGCCAGATATAAGTTTACTTTTCTTTTCCTCCCATAACTTTCAACATCAACAGATTTGTCTACCTTGTCAACTACGCCGGTAATTTTATTTTTTGATACCAAGTTTAAGATCACTTCCGCATTCATGCCCTTGCCGTCAGAGAGAATAATTTTTTCATCTTTTCTGAGACGCAAAACATCCTTTATTTGTTTGATATTTTCAGGATTTGTGATTTCTACTTCTTTTTGAGATAGGTCAAAATCTCCAATGAATCGATGTAATTTCATGTCTTTTATGATACACTTTTAAGGTAAAAATGAAAAGCGAAACTCGACAATGCCAGAACCCCGAAGGAAAGCAGAGCTTCCTACGGGGCAGGTTGCAAAAAAGATATGGAGTATAAATCACAAAATACAATATGTCAAAATTGCAAACAAGACTTTACGATAGAATCGGAGGATTTTAATTTTTACGAAAAAATCAAAGTCCCGCCACCTACTTTTTGCCCGGAGTGTAGGGCAGTTAGGAGAATGATTTTCAGAAATGAGCGAGCTTTGTATAAACGAAAATGCGATTTCAGCGATCAAGATATAATTACTCCATTTTCTGCTGACAATCCGTGCAAGGTTTATGAAAGAGAGATTTGGTGGTCAGATAAATGGGATCCGCTTGAATCAGGACAAAATTACGATTTTTCAAAACCATTTTTTATTCAATGGAAAGAATTGTTGATGCGCGCTCCTCTTCCGTCACTTTTTAATAGCAGAATTAGTAATAGTTTTTATTGCAATCATTGTGGAGAAATACGTAGTTCTTACTTAACTTTTGCAAGTTGGGAAGTTGAAGATATTTTGTTCAGCGCAAAAACATTTCGATCTAAAGGTTCTATGGATCTTCTTGCGTGTTCAAATACGGAATTAAGCTATGATTTAACAGCGTGTGAAAAAATGTATGGTTCTGTTTTTTGTGAAAACTGTGAAAACTGCGTATCTTGCTATTTTCTTTATGAATGCAAAGGTTGCACAGATTGCATCGGATGTGTAAATCTTCGCAGTAAATCTTATTGCATTTTTAATAAACAATATTCCAAGGAAGATTATGATAAGGAAGTAAAAAAAATGAATTTGCATGACTATAAAGGATTCAATGCGATAAAGGAGAAATTTATTAATTTAAGAAGAGAAAGCATAAGGAAGTTTGCTACTTTCTACAATGCTCAAAATTGCACCGGAGATAATCTAGCAAATGCTTCAAACTGTAAATTTTGTTTTGATCTAAAAGGAGGGATCAGAGACACTAAATTTGCAATAAATGGCGGAGTCCAATTGGAAGATTCTTATGATGGTTATGGTTTCGGAGGAAATGCAAGCCAACTTTACGAAGGTGTTGACACGGGTGCAGATGGAGCAAGATTGTTTTTTACCATATTTGTTTGGGGAGGGAATGATGTTTATTATAGTTATGCTTCCCATGGTTGTGGAAATGTTTTTGGATGTATTGGTCTTCGTCAGAAACAGTATTGCATATTGAATAAACAATATACGAAAGAAGAATATTCAGAATTAGTTCCTAAAATTATTAAACATATGAACGATATGCCATATGTAGATAAAGAAGGAAAAATTTATAAGTACGGGGAATTTTTTCCAGCAGAACTGTCGCCGTTTGCTTATAACGAGACTATAGCTCAAGAATATTTTCCATTAACAAAAACAGAAACTCTAAAGCAAGGTTACAGATGGAAAGAAGGCGAAAATCGAACTTTTAAAATAAATATTAAAACAGAAGATATTCCAAATGATATTGGAGAAGTGAGTGAAGATGTTATTGGTAAGGTTATAGAGTGTGAACATAAAGGAAAATGCAACGAACAGTGCACAGAAGCATTCAAAATAATAAAGGATGAACTCTCGTTTTATAAAAGAATGAATCTACCACTGCCGCATATGTGTCCAAATTGCAGACATTACACTAGACAAAAGCAAAGAAATCCGCTTAAGCTTTGGCATAGATCCTGTATGTGCGATAAGAAAAATCATATACACGGGGCAGGAAAGTGTGAAATAGAATTCGAAACTTCATACGCTCCTGATCGACCAGAGATTGTCTACTGCGAGAAATGCTACCAAGCCGAGGTTTATTAGAAAATAGACCAAAATTGTGCTAATATATTTCTAGTATATGGACACGAAAATTATTATTTTAGATCATAAAATCAGCGTAGAAGATCTTAAGAAGTTAGCAGAATTTTGGTATGGAACGATGATAAAGGGGGCGGTGGATATCGAAGGAGGTCGAGTGGCTTTGGGTGGTGATTATCATATTGAGGACTCTGAACTATTAACTAGCACGGGTTCAAAATTTGAAGATATTTGGGGTTTTAATGTTCGTTTTGAGGAAAATCCAGAAGGAGTTTTGGAATTTGATTCAATGGTTAATATAAAACCAAATTTTGGCAATCGTTCCAGGAATATAAACAACAATGAAATTATCAAGAAAGCCACCAGTATTATTTATAAATTTATTGACTTGAAATAATTTATGGAGAAAAATTCACTTTTTTATATGGCAAACATATATCCTGAAATAGGCAGACTTTTTTCTTTTTATGATTCTGGAAAAATAGAGGCTGCAAATAACGCAAAAAACCGGGCTTTGGGCATTGTTGATACAATCCTGAATTTTAGGGAAATTATTCCGGCTGGACGCGAAGAGTGGAGCGTCGTTAAAAATTTTATTCTCGGTTACGATAAATTGAATCCATATGAAAGAATTATTTTAGAAAAATATGCTGAACCTTTTTCTTACAAATTCATGTTAAAGTATAAATAATATGCCCAAGCCTAATCGAGTGCAAATAATCAAATACGGACCGCCACCGCCAGAGTTGCCCGTTTTTGGCAAAGTGAAACCCGAAGAGGTTTCTTTCATTGGACGCACTAATTATGTAGCTTCGCTTGAAGAAAAAAAATTTATTTTCGGCATCAAGCGCGTCGATCGCCGAAGGCATCTTTACATCGTTGGAAAGTCGGGTGTCGGTAAGACGAAATTACTCGAACTTTTCATTCGCCAAGACGTAACATACAATCATGGCTTGTGTCTCATTGACCCGCACGGTGATGTGATCGATGCGATGCTGGATTATATTCCCAAAGAGCGTATCGAGGATGTCTGCATTATCGACCCGGCTGATATTGATTTTCCGGCGTCGTTTAATCCGCTTGCTAATGTGGACCCGCTTTTTAAATTTCAATTGACTCAAGGCTTGATTGAAGTTTTACATAAACAATTCGGCGCCAACTGGACGCCCCGCCTAGAACACGTCTTTCGATTTACGTGTTTGGCGCTTCTCGACTATCCACATGCCACCATGCGTGGGATGATCTCAATGCTGACCGATAGAAATTACAGGCAGAAAGTGGTGGAATACATCACAGACGACATGGTGAAGAGATTCTTCGCTATCGAATTTGCCGATTGGTCGGAGAAATTTGACACCGACGCTATCATCCCGCTAGTGAACAAGCTCGGGCAATTTCTTTCGGATCCGTTGCTCCGAAATATCTTTGGACAAAAACAAAACAAAATAGATATTAGTGAACTCATGAATCAGGAGAAAATAATTTTTATTAACCTTTCCAAAGGTCGTATCGGAGAAGAAAATTCTTCTTTCTTCGGTTCAATGTTCCTGACAAAAATAAAACAAGCGGGAATGGAGCGAGCAAGCATTCCAGAAAAAGATCGTAAGGATTTTTATTTATACATCGATGAGTTCCACAATATCGTCACTCAAACATTTGAAAATATTTTATCTGAAGCTAGAAAATATGCGCTCAATCTAACTATGGCGCACCAGTATATCGGACAGCTTCTTCCACAGGTTCAGCACGCAGTCCTTGGAAACACAGGAAGCATAATCTGTTTCAGAGTCGGTGGTGAAGATGCAGTTAAATTAAAACCAGAATTTGCGCCAATTTTTGACGTCAAAGATATGATCAATTTGGCAGTAGCGGAATTTTATATAAAAATGACCATTGATGGAGAATCTTATGATCCATTTTCGGCTGAGACCCTGCGAGTTCTTCCTCCGACGCATCCGTCGTATCGACAAGAAATTATCGAAGCGTCTCGCAGAAAATATTCAATACCAAAGGACGACGCGGCCAAACTAATCGCCGAAGAAGAAGCTACGATCATCAGGAGCGCTGAGGAAAAGGCGATAATTGAAGGAAAAGCTAAAGGGAAAGAAAATGAAAAAGAGGCTGAATCCGCTGAAAGCGGATCACCCGACGCTTCAGAAGAAGTGTTTAAGGAAGAAAGGCCAAAAACAAAAGCTTCACAGGAAGCTGAGCCTATGATATAATGTGGGAATAACGTTATGAATAAAGACTATTATGAAATATTAGGAGTAAATAAGAGCGCGTCCAAGGATGATATCAAAAAGGCTTTTTATAAGTTGGCGCACAAATATCATCCTGACAAAAAAGAAGGCAATGAAACAAAGTTTAAGCAAGTAAACGAAGCTTATCAGGTTCTTTCGGATGATACCAAGCGTTCAAAATACGATCAGTATGGATTTCAATTTGAAAATATGGGAAGCGCCTCCACCGGAGGTTACGGCGGTTCGAGGCAGGGTGGGTTTGAGGGATTTGATTTTAGTGGTTTTCAAAATGGAAATGCAGATTTTGATTTTGGTAATCTGAATGACATTTTTAGTGATTTCTTTGGTGGTGGTATGGGCGGGGGCAGGAGAGAGCAAAAACGCGGTAGAGATATTTCCACTGAAATTCAAATTTCTTTTTCTGATTCTATTTTTGGCACCAATAGAAAAGTTTTGATTACTAAAATGTCAAATTGTCTCATCTGCCATGGCTCTGGCGCGAAGGTGGGTTCTAAAATAGAAACTTGCAAGACCTGTAACGGTCAAGGAAAAATTCGTGAATCAAAAAGAACAATTTTTGGCAACATTGCCAATACTAAAATTTGCGAAGTTTGTTCGGGGACAGGTGAAGTGCCGAAAGAAATTTGTGAGATGTGTAAAGGTAAAGGGGTGCTTCGTCGGGAAGAAGAAGTTTCAATTGTGATTCCGGCTGGCATCCGAGATGGGGAAATGATTCGGATGACGGGTTATGGCGAAGCGGCTTCCAAAGGAACAACAGGAGATCTTTATATAAAAATAAATGTGGCGCCACATACAGTATTCAAGCGCGATGGCAATGATTTAGTGATGAATTTAAATTTGAAACTTTCTGATGCACTTTTAGGTGTAGAACATTCGATCGAGACCCTCGACGGAGAAATCAAAGTCACTATTCCGGAAGGCGTATCTGTAAATGAAATTCTGCGAGTGCGTGGTAAAGGTGTGCCTATCTCAAAAAGTAAACGTGGCGATCTCTTAATCAAACTCAATATAAAAATGCCTTCAAAAATTTCCCGCTCATCCCGCGCGCTCATCGAAGAGCTCAAGAAAGAGGGGATATAACACAATGTTCCCGGAAAATGTTATTTATTTAGGGGTCATATTCTATGTAATTGGTTATTATATCTATTTTCGAGATATGTTTTTTGGGCAGACTCGACCCAATCTAGTTTCCTGGTTTATTTGGATGTTGGCTCCATTTATCGGCGTGTTTTTTCAACTTAAAGCTGGAGCTCAACTTTCTGTGATTCCAATTTTAATGGCCGGATTCGGACCGCTTGTTGTTTTTATTGTTTCTATTTGGAAAAAAAATTGGCATTGGAATATTTCTGCTTTTGACATAGTGTGTGGAGTCCTTGCTCTACTATCTTTAGTGCTTTATGTCATCACTCATAATCTAGCTGTCTCTATTTTATTTGCGATACTGGCTGATGCTTTAGCTTTTGTTCCAACTTTTAAAAAATCATGGAATAATCCAGAATCCGAATCAGGTCTCCTCTATGTTTCTACAACGATAGTGAATATAATTGGAATTCTTATTATCAAAGACTGGATTTTCACCATCTATTCTTTCGGGTTCTATTTAATAGCTTTCAATATTATTGAGATAATCATCATCTATCGCAAGAAAATTTTTAAACCATAAGAATCAAAATCCTGTTGTGAATTTTCGCATATGCGAAAATTCACAACATTGACAAAAGCCTATATATATATTAGTTTTTAAGTGATACGTTCTTAAACCCTAGAGCTTGAAAGGAGCTCTTTGTTATGATGAGTAAAGCAGAACGAGAAGCAGAAATGCGGGAAAAGTGTCCTGAAATGTTCACACATCCTAGGTTGCTACCTGGAGAAGTTTGGATTGGCAATCAAGTCATGGAGGTTGTTTACCTGAATGCTTCAATTTACCGACAACACGGTGTTCCAAGTGCCAGGGTTGGGAAGGAATCGGTAAAGGTGCATCTGCAATACAAGGTGAATGATGGTGTCTCTGAAGAAGGAGATTTCGAAGGCCGTTCGATATTTGTGAATCTGAACGAGCTCATCGCGGCCATGGAGAAAGATGAACTTGAACATCCTGTTTCTGCATAAAAAAGCCGGGAGTCTAATACTCTCAATAGCCAGTACACACCGAAAGGAGGAAAAAGTGTCTGGCTATTTCAGTTTTATCTTTACATCTATCTAAAAAATCCGCATATGCAGAAATCTTAGATAATGTTGTGAAAACTAGCATATGCACAAATTAACAACATTAAATCTTAGAAATCTTCTGCCCCTCGGCTGTATCTTTCACTTCATAGCCTAGCGAATTAATTTCTTTTCTTAGTTCATCAGATTTTTTGAAATCTTTATTTTGACGAGCTTGTTCGCGCTCTTCTACTAGCTTCATCACTTCTTCTGGGATTTTTTCTTCTTTCAAATTTTCAAATCCTAGACCCAATACTTTGTCAAAATCTAAAACTGTTGCTTTTTTATCGGCGTTCGTCACATTTTCATCTTTTAATATATCCCAGAGGACGGTCAATGCTCTCGGGGTATCTAGATCATCTTCTAGGAACTCTTTGAACTTTTTCTCATATTCTTTGTTTACCTTACCCCTAAACGCTTCAGTAGAAGCGTCGGGCGATCCGCCTTTGGCGGATTTAGCCTCGTCAAGTTCTAAATATAGGTTATAAAGGCGTTTTAAGGCCGTTTCTGCGCCCTCTAGGGCTTCCCAGACGAAGTTTACCTTTGTGCGATAACTAGCCATCAAGAGCCAAAAACGATAAGTTATGGGGTTGATGTTCTTTTCATTCAAGCTATCTAGTCTCAAGAAATTGCCTTTTGATTTAGACATTTTTTCATTTCCAGTGTCGACAAATTCGCTATGCATCCAAAATTTAACGAAAGGCTTTTTGCCGGTTGCAGATTCTGATTGGGCTATTTCATTTGTGTGATGGGTGGGAATAAGGTCTATGCCTCCTGTGTGAATATCAAACTGTTCACCTAAAAATTTTATGCCCATCGCTGAACATTCAATGTGCCAACCCGGGAAGCCTTTTCCCCACGTAGATTCAAAACCAATTTCTGAATTGAATTTCCAAAGCGCAAAATCTTCCGGGTTCTTTTTTTCTGAATTTTCGGTAACTCTCGCATGACCTTCATCCCAATTTCTTTTTCCGCCCCACAGAACGCCATAATCCGACATTTTTGAAATATCGAAATAGATTCCGTCGCTAGTTTTGTATGTGTAGTTATTTTTTTCTAATTTTTGTATCAGTTCTATATCTTCTTTTATATAATCACTAGCAAAGTAGAGGCCATCCGGCATTTGGATGTTGAGTTCTGTTAAATCTTTCTTGAATTTTTCGGTATAAAATTCTGCAAGCTCTCTCATATTTTTGAGGGTAAGAGCCTTGCCTTCGCGCAAAAGTCCTTTTGTCATTTTATCTTCGCCCGAGTCTGCATCACTAGAGAGATGTCCTATATCGGTAATATTCATCACTTGTTTTACTTTAAATCCACCATATCTGAGGGTGCGACATAGTATGTCAGCGAAAACATAGGAACGCAGATTGCCTATATGGGTATAGTCGTAAACCGTTGGTCCACAGGTATACATGCGGACTTCATTCTTTTCAATCGGCGAAAATTTTTCTTTTTTTCGTGTTAAGGTGTTATAAAGTTGTATTTTGTTTAAATTCATTTCTGTAGATAGAGATAAGAGTATAAAGTAAGCTTACTGTCAAAGGTCCCACTAAAATACCGACCGGCCCTAAAAGTGAAATTCCACCAAGGACTGAAAAGAGGATCAGGAGGGAAGATATTTTCATCTTTTTGCCGACAATGATCGGGCCTAAAAAATTATCGATCATTCCAACCATAATGACCGACCAAATCAAAAGACCAATGGCGGATGTAGTATCTCCTGTGAGAAAAAGGAAAAGTATTGCTGGAATCGAAACCAAAGAAGTCCCAAGGGTTGGAACAAGGGATGTAATGGCGGCCACGACACCCCAGAGGGCGGCGTTTTGGATGCCAAATAACCAAAATCCAAAACCCATCAAGATACCTTGAATGAGGGCTATCAAAAGAGATCCCTTTATAACTCCGGTTACGGCCTGCGCAAGCCTAGTGATTATTTTTTCATCGTCTTTATCCCCAAGTGGGCTGAGTACGATGATGGCTTTTCTCCACTGTGCTCCATCTTTTAAAAAATAAAAGATAATTAAGAGAATCAAGGCAAATGAGAAAAAAGCGGAAACGGTAGTGGTAAATATGCTTTCTATATTATTTGATAAATAAGAAACCAGTTCAGTTGTTTTTTTATTAATATCAAATTGCACGCTTCCGGGTAATATTTTATTAATCTTATTTTCTATCGATTTCAAAAAGGGCTTGGCGCTTCCGCTATCTGTAACTGTATGATAGACGTCTTGGCTTTGATTGAACACAAGAGCGCCAATACCTAAAAGCGGACCGCAGACTACGACAGTAAAAAAGGTCACAGTAAAAAGAGAAGCTAACCAATCAGGAATTTTTATTTTTTTAAGCCATTCGTATATAGGGTAGAGGACTATAGAAAAGGATAATCCAAGCACGAGCACGATCCAAAAAGGGCGAAAAATAAAGAATGTGAAAATAAAGGTTGTTAATAATAACCCAAAGAAAAAATAACGCTCAATAATTTTTGTTTGCATCATACGAATAGTATAACAAAGACTTGCTTTTTTGTGAAATTTCATATAGTATACAGTTTATGGAATTTGCAGTAATACAAACAGGCGGGAAACAATACAAGGTCTCCAAAGGAAGCCTTGTTTCTATTGAGAAAATAATAGGGGAATATAAAAAAGGGGATAAAGTTTCTTTTGATAAAGTCTTACTTGTTGATGATGGTAAGGATACTACTATCGGTACTCCATACATCACCGGCGCAAAGGTAGATGCTGAAATAGTGGAAATCGGCCGTGCTAGAAAAATTCTCGTAGTAAAATACAAACAAAAATCCCGTTACTTACGCCGTAACGGCCACCGCCAACCATTTTTTAAAGTAAAAATTATTTCAATAAAATAAAAAAGCCGACCATAGTCGGCTTTTTTATTGTCTATTCTTTAACGCATTTTTGAGGGTGTCGTTGTCGGAATATTCGAGTTCGGTGCCAGTGGAAAGGCCTCGGCCGAGGGAGGAAACTTTGATACCGAGTTTTTCTGCTGTGTCTTTGAGCTGTTCGCGAACGTAAGAATCAGTATGGTCGCCCTGAGGATTCAAAGAGAACGCTAAAATTATCTCTTTAATTTCTTTACTGCTTGATATTTTGTTTTTTAATTCTTCGATTCTAATTCTGCTTTTGGTTGTTTTTTCAACGATAGGCACAAGTCCACCTAAAACAAAATATTTTCCGTGATAAGCTCTACTTTTCTTTACGGATTCTAAATCAGAATCTTTTTCTACGATCATGAGGGTAGAAGGGTCAGTGTTAGTGTTGCTACATATCTCACATAGCTTGCTTTTATTCTGATCTAAAATAAAGAATCTAAAACATTCTCTACATTGTGCTACTTCTTTTTTTAAGTCTGAAATTAGGACACTTAAGTTTTCCGCATATGCGGAATTCTTGGACATTAAAAAATAAACAAAGCGTCTGGCTTGGCGTTCTCCGATTCCGGGGAATTCTTTAAAAATTTCTGTCAGTTTATCTATAATGTCCATATTTAAAATTCATCCAAATCTCCCTTGACTTTTGCTGGCGCGAATTCACTTAGATTGCTTTTTTCCAGATTTTGGAATGTTGTGGTTTTTTCATCGAAATAAAGATCGACTTTTCCCGTCGGACCATTTCGGTGTTTTTCAATCAAAATTTCAGCGATGTTTGTTTTTTCTGATTCGTCTTTTCCTTTGTCGTCTCTATGTATGAACATTACAACGTCTGCATCTTGTTCGATGGATCCTGAATCGCGAAGGTCTGAAAGTCTAGGTTTTCCGCCACGAGATTCCACTGCTCGAGAAAGCTGAGAAAGCGCGAGTACTGGCACATCCAATTCTTTTGCTAAGCTTTTTAGTGATCTGCTGATTTCTGTCACTTGGTTGACCATCGAATCATAACTCTTTGAAGTTGACATAAGTTGTAAATAGTCGACGACGATCAGATCAAGTCCTTTTTCTGCTTTTAACCTACGGGAAAGAGCTTTCATTCTAACGATTGAATTTCCCGGTTGATCATCGATGAATATTTTAGCTTTTGCAAGTTTGTCCAGCGAGTCTCGAAGTTGGGAAAATTCTTTGTCAGAAGATAAACGGCCAGTGCGTAAATTCCAAGCATTTACCCGGCTTTCAGCGGAAAGCATTCTGTCCACTAATTGCTGGGAAGACATTTCCAGAGAAAATATTACCACGGATTTTTCATGGGTAGTTGATGCCATGCGGGCGATATCGAGAGCAAGAGTGGTTTTACCCATAGAAGGCCGTGCGGCGAGAATTACCAAATCGGATTTTTGAAATCCCGAGAGTAAATTGTCCAAATCTTTAAAACCAGTCGGGAGACCGCGCAACATTCCTTTGTGTTCGTGCAATTTCTCAAGGCGCTCCCAGGCTTCTGGTAACGCGTCTTTCAGATTTACGTATTTTTGATTTTTTGGGGAAGAGACTACGCTAAAAATTTTCTTTTCTGCCATGTCCAGTATGTCATCCATGTGATCATCTCCTTCTTCGAAGGCTAGCTCGGATACATAGTCTGCGGCTTCTATTAAACTTCGAAGTACATATTTTTTTTGCACGATGTCAGCATAGTGTTTTATGTTGGTACTTGATGGGACAGTGTTTACTATTTCTGCGAGGTAAACATTGCCTCCGACGCTATCGAGCGATTTTTGTTCGCCGAGTTTTGTGGAAAGCGAGAGCATGTCTATCGGTTCGTTCTTGTTTGATAGATCTAGCATTGCTTGGAAGATCTTTCTATGTTTCTCGACATAAAAAGAGTCTGGAGACACCATGTCTTCGACTTCATGCATTGCGTCTTTACGAAGCATTATTGACCCTAATACCGCTTGCTCGGATTCGATACTTTGTGGTGGAATACGTAGATTGTTTGGTTTTAAATTCTTGGTTATTCTAGTCGTTGTTTTTGACATGAAATCATTCTAGCATAGTCAAAAAAATGTCAAACCACAAAAGTGCGTAAAGATGTTACTAAAATGTGGAGAAAAACTAAAACATAACTTTTGGAGGGGTTTTGAGGCTGTCGAGCCGAAAATTTCAGGATTTTTTAAGCTTCAAAAAATCCGTACCGGAAAAAGTTATGTTTTAGTTTTTCTAGTTTTATGTTAAAATAAACATATGAGCAAAAAGATATTTTTGTCAGGTGTTCAGCCTTCAGGAAAGCCACATATTGGCAACTATTTTGGCGCGATGAAGCAATTCGTGGATCTTCAAAATGACCATGACGGTTATGTTTTTATAGCTGATTATCACGCTTTGCATTCTTTGAGAAATCCAAAAGAAATGAGTGAAAATATCAAGAATGTTTTACTTGATTATCTTGCGATCGGTCTTGATCCTGAAAAAGTTACATTTTTTAAACAAAGCGATATAGGAGAACATACCGAGCTCGCTTGGATCTTTGACACTATCACGACCATGCCATTTCTAATGCGCGCGCATGCTTTTAAAGATGCGCAGGCGAAGAATAAAGAAATAGATGTGGGTACTTTCAATTATCCAGTTTTAATGGCGGCTGATATTTTACTTTACAGTCCTGACATAGTTCCCGTGGGTGCTGATCAAAAACAGCATGTAGAAATAGCTCGGGATATTGCAGAAAAATTTAATAATACATATGGGGAAGGAAGTCAGACTTTTAAATTGCCAAATCCAATGATCCTTAAAGACACGGCGATTGTGCCGGGAACAGATGGACGCAAAATGAGCAAGAGTTATGGCAATACTATTCCACTTTTTGCAGAGTGTGAAGAAATAAAAAAAGCTGTCATGTCAATTGTAACTGACTCTAATGAGGGTATACCTAAAAATGTTTTTGCCATACACAGCTTGATCCGTCCGGCGACAGAGCTTTTACCTATTTATGAAAGCAAAACTGGCAAATATAAAGAATTAAAAGAATTACTTATTGAGGATCTAGAGAAATTCATTGCGCCACTTAGAGAAAAGCGAAAAGAATTCGAAAAAGATATTCCAAAAGCCTTGGCGATTCTAAAAGCCGGTGGTGAGAAAGCTAAAAAGGTTGCATCAGAAAAAATGAAAGAAGTGCGGGGAAAAATAGGGGTCAATGTTTATTAATTATTAATTTTATCATGAAAAATAGAATATATATAAAAGATTTAAAGGATAATGTGGACAAAGAGGTCATCATTGCCGGTTGGGTGGATGTCAGACGTGATCAGGGTAAAATGGTCTTTTTTGATATGCGAGATATGACCGGCAAAGTGCAATGTGTCACCTTGCCAACTCACGGAGAAGCTATTATTCAAGCAAAAGAAATTCGTCCTGAATGGGTTCTTGAAGTTAAGGGTATAATTCGTGAACGTAAAGATAAGAATGCAAAACAAGGTGGTGGTGTTGAAATTGAAGTTATTGATATTAAAGTATTAAATAAAGCAGAAACTCCTAATATAGACGTGACCACCGAAGGATATGAAATTGGAGAAGAACATAGATTAAAATATAGATATCTTGATTTACGCAGAGCGCGTATGCAGAAAAATATTCGCCATAGACATAAAGTGGTAAAATTTATCAGAGATTACTTAGACAAGGAAAATTTTATCGAAATTGAAACTCCAATCTTAACTAAATCCACGCCTGAAGGAGCTCGGGACTATGTTGTTCCCTCCAGGCTTTGGCCAGGAACTTTTTATGCCCTTCCGCAGTCGCCTCAACAATATAAACAGCTTTTAATGGCGGCTGGAACAGAAAAATATTTTCAAATTGCGCGCTGTATGCGTGATGAAGACACCAGAGGGGACAGACAGCCCGAGTTTACCCAGCTTGACTTGGAAATGAGTTTTGTTGGAAGAGAAGATGTCATGATGTTGAATGAAATGCTTTTGATCAATATGGTGCAAAAACTTTATCCGGAGAAAAAAATTCAAGAGATTCCTTTTCCTAGAATTTCTTATAAAGAAGCGATGGAAAAATATAAAACCGACAGACCTGATTTCAGAAAAGATAAAGAAAATAAAAATTTGCTGGCTTTTTGCTGGGTAATTGATTTTCCTTTTTTTGAGAGAACAGACAAATCCGATAACCCTCAAGCGGAGGGGGAGTGGACTTTTACGCACAATCCTTTTTCTCGTCCACAAAACGAGCATATGGAAAACTTAATGAAGAAGAAAGATATCGGAGGTATCTTGACGACCCAGTACGATGTTGTTTTAAACGGTTATGAAATTGGCGGAGGCAGTATTCGAAACCACGAGCCCGCAGCTTTAAAGAAAGTTTTTGAAATTATGGGTTATCCAACAGAAAGAATTGAGAAAAATTTCGGACATATGTTAAAAGCGCTTGGCTCTGGCTGTCCACCACATGGTGGCATTGCCTGGGGTTTTGATCGTTTAATGATGCTTCTTGAAAATGAGCCGAACATTAGAGAGGTAATGGCCTTTCCTAAAAATGGTGAAGGAAAAGACCTGATGATGGATTCACCATCTGAAATTTCAGAGAAACAACTAAAAGAGTTGGGTATCAAGCTTGAGAAATAATTTTTTAATGACCTATACAATCTCCGGCAGGGTAATAAAGGGTGATGGTTACGGCAGGAAAATTGGTTTTCCGACAGTGAATTTGGATTATGGAGCGAAAGATTTACCTAAGGTTGGCGTGTATGCAGGAATGGCAAATTTAGATGGTGTTGAATACCGAGCGGGGATCGTTATTGGTCCGGGGGATAAACTTGAGGCGCATTTGATAGGTTATAATGGAGATGCATATGGGAAAGAAGTAACCATTGAGATAAATAGATTCATCAGAGAATTTAAAAAGTTTGATACTGAAGAAGAATTAATTATTCAAATAAAAAAGGATTTAGAGTTATGTTAAAAAATTCACATTCAACAAGCTCAGTGCAAGCCACGGGTCCAATATTTATTCTAATCGCGGCGACGTTGTGGGCTTTTGATGGTCTTATTCGTCAGCATTTATATTCGCTTCCACCCATCACTATAATATTTTTTGAGCATCTTTTTGGTTTAATTCTTTTGTTTCCATTTGTCTATAAATATATTTCAAAAATTACGCTTGTAAAGAAAGATTGGTGGCTGGTTGTGTTGATATCTGTTTTGAGCGGACTTTTTGGTACATTATGGTTTACTACAGCGCTTGGCAAAGTGCATTTTATTTCCATCTCGGTAGTATTTCTCTTGCAAAAACTTCAGCCGATATTCGCTATTACCACTGCCAGAATTTTCTTGAAAGAAAAACTCGATGCGCGATACATCAAATGGGCCGTGTTCGCGATAATTTCTGCATACTTCGTAACATTTAATAATGGTATAGTTAATTTTGCGACAGGCGAGGGGACAATCATTGCTGCTTTATACGCTCTCGGCGCGGCGTTTGCTTGGGGGTCTTCCACAACATTTTCTAAAATGCTTTTAGGAAAGATAGATGCCAAGCTTTCCACGTTTTATAGATTTTTGGTAACAGTTATTATTGCTCTACCTATTCTTTTCTTGTCGGGGCATGGTTCAAGCTTATCTGCTCCGTCCACATCTCAATTCGGCTGGCTGGCGCTCATAGCTATATCCACAGGCATGGTGGCCTTGCTTATTTATTACAAAGGTCTCGCAAAAACACCAGTGCATATTTCTACGATTCTTGAACTCACTTTTCCTTTTATTGCGATTATTTTAGATATGATAGTAAATCATACTGTGCTTTCAATCACTCAATGGCTTGCTGCCCTGATTCTTGTGTTTAGTATTTACAAGATTGCGAAATTACGTGAACAACAAAATAGTTAGAAAAGAGTTTTTGGAGGGGTTTTGAGGCTGACGAGCTGAAAATTTCAGGATTTTTTAAGCTTCAAAAAATCCGTACCGGAAAAAATTGCTTTTCTAACTATTTTGTTAATTTAATAATTTCCAATTTACTATTGTCGTTACTGACTATAGAATTTGTGGTAAATAATTTATCGCAATTATTGTTTAATATTTTTTCAGCAATTTTTTCACCGGCAAATATGCCGTGCACTGTTCCGACGATTATTTTTTTTGCTCCGCGAGCTTTCAAATGTTCTATCGCCCTGATTATCGTGCCTCCCGTTGATATCATATCGTCCAAGATGCAAACATTTTTTCCATTGACTTCCACCTCTCCCTCTATTTTATGAATTTCTGCGTGGATGCCTGTTTTTATTCCTGTTGCCTTGCTTTCTTTGCGTGTTTTTTCTAATGAATAGCCTTGAGCATTTTCAGTAAAATATGAAGACCCTTCATCTGGCGCGATGACGACAAAGTTTTCTTTGCCGAAATATTTTTTCGCATAAGACATCAGCTGTTTACCAGCTGATTTATTTTCTATATTCAAACCGTTTCTTTTGAATTGTCCGGGTCGTGGCAAGAAATGGCAATCGTACGTGATCAATTTTTTCACGCCGTATGATTTCAAAAGTCCACAAAGCACATCTGCGCTGACCGCTTCACCCTTTTTATTTTCTCTGTCTTGGCGGGCATAGGGAAGATAGGGCACAAAAAGTTCAACATTTTTCGTTACTTTCTTGAGGCGAGATAAAATTAACAGCAATTCAAAAATTCTTTTGTCTGGTTCTGGAAACAATCTGTGGTAGATAGTTACTTTTTGGTTTTTGAGATTTTCAATCTTTAATATTTGAACATAAGATTCGGTGTCTGGGAAATGTTTGATAACTATATTCGGCTTTCCGAAATCAGAGGCATACGGCGTGATTAATTTTTGCATGCACAGATTGTAACATAGGTTATCAAATTTCTAAAAACATCAACTTTTCTTCGGTACGGATTTTTTGAAGCTTAAAAAATCCTGCCTCGCCCGTGCCGGGACGGCCAAGGGAAGTTCTCGGCTCGTCAGCCTCGAAACCCCTTCGAAAAGCTATGTTTTCAGAAATTTCTTGATATAATTAAGTTTATGAATAATTTACTCAAGAAAAAATGTGTTCCGTGTGAAGATAAGAACCTAAAGCCTTTGAGTAGAGCTGATGCGCAAGATTATTTAGATGAGCTGACAGGGTGGTCTTTAGATAAAGATGTTAAAAAAATTTCCAAAGAATATAAATTTAAAGATTTTATTGGGGCGCTAAATTTCGTGGAACGTGTGGCAGATATCGCTGAAGAAGAAGGCCATCATCCGGATATTCACATTCATTACAATAAAGTTCTCCTAGAACTTTCCACGCACGCCATCGGCGGACTTTCAGAAAACGATTTTATCGTTGCAACCAAAATCGATGCGAATAAATAAAAAAATTGTAAATAACCACGCTACAGTTTTAAGCCTTAATAAAATAGGTTGACAGAAACATTTTTGTATGATAATCTATAAAAGAATAAACGAACTTGCCACGTGTTGTGGCAAAATTGATCAAGCCTATGAAAAAATTAGAATTCGAATATTTTCCCACTGGAAAATTTTCCATTCCAGTGGGAGAATTACAAAGATTCAGAAAGTTCCCACCTATAGATGATGGGACTTTGGGGAAGACGGTTGTGTTTACCCCACCATCATCTAGTTTCTTTTTGAGTCGGACGGTTGTCCCTTCCCGTAGGAGGGTGATAGTTTTAGACTTTATTATGGGAGAGGGGGACACAGATGTTTAGGCGCCGGGATGGTCATATTCCACCCGGCGCATCGCTATTTTAGGGCAGTTTTTCAAGAAAATTCTCTATCATCTTTCCGTCTCTTTCAAACCAAGCAATATTACTTTCCAAACGTTCCATGACTTGCTGTATCGCGCGTTTAGCTCCCGGAGCATCATGGGTGGCAAAGAATTTCTTTAATAATTTCAAATGTTTTTTCTCCGCGCTTCCTCCTATGGCTTTTACTAGTCGTGCTAGTGTATGTCCACCATCGCCGTAACGAGAGACAAGAGTTTTCCAATTTTTTTGAACAAAGCTGAGCCATATATTTCGACCTATAGGATTAACTCCGATAGAAGAAATAATGCCGATAGTATCTTGTTGTCTGACACTATCCGAGAAAGCAAAATCACAAGCAAGTTTTAATATTTTCGGATCACGGAAATCTCCAAGAGCATTTCCAATTCTGTTTTTTTCTTCATGTAGTGTTTCTTTTTTATATTGTTTAATGAAAGTCTGATATTCTTTTATACCGCCATATGTCGCAACAGTAGAATACACAGCTCCACGAAGGTCTGGGTTTATATGCTTACCTCGCTGCATCGCCGAAAATATCTTTCTAGCTTGCACTATTATTTTTTTATCTCCTGAACGTCCGGCGCGGGAAATGGCAAGGGAGCGGAGAAGGGTATCGGTATGCATTTCACCCTTTTTCTTTTCCCAGCCGAGTTTAAAAGCGAGAGGAGAGAATATCTGAAGAATTAGTTTATCTAATTTAATTTTTACCTCTTTCTTTAATAAAAGTTGTTCAAGCCGTCCGAGACCCATTGCAAGTTCGAGCCAAACAGTGTAATTATCTTCATTTTTATATGCAGATAGGAATTCTAACGCATTTGTCGTCGGTATGGTGCCCGCTTCGGCTAGAGCAAAAAGGTCTCTGATGATGCCGAGCCTGTCGCGAGCAGAGAGTAATTTATTTTCTACCGGCATTTTCAATTTTTCCAAAAGTTCGGGCGAATATGCGGTGCGATAAAAACCTGCCTCGCCAGAATTTATTTTTAACCAAAACTTTTGAAAATCAAACTTTTCGCCCCTCGTTGCAGGCGCACTTTTTAGAAAGCCTTGCGCAGGCGGGTAGCCGAGCAGTTCGCTCCCAAAGCTTTGGGAGATAGATTGCTTTATAAAAAGTTGTGCCAAGAAAGAGGGGCGAAAGTCAGAAGAAATAGATATAGGTATTTGCCATATAGTTTTACTTACCCCGCCATGGCGTGGGTTTTTTATTTTTTTTGCTGAAATCGGACTTGAGAAAAATCTTTCTTGCGATAAACTTAATTTATTATTTTTGATTTCGGCTTTTATCACCGGATAACCCGGTTTAGAAGTCCAATTGTGCATCATTTTTGCGACAGGTTTTTCAGAGACTTTCTCAAATGCTTGCCATAGGTGAATTGTTTCCGTATTTTTATAACTATGTTTTTTTAGATAATATCGCAGTCCGTCTCGAAAATCTTTTTCACCTAAATGGTCCGCAAGCATGCGAATCACAGATGCTCCTTTTGAATATGACACCTCGTCAAATATTTCACCGATTTCGTCTGGATGACGCACTGGGATTTCTATCGGGTGCGTGTGGAGAAGTCCGTCTAGTCGTAACGCCGAACCCATTTCATTTGTGGTAAATTGCGTCCAAATGTCCCAATGCGGAAAAAGTTTATCAACAGCAAGGTATTCTATATATGAAGCAAAACCCTCGTTCAGCCATAGATGCGTCCACCATTCCATTGTTACTAAATTGCCGAACCATTGGTGCGCTATCTCATGAGCGATGATGAGCGCAATCCACTGCTTATTTCCGAGCGATGAATGATCTTCATCAACCAAAAGGGCAGATTCACGGTAAGTAATAGCGCCCCAATTTTCCATTGCTCCAGATGTAAAATCCGGAATAGCTATCATATCAAGAACGGGCAGGGGATAAGCAATGTCAAAATATTTATCATAAAATTCCAAAGTTTTCACGGCGCACTCTAGCGCAAATTTCGCCTGATGCTTTTTCCCTGGCGTGGTAAAGACGCGGACCAACACATTGTTTCTGGTTTTCGATTCAATATATTCAAAATCGCCAATGATAAATGCGAGCAGATATGTGGACATTTTTGGCGTGGGTAAAAATTTTACGATTTCGTATCCAGCTTCATGTTCTAATACCGAGATCGGCAAGGTGTTCGAAATGGCGGTTTTGCCTTTTGGAATTATGAGAGAGACGTGAAATACAGCTTTTTGCGCTGGTTCGTCGAAACAAGGAAAAGCTCTTCTTGCGTCTGTGGCTTCAAATTGAGTGGTTGCCATGTGGTGCGCTTGTTCTGAAATAAAATATTTACTCCTGTAAAATCCGCGCATTTTGTCGTTGAGGATTCCTTTAAACACTATGGTGAGTTTTAACTTGGAGGAAGAACCTCCAAGTGGTTTCGGAAATAAAAAAGTCGCAGCTTCATTTTTATCATTGTATGAAATTTTTGCATATGTGTCTCCTACGCGAGCAGTTTCAATTTCTATTTCTTTGGAGTGGAGAGTTAATGTTTTAGTTGGTTTTAAAATAGAAAGGGTTATTGTCTCAATCCCTTCAAAAGTAAAATTATCCAAATCAGGTTTTAACTGTATGTCATATTCGACTGGAGCAATATTCTTTGTCAGGCGGGTCTCTCTTTTTCGGCGGGTAAAATTTTTCTTTTTCATGAAGAAATGTTAGCATATAATGGTGGAAAGAGACACTTTTCAAATAAAAACAATCGGTTTTGAGGGCCCATTTGGATTGCTTTTGGAGCTGATAGAAAAACGCAAGCTCTTTATCAACGATGTGTCGCTCTCGACTGTGGCTGAAGATTATCTGAATTTTATGAATAAATTGGGTAATCTCCATCCAGCTGAGATAGCCAGTTTTGTTTTTATAGCGTCGACTTTGATCTTGATTAAATCGAAATCGCTTTTGCCCAGTTTAAATCTGACGACAGAGGAAGAGAGTGATATAAAAAATTTGGAAGAAAGGTTGCGTTTATATGAATTATTTACAAAACTGAGTGGGAATGTAAAAAACAATTTTTGTAAGAAAATAATCTTTGCGCCACAAGAACGAAAAAATGAAATTCTAGTATTTTTGCCAGATGCGCAAATTACCAAAGAGAGTATGATGGGTTTTGTTAAAGATGTGCTTGGGGAGATGCCCAAAAAGGTATTTTTACCAAAAGTTGAAGTGCGAAAGGTCATTAGTATTGAGGAAATGATAGATAAACTCACACAAAGAATACAAGAATCTGTGAAAATGAGTTTTAATAATTTTACAGGCAAAGCAACCACCCGTGAAGAAAAAGTTTTTATGATTGTCGGATTTCTTGCGATGCTCGAGCTCGTTAGGAATGGAATATTGCAAGTTGCTCAAGAAAATAATTTTGCAGATATTATAATCGAAAAAAGAGAACAAACTACGAATTAAAAATATGAATATAGAAAACAAAATAGAAGCAATACTTTTTTGGAAGGGAGAGCCGATGTCTCGAAAAAAATTAGGAGAAGTTTTGAAAGTGGGAGATGCGGAAATAAATGAAGGTATAGAAAAATTGAAAGAAAATTTAAAAGAGAGGGGAGTAGTCTTACTGGAAAATGGGCGGGAGATTACGCTCGGCACAGCGCCTGAACTCTCTAAAATGATTGAAGACTTACAGAAAGAGGATTTAAATAAAGAACTTTCCAAGGCCAGTCTAGAAACATTATCTATCGTTCTTTATAAAAATGGAGTGAGCCGAGCCGAGATTGATTATATCAGGGGAGTAAATTCCAGTTTTACTCTACGTGCCTTGTCGATTCGCGGATTAGTAGAAAAAATTACAGATCCCAAAGACAACAGGCGTTATATCTACAAACCAAGCTTTGAAACATTATCTTTTATGGGCATAAAATCAGTAGAAGAACTGCCGGATTATGGAGAAGTAAATAGTTCTATAAATATTGCGGCTAAAAGCTTAGAGGAAGAAATTGAAAATGATAATGGAAGCTCAAATTAGAAATTGTCAAAACTGCAAGAAAGATTTCACCATAGAGCCGGATGATTTTGGATTTTATGAAAAGATTAAAGTACCACCACCGACTTTTTGTCCGGAATGTAGATTGCAAAGACGTCTAGCTTGGCGTAATGAAAGAAGTCTTCATAACCGAGAATGTGATCTGTGTGGCAAGAAAATAATATCTATTTATAACAAAGATTTAAATAACGTTGTATATTGCGATAAATGTTGGTGGAGTGATAAATGGGACGCATTGGACTATGCAGAAGATATTAATTTCTCTAGGCCTTTTATAACTCAACTTTTTGAACTTTTTAATAAAGTTCCAGCACCAAATCTTTTTGCTTTTGGAACAACTATGATTAATTCCCAATATTGCAACATGGCGAATGATATGAGAAATTGTTATCTTCTACACGATGGAACTTATGATGAGAATGTTTCTTATGGTAGTGGAGCTTTTTACGATAAAGATTCTCAAGATATTACTATGGCTAGAAAATGCGAACTTTGCTATGAAATAGTGACTTGTATAAATTGCTATAAGACTCTTTTCTCGCAAAATTGCGAAGATTGCGTAGAAGTATATTTTTCATATGGACTGCGAGGATGTAATAATTGCTTTGGCTGCGTAAATCTTCACAAGAAAAGCTATCACATATTTAATGAACCGTATTCTAAAGAAGAATACGAGAATAAGTTAAAATCCTTTGGAGTAGATTCCCATAAAAACATTACTTTACTGAAAGAAAAAGCACACAAGTTCTGGAAGGAATTTCCTAAAAGATATTATTTTGGAGTTCAAAATTCAAATGTTACTGGCGATTACTTAGAACATTCTAAAAATGCTAAAGTTTGCTTCGGCGCTGCAAATTTAGAAGATTCAAAATTCTGCTCTTTTGTTTCCAACGGGCCAGTAAAAAATACGTATGATTTTACTCACTATGGAGACAATATTGAGCTTATCAATGAGTGTCTACAAACTGGGCGTGGTATCTATAATACCAAGTGCGGTTGGGGAGTATGGAATGATTCAAAAAATGTAGATTATTGCATTACAGCACCCGGAGTATCAGATGTTTTTGGCTGTATAGGCTTAAAAAAGAAAAAATATTGTATTTTAAATAAACAATACACCAAGGAGGAATACGAAAAGCTTGTGCAAAAAATTATAAAACACATGAGTGATATGCCTTACGTGGATAAAAGAGGAATTAAATATAGGTATGGAGAATTTTTTCCAATAGAACTTTCACCGTTCGGTTACAACGAAACAACTGCTCAGGAATATTTCTTTTTAGATCAAGATCAAGTTAAAGAGAATGGTTATAATTGGAGAGAACACGATAAAAGAAATTATGGAATAACAAAGAATTCTGAAGAGATACTAGATTCTATATCTGAAATAGATAATTCTATATTAGATGAAGTGATTGGTTGTGAACATAAAGGGAATTGTAAAGAGAACTGTATGACTGCCTTTAGAATTCTTCCAGAAGATTTAACATTTTATCGCAGAATTAATTTACCTTTACCTAGGTTGTGTCCGAATTGTCGACACTACCAAAGATTAAAACAAAGAAATCCTTTAAAACTCTGGCATAGGCAATGCATGTGTCAAAAAGAGAATCATTTTCATGGGGGAGCGGAGTGCAAAGTAGAATTTGAAACCAGCTATTCTCCAAACCGACCGGAAATTGTGTATTGTGAGAAATGTTATCAAGCAGAAGTTTACTAAATATTATAAATGCATAATAGCAACGGCCGTGTCTATTACGGTATGTAGTATTTTAAGAAAATAAGATCAAATGCAGTCTGGATTAATGCTCAATACATAATCGCCAATTAAGTTAAAAGAAGAAACATATTCGTCCCCAAAGAACCCTTTTATATCTTCATTTCTTATTAAATTTTTATATTCTTGCAAAAAGTTGCTAGAAAGGGGCATATAAGACCAATGCCATTTTTCTTCATTGTAGCCAGTTGGCCTGGCGCTCCCTTTTAAATTATATGTCTGGCAAAATCCAAATTGATAAGCGTTTTTTACGAGCCACTCATATTCTTCTTTACCTTTGTCTTTTTCAAAATAAGAGGGAATGGCCCCATTTATATCTATATCCGTACCCCAATGATGGCGAGATGTGCCGGGCGCAGAACTGTATTCGAGTATTTTTTTAAATCTTTCCAGTCCATCAGGAATGCTTTTTGATAAATCTTTTCCATCTACAATTTTTATTCCAGTCCATTTATTATTCCAAAGATTTTTTTGATAATCGAAATTTCTGGTAGCGGAAGCTATTTTTAAATCAATCTTGTCTACACTGGCTGTGCTTTGCATTTTCAAAAAAGCGTCCAAAACTTCTTTCCTTAAATACATTTTATACCCGCCAATGTTAGATTCTGTCGGTATGGGAGCAAAATCTTCTCTTTGCGCGGGGTCAAATTTACCCATTAAATAAATTCTTTTTTCAGCATCCCTCTTTGCTTGTTCTCGAGCTAATTCTTCTTTTATAAGTCTTTGACGAATCTCTTCGTTTTCTTTTTTTTGTCTCAAATCTCGGAAATTTGTCGTGAGGTAAGGGACGAAGAGGAAAAATATCAATGAAAACGTTATCAGGGATAGAAAAAAATTTAAAATATATTTTTTTGATTTATTCACTTGAAAACAATAGCATATTGATGTATTTTAATCAAAAAATGATATACTAGCTCTATGATGTATTTGAATTTAATCAAGATTTTTGTGCCTACAGCTTTTGCATTTTTTTTGGGATTATTGTTTACGCCAATCGCCACACATTTTTTCTATAAATACAAAATGTGGAAAAAATATTCCCGAAGCATTGATACGACGGCTCCAGATTTTACAAAAATTCATAATGAAAAAGAAGAATTAAAAACTCCACGTGTAGGTGGAATAATAATTTGGGTTTCTATTTTAGTGACTTCGCTTGTTTTTTATTTTACGTCGATTTTTTTTCCATCCGCGGATACAGAAAAAATAAATTTTTTAAGCCGTAATCAGACCTTGATACCCCTCTTTACACTTCTCGTCGGATCATTTATTGGACTTTGGGACGATTTAATTCAAATTTACGGCACAGGCAAGTTTGCTCGCGACGACAAGTCTTGGCGTAAATGGAAAGCCTTGCTGGTGACACTCATCTCTTTCTTGATTGGTGTTTGGTTTTTTTATAAGTTAGGAATGGTTTCGATACATATTCCTTTTGGGGGAGAAGTATATTTGGGTATTTTAATTATTCCATTTTTCATAATCGTTGCGCTTGCGACTTTTTCCGGTGGGGTTATTGACGGAATAGACGGGCTTTCTGGAGGTGTTCTTGCGTCTATTTTCGCCGCTTATTCTGTAATAGCCTATGCCAATAATCAAGTAGATATAGCTACTTTTTCTGGGGTTGTGACCGGAGCGATATTGGCATTTTTGTGGTTTAATATTCCACCGGCTAGATTTTACATGGGGGAGACAGGGATTATGGGGCTTACGATTACCCTCGCGACGCTAGCGTTTCTGACTGACTCAGTTTTGATTCTTCCAATTGTGGCTTTACCCCTTGTCATAACTACGAGTTCAGTTCTTTTGCAAATGTTTTCAAAAAAATGGAGAGGCGGTAAAAGATTATTCAAGATTGCGCCACTACATCATCATTTTGAAGCTATCGGCTGGTCTTCCTACAAGGTTACTATGCGTTTTTGGATTTTATCAGTCGTATTTGCCATTATTGGAATAATTTTGGCAGTTATTAGCAGATAAATTAAAAGCAAGATTTTTAAAATCAATTATGAAGGCATGAAAGAAAAGAAAGTAGACAGATTTTTTCTAATAATTGTTGGCCTCTTGCTCGCCATTGGGATTACCATGTTTATTTCTGCGTCTTTGGGAATTTTGGCCAAAAATGAAAAGCTTTTTACTTCAGTGCTTTTCAATCAGCTAGTTTTAGGGTTAGGCTTGGGGCTCGTTGGTATGTATTTTTGCTCAAAAATACATTATAAATTTTGGCGCAAATATTCTTTTTTTATTTTTTTAGCGTCGATACTTTTGACTGCATCTGTTTTCATACCCCATTTGGGCTGGAGCCATGGAGGGGCGCAGAGGTGGATACAACTGGGAGATTTTTCTTTTCAGCCGGTGGAATTTCTAAAGTTTGGGTTTATTGTTTACTTTGCGGCATGGCTGTCCTGGGCAAAATTGAGAGTGCAGGATTTCAGATTTGGAATTTTACCATTTGGCGTGATGCTTGCAATAATTGCTGTAATTCTACTCAAACAGCCGGATACAAAAAGTTTTATTTTGATTGTGGCGACGGGAATATCAATGCTTTTCATTTCCGGTGTTCCCATGAAATATATTTTGGGCGCTGGGGTAGGGATCGTGTTTCTTTTTGGATCGCTTGTGTTTTTCACGCCCTACCTTCAAGAGCGGGTAAAAACCTTCATTGATCCTTCCGCTGATCCGCGCGGGTCTTCTTATCAAATTCAACAATCTCTTATTGCTTTGGGATCGGGTGGGGTATTCGGACGGGGTCTCGGCCAAAGTATCCAGAAATTCAGCTATCTTCCAGAATCGCAAGGAGATTCTATCTTTGCGGTCTTAGGAGAAGAGCTGGGTTTTATCGGGGCGTCGGGAACCATATTCCTCTACTTACTTTTTGCTCTGCGTGGGTTCTATATTGCCAACAATGGCGTCGATTTATTTAGTAGACTTTTAGTCTCTGGTATTGTTATACTAATCACAGTGCAGTCGTTTATGCATATTGCCTCTATCACTGGAGTTTTTCCGTTGACAGGCGTTCCACTTCCTTTTATGAGTCATGGGGGAACTTCACTTATGATATATCTTGCAGCGACAGGAATTGTGCTTCAGGTGTCAAAATTTTCCGCCAGAGGCGGATCAGCCTAGGGCTGACAAAATAATAAATTAAAAAAAATTGTATGAAAATAGTTTTTACAGGCGGGGGAACGGGGGGACATTTTTATCCCATCATCGCTGTCGCCCAAAAAGTCAATCAAATTATAGATCATGAAAATATACTAGGAGCCAAGCTTTATTATATTTCCGATAGCCCTTACGACAAGGAAATGCTTTTTGAAAATGGACTTTTGTATGAAGAGATCAATACCGGCAAGATGCGTACCTATTTTTCTTTGAAAAATTTCACCGATCTTTTCAAAATTTTTTTTGGCACAATTAATGCAATTTATAAATTGTTTTCAATCTATCCAGATGTTGTTTTTGGCAAAGGTGGATATGCCTCTTTCCCGACGATTTTCGCTGCCATAATTTTACGTATTCCGATTTTAATTCATGAATCAGATTCTGTTCCAGGACGAGTGAATAAATTAGCTGGACGTTTTGCAAAGAAAGTTGCCGTCTCTTTTGTGGAAACGGCTGATTATTTTCCTAAAAAAAGGGTTGCTTGGACAGGTCAACCCATAAGAACCGAAATAGAAAACCCCGCTCTTCCCAAAGAGGCGTTTGAGTATTTTAAATTAGAAGAAGGTACGCCGGTTATTTTAGTATTGGGGGGTTCTCAAGGCGCAGAGCTCATCAACAATACCATTTTGGATGCATTGCCTAGACTTGTTAATAATTTTCAAATTATTCACCAGACTGGTGTCAATAATTTCAAGACGGTTGCAGATAGAGCCCAAGTCGTACTAGCCGATAATCAATATAGATTGCGGTACTCATCAATACCTTTTCTAAATCCTCTGTCCTTAAAAATGGCTGCTGGGGTATCGACTATCGTTATTTCTAGAGCTGGCTCAATGCTGTTTGAGATAGCGTCTTGGGGTGTGCCATCTATTTTGATTCCCATAACAAATACAAACGGAGATCATCAAAAAAAGAACGCTTTTAGCTACGCTCGAGCGGGTGCTTGCAGTGTGGTGGAGGAGATGAATATGACAGCTAATATTTTAAGTTCGGAAATTGAAAGAATAACAGAAGACAAAGTAAGTTACGAATCTATGGCAAAAAATGCCAAAGTTTTTGCCAAGCCAAATGCAGCCATGAAAATCGCTCGCGCGCTGGTAGACATAGCTTTGATCCATGAAGGATAGAGTGGTATAATTCTTCTATGTTTAAGAAATCAAAAAAAGGTTTTACTCTTATCGAACTTCTTGTAGTAGTTGCCATCATCAGCCTTTTATCTTCCATAGTTATGGCGAGTTTGAATTCAGCAAGGGCGAAAGCAAGGGATGCACAAAAAAAGACAGAACTAAGACAAATGGCGACGGCACTTGAAATGTATTTTGATAAAAATAATACATATCCACCCAATAAACAACCATGTTGTGTATATTTCAGTACGAATGGTGATTTTCTTGTTGAACTCATCAATGAAGGATTCCTTTCTAAAAAACCACATCCTGCACAGGGATCATATTGGTACTATGATTATGGAAGGAGCAATATTTGTGGATGGATCCTGGCAACATCAATGGAGGCGACAAGTAGCGCAAATTATCCTGGGACAACAGGTAGGTGTAGCGGTTCAGGTTCTAATTGCGGAGCGGGCGGAGCTTACTACTGTGTTACTGAAAAATAATTGTGTTTTGTATTTTTTCCCCTTATAAGGGGGAAAACAAAGGGGTTGAATTTGTTTCTGATATACTTAATTTATGGAATCGAAGATAAAATCTACACCTAAAATTACTTTCGATAATAAGCCGAAATTGTCTGAACATGAAGTAGATCAGAAGTTTAATGTTAGAAGAATAAGTCTTATTCCTCATGTCAAAGATTTTATTTCCAACCACCCAAAATTTAAGGATAAGGAAGTCAATGTTACATTTGCCGAAAAAGGGGTTTCCTCACTTGTAAGCATAATAGAAACGCCTGGTGAAAAACTTGTTCTTAAAGTTCATCTAAGCTTGTCCCATTCTCTTGGAGAGGCGCAGTTTTTAAAAGTATGGGAGAAGGCAAGAGCGAAAGTTCCCCATGTGATTGAGGATGGTATGATAAATGGACATGCGTACACCTTAATGGAATATATTGATGCAAAAATTTTAAAGGATGTTTATCGCAAGGGAGAAACGATAAGAAAAGAAATCTATGTTGAGCTGGGGAAAATTCTCCACATAATGCATACGCCGGAAGCAGAAGGATATGGTCGTGTTGTTGATGGTAAAGCGCAATATGCAAAATTTGATGAGTGGCTTCAGGGAGAGGATGTACAGAAGCAAATTAAATATGTCGAGGAATATAAACTACTGGGAGACGAACATGGTTCAATCTCTCTTGCATTAGAGATTCTTAAAAAACATATCGACAAAGAAAAGAAAAGCAGTTACTGTCATGATGATTTTGGAACAGCTAATATGTTTGCTACAAATCCATTTACTGTTTTTGATCCTAATCCAAGATTTAATAATAGATATATCGATTTAGGACGAAGTATGATTATTGCCATTGCTAATAATAATGGAGAAGCAGAAATTGGAGAGCAATTTATTAAAGGGTATTTTGACGGAGAATCTTTTGATAGAAGGGTTTTACAAGCCGCAATGTTACTAAACATTTATATGAAATTTCCATATCAACATAAAACCAAAAGTTTTGATAGAATGAAAAATCTTCGGGAATATCTTATTAAAACCAAACATTTTTTAGAAAAATAATTATGTTTTATATTCCCCCCTGATAATGGGGAATACAAGGAGGTTGAATTTAGATTTCAAAACTATTTTGGGGTTGTATTTTATGCTATTATAGAATCATGAGAGATAATAAAGTCGTAACAAGATTTGCGCCGTCGCCGACAGGCTTTATGCATGTGGGAGGAGTCCGAACAGCTCTTTATGCTTGGCTTTGGGCTCGTAAAAATAATGGAATTTTTATATTGCGCATTGAAGATACTGACAAAGAAAGGGAAGTGGCAGGCTCCATAGAACATATTCAAAAATCGTTAAAATGGCTTGGTTTGGATTGGGATGAAGGACCAGATGTGGGCGGACCTCATGCGCCATATATTCAGTCTCAAAGATTAGATATTTACAAAAAATATGCAGAGATTTTAATAAAAAAAGGTTTGGCATATTCAGATCCTTACACTGAAGCGGAAATTGAAGATTTTAGAAAAAAAGCTGAAGCAGAAAAAAAACCTTTTTTGTATCGCGAACACAGGCCAGCCTCGATTGACGCGAGTCAAGGCGGGCACGAAAATCCTCCAGTATGGGATGGGACTGTGCCTCTCCGATTCAAGGTTTCTGAAATAAAACAAACTAAGTGGAATGATGTTGTCTGGGGAGAACTTTCCGCTGGACCTGAAGCTCTGGATGATTTTATTTTAATAAAAAGCGATGGATATCCGACATACAATTTTGCGCATGTCGTGGACGATATTGAAATGGGGGTAACTCATGTGGTGAGAGGGCAGGAATTTATATCTTCGACTCCCAAATTCCTGTCTTTGTATGAGGCATTCGATATTACTCCTCCTTTTTTTGTGACGACACCTCCAATAATGGGTTCTGAGGGAAAAAAGAAACTTAGCAAGAGAGACGGCGCAAAAGACATTTTAGACTATGAAAAAGAAGGTTATCTGTCCGAAGCAATGATAAACTATCTGGCATTTCTTGGCTTTAATCCGGGTGGAGAGAGGGAAGTATATCCTCGGGAGGAATTGATTAAAATTTTTGATTTAAGCAAAATTCAACATTCCGGCGCGCAGTGGAACGATGATAAATTGAATTGGATGAATAAAGAGCACATGAAATTGCTTTCTCAAGAAGAAATTAAAAATAATATTTTAAAACATTTGCCAGAAAACATGCGCGATAATGTTATTTCTCAAAAACTTATTCCAATTATTTTTGAAAGAATTTCAAAATGGGCTGACGTGGAAGAAATGGTCGCAAGAGGGGAGCTTCTTTTCTTTTTTAAATCTCCAGAAATAGAAAAAGCAAAATTAATTTATAAAAATTATTCACCAGAAAAAATTTCAAACAATTTAAAATTGGCAATCAACGCCTTAGAAAATTTAGATGAAAATAATTTCACCACAGAAATCATTAAAAATACCTTGATGTCAATAGCTAACAATCTAGAGAGCAGGGGAGAGCTGTTGCATCCGATACGCTACGCCCTCTCTGGACTAGACAAATCTCCCGACCCTTTTTTAATAGCTTTTATTTTAGGAAAAAATGAAACTCTATCCAGATTGCAAAAAGCTGTTTAATTCAACATTGTTATTACTTTTGATATTTCCTTTAGTTTTTTCTCATGCAGAAACTGTCGCCGAAATCAGAAATAAAATAGATCAAAAAGATTCTGACATAGCCAAACTAGAGGAAGAAATAAAAACTTATCAAATCGAACTTGACAGTATTGGTCAACAAAAAAATTCCTTAAGCAACTCAATCAAAGAGCTAGACTTAATCAGAAAAAAATTGGTGGCTGATATAAATGTGACTCAAAAAAAAATCGATAAGACAAACCTCAAGATTGAGAGTTTGAGCTTTGACATAGGCACCAAGGAAAATATCATTCAAAATGATATAGAATCTGTAAAGCTCGGGATTCGACAAACGAATGAATTTGAAAAGGACAGCATTATGGAGACTCTTTTGTCAAAAAGTAGTTTTACAATGATTTGGAATGATGTTGATAATCTAAGTTCTGTCCATGAAAAAATCTTGCAAGATGTGACTGAATTAAAAGAAATAAAAGGCGAGCTAGAAGATACCAGAGAAAATACCGTGGATGCTAAAAATGAATTAATTACTCTTCAGACAAAACTTTCAGATCAGCAGAAAATAGTAGTTCAAAATACCAATGAAAAAAATAAACTTTTAAAACAAACAAAAAATAACGAGGCGAATTATCAAAAATTGCTCAAAGATAGGATCGCGCAAAGAGATGCTTTTGAAAAAGAATTACGCGATTATGAAGCGCAACTGCAATTTATTCTCGATCCTTCCAAATTACCTTCGAGTGGTGTATTGAGCTGGCCATTGGAAAAAATATATATTACCCAGCTCTTCGGCAAGACTGTAGACTCAAAACGTTTGTATGCCTCTGGAACACACAACGGAGTGGATTTTCGTTCATCTATGGGCACTCCGGTGATGGCTATGGCAGACGGCGAAGTTTTGGGGATAGGTGATACAGATCTGACCTGTTATGGAGCTTCTTTTGGAAAATTTGTATTTATTAGATACAACAATGGTCTTTCCAGTACTTTCGGGCATTTGTCGCTTATTAAGGTTGGTGAAGGACAAAAGGTAAAAAGGGGTCAGATTGTCGCTTATAGTGGCAATACGGGGCACACCACAGGTCCACATCTGCACGTGTCTCTTTATGCATCTGAAGCCGTCAAAATGGCATCCAAGCCCTCTGTCGCTTGTGGAGGGCGTATTTATAGACTACCTGTTGCTCCAATAAATGCTTATTTGGATGCAATGTATTATTTACCACCTTATATCAAAATTTAGTTGGTGTTTTTTCTGTCTTCTTGTTGTTTTTTGGAAAGTTAATGGTAAAATATCAAGTATATGAAAAATAAAATAAAAAATGAAAGGGGGGGGTTTCTTAAATTAATAATAGTAATTATTGTAGCTCTTCTTTTAATGCGTTACTTCAATATAACAATATCCGAAATCCTGGCGTACTTTAATCTCACTTGGACAGAGATAATTAGTTGGCTCAAGAAAGCCCTAGATTGGTTCATAGATCTATTTAATAGTGTGAAGTAAAAAGATACCCCTACCGCAAAGATATATTGTGCGACACGGTATGATATTACCTACATGAGCTCGAAAGCTCATACCCTGCTGTCTCTGCCTCCTCTTTGGTCTCAAAGTAAACTCTGTTTTCTTGTTTGATTGTCTTACCGGCGGAACAACCGATGGAATAATATTTACTTCCTCTATTTGAAGCGAAAAAGTTTTTACCGATTGTTGTTCCAGATACATTTTCTTTTTCTGTGGAATTTGTCGTTGAAATGGCATTTGCAAGCTGATTTTCCATCTGATCTCCATATTCGATTTTTATGCCCGAATTTATATTTTCCTTAGATAATCTACCTAATTCAAATGACCCTAAACCGACCAAAATAACGATAATAACTATCAAAATATCCTTCCCTTTTTCACTTTCCAAAAATTGCTTGATTTTTTCCATAGATTGATATATAGTTCAAATAATCTATTACGTAATAGATTACATAATTATTTTAACATAAAGATATAAAAACAATATGGCACATAGAAAAGCCGGCGGAACAGCGAAAAATTTAAGAGATTCCAATCCACAATATCTCGGTATCAAGCTTTCTGATGGACAAAAAGCCAAGTCTGGCTCTATTATTGTCCGCCAGCGTGGCACGGTCATTATGGCTGGCAATAACGTCGGTCTAGGCAAAGATCACACTATTTTCGCCCTCAAAGACGGTATAGTTAAATTTGGCTCTAAACGTAAAACGGCATTCAATGGTAGGATGGCGACACATAAAATAGTTAACGTAATATAAAAAAATCCCCTTCTTGGGGATTTTTTTATATTTTAATTTCTCTCTACAATCAATTGAAATGATGATTTTTTATTATTTACAGAAATCTGGATTTCAAACTCCCCTATTTCTTTTATTGGTTTTTCTAAGACAATAAATTCTTCGCCGATATCCGCATGATTTTGCGTTTTCATCGCTGTAATAATTTCTTTTTTATGAACTTGAGCAAAGAGATGTCCTTTTTCGTCAGCTTTTTCTTTAATAGTGATGATTTTGCCTTTTATTTCATCTAAATTTTTTAGAAGCAAACTTTCTTGCACTTCCCTCTCTATTTCTATACCTTTCTTTCTTTTTTCTAATTCAGTAATTGTCTTTGGAGTTGCAGGTTCAGCTAGTTTCCGAGGCAATAAAAAATTCATAGCATAACCATCGCTTATTTCTTTTATATCGTATTTTTTTCCGACTCTTGGTACATCGCTTAAGAATACAACTCGCATATAAATTTGTTTTTTATCTTGCCGTAGCCTCTGCGGAAGCAGGCCAATTAATTAATAATTCTACCGCTTTATTGAGTTGCGCATCATCCCATGTTGTTGATTCGATAGTGGCGCGAATGGGTTTTTTATTTTCTACGATGTAATCCGGCGTTAGTCCTTTTTCAGTAATCAAATTTCCATTCGGTGTAAGCCACTTAGCCACAGTTATTTTTAAAAGGGTGTCTGGAGTTATCTTTATAGCCTCTTGCACGGAACCCTTTCCAAAACTTTGGCTCCCCACCAGCTTTGCTCGTTTGTGGTCCTGCATTGCGCCAGCGACAATCTCTGACGCTGAGGCAGATCCACCATCTATCAAAATAACGAATTTTAATTTGTCATTAAATATATTATATCCCTTACTCCTGAATATTTCTGGTTTTTTATCGTCGCCATAGTCTTCAGTCACAACGATTTTTCCGTTTGGCAAGAACCAGCTCGATATGTCGACAGCTGAATCCAGATATCCGCCCGGATTTCCTCGTAAATCTAGAAGCAGTTTATCGGTATGTGATTCTGCAAAACTTTTCAGCGCGTTGCGGAAAAGATTTGCCGAATTAGCGGAAAAACTGTAAAGTTTTATCACAAAAATTCCATCCTTTCTGAATTCGGTGTCTAAAGTCGGTATGTTGATAACATCTCTTACGATCTTTTTTTCTATTGGTTCTTTATTTCCTTCGCGGAAAATCGTGAGCGTAACCGTAGTGCCTTTTTCTCCTCGTATCATCTTGATTGCTTTTTCAACACTTATAGAAGATGTGACTGTTTGATCAATTTTTAGGATTTTATCACCGGGTTTGATGTCCGCTCTATAAGCCGGAGTATCTTTGAGTGGAGCTATAACAGTAAGTATTTTATCTTTTATACCAACCTCCATGCCAATTCCTGTGAAATTTCCGGCTATCTCTTCTTCAAAAGCTTTTGCGTCTTCAGGGCTGAAGAAAACACTGTAAGGATCATCTAGAGATCCTACGAGGCCCGAGATAGCTCCATAAATCCTATTTTGATCGGTTACTTTATCCGCTTTTGGGTATTTTTCATTGATAGTGTTCCAAACTTTCCAGAAAGGAGCGAAGTCTGCCTCTGTTGAGATCCCTGTTTCTTTATTAGTGAGGCCTGAGACTTTATCTATTTCTGGACGATTATGATTGTTTACATAAATGCCTAAAAAAAAAGCACCTACAACAGTTAAGGCAATCAACGTATTTTTTATGCCGTTTGAAAATTTTTGCATTTGTTGTTAATTTAAATTCTAATTAATTTTCTTTCTCGCCGAGATACTCATTTTCTGAAAAATTATCAAAAGTTTCCTCTCCCTCTTTGACCTCTTTTGCTCGAGATTCTTTATACATCACAAAACTTATGTAAATAAGTCCAAATCCTGACAGAGTTGTCAAAACAATTTTCCAAGAATATGGAAAACCCAAGTATGACAGCACCGTTAGCCAAATACCTATTATTAGAATAACATATGCTTTTCGCATCATTATATTGTATTTCATAGACACAAAAAATGCAAATACATCTAAATATTATTATCTATTGAAAATATTCTGGAGTGTTTAATGACATCCAGTCAAAAAGTTCTCGCATGACAATAGGAGCGCCTTCACTGTTTGTTGAGGGACCAGCCTCCATCATAATGGTGAAAGCATATTTTGGATTCTCATATGGGAAAAACCCAATAACCCAAGAATTCACTTTATTCTTGAGTGTTCCGACTTGGGCTGTACCAGTCTTGGCGGCAACTTTTACGTAAGGTACATTTAATGCTGTGGCGGTCCCATAAGTCACCGCCTTTCTCATGCCATCGTGTATAGTGTCAAAGTATTCTTTTGATAGACCCACGTCAGAGGTTTTATTCTCCTTTTCGTCGCTTATAAAATGCGGGGTTAGAAGTTTGCCATTGTTGGCAATAGCAGAGACAGCTCTGACCATCTCAATCGGAGTAACTTGAAATCCATATTGCCCGATAGCTGTATGGTAAGTGTCTCCAATACGCCAAGTGTCTCCTTTAAAATTTGATGCTTTCCATTCCGGACTTGGGATGACGCCTTTTGTTTCGTCCGGCAAATCTATTCCGGTTTTTTCTCCAAAGCCGAAAATTTTCGCATATTTCTCAATGTTTGCTATCCCGAGACCTTTTTGGTCTTCAAAACCTCCACCAATTGCATAAAAGTATATGTCTGAAGACACGGCAATAGCTTCGGACATATCCGTCCAGCCGTTTACTCTCCAGTCTTTGAAAATAGTTTTTCGATCTTTGAAGTAGGGATTCTGGATTGAAATAGAACCGGTCGAAAGGATTTTTTTATAAGGGTCGATTACCCCTTCCGCCAAGGCGCCTAAACCAAAAAAAGGTTTTACGATCGATCCCGGAGTATAAAGTCCTGAAACGGTTCTATCTAAAAAGAATTTTCTTTTGTCGGTTATGTAGCCATTTATCTTGCTCGTGTCTTTACCTAAAGACAAAATTTCAGAATCATATTCCGGAAAACTAGTTGAAGCTATTATTTCCCCATTTTGGACATCCATCAAAACTCCTGCTCCACCTGTGAAATTATGACTCCCCGACAACTTTTTAATGGAAGTAAACAATTCCGTTTGAATTCCTGAATCGATACTTGTAACCAAATCATTCCCTTGTTTCGGAGTATTTATTATATTTTCCGAATGTACGATTCCCTTTGCGCTTGTTTCTATTATTTTCGATCCATTTTCTCCTTTTATCTTGTCGTTGTATTTTTTTTCGAGGCCGTCTTTGCCTATGAATTCTGTTTGCCAATAATTCCCTGCGCTGTCTTTTGCTGGATAACTTACATAGCCCAATATGTGCGAAAATCCGGGCGATAGATAAGCGCGGGTGGAGAAAGTTTTTTCTTCTAGTGATTTTGTTTCCAAGTCTTCTTTTTTGTTCCAGGCCAATTCCTTTTTATTTCTGTCGTAAATTATCCCTCTCTCCGCAAATATGTTTACTTTTTCAAGAATATTATTTTCGCTTCTTCTCCTATACACATCGCCGTTTTGTATTTGAAGATTTACTAAACGAGCTCCAAATATTAAAATTAGCAAAAGAAAAATCCCTCCAAGAAAGTTGATCGTTTTTTTAGAAATTGGTTTTTCTATCCGACCTTCGAATTGCTGTCGGTCAAAGTTTTGCAAATTTTTTGAATCGAGAAAAATTTCATCCGTTTCCACCATCGTGTTTCTAATTTTATTTTTTCGAAATCTTGGGAAAGTCATATTAATGTTATTTTTTATTAAATCTTAATTTCCTCTTTGATAATTCTACAACCGCCAAAGAAATAACTGCCAAAATAAAGGAAACAAAGACCATGTTAAAAAGTTTCGGCTCTCTTGCCCCGTAAAGCAGATCTACTAATAAAAATAAAAAAACGGCTTCTATAAAAAACGAAAAATACGCCATGCCTGCCAACGCTAAAACAACAGACACCCAAAAGGGCATAAAGAGAATGAAAAATAAAAGTGTAACAGAAGCCAAAATTCTCAATATCATTCTTCTATATTACCTTGAAGCAAGTTTTGACGCTAGACCTGTATAATTTTCCGGAGCGATCTTTAATAATTCTTTTTTTATTTCCCCACCTATTTCTAGAGTATTGATAAATTCATGAATATCAGAAAGTGTAACCTCTTTACCACGAGTGAGTTCTTTCAATTTTTCATACGGCATTTTTACGTCCTCTCGTCGCAAGATAGTTTGAATAGCTTCAGTAATCACCTCCGGATGTGCCATTAAATCTTCTTTTATTTTTATTTCATTTACTTTAATTTTATTTAGACCTTTTAGAAGTGAAGTATAAGCCAAATATGAATGTCCAAAAGCTGTTCCGAAGGCGCGTTCTACTGTTGAGTCTGAAAGGTCTCGTTGAAGTCTGGAAATTGGAAGTTTGCGAGCAAAAAATTCAAACAAAGCGTTTGCGAGACCCAGATTTCCTTCGCTATTTTCAAAATCAATTGGGTTTATTTTGTGTGGCATCGTGGACGAGCCTGTCTCCCCCGCTTTGGGTATTTGACCTACCCAGCCGTCAGAGATATATCTCCACATGTCTTGATTGAAGTCCAAAAGAATTGAGTTTATCCTTTTGATTGCATCAAAGATGGCTATATAACCATCATGGGATTCAATTTGAGTGGTAATTAAATTAGCTTTAATCTTCTGCGAACGATTTTTATTAAAACTCTCAATGAATTTTTTACTGAATTCTGGCCAATTTACATCCGGATAAGCCACCGCATGAGCATTATAATTACCAGTAGCTCCGTTTAGTTTTGCATCTATTTTTATATCTGAAAGATTTTTCAGCTGTTTTTCCAATCGTGTGGCGAAAACTTTCATTTCTTTTCCAAAGGTTGTAGGGCTAGCGCTCTGTCCATGTGTGCGGGCGAGCATCGGTAGATTTTTATACTTGCTAGCAAGTTTGTTTAAATTTAAAATAATTTCTCTGATGCTTGGTATCATCACTTGCTCCAAAGAGTCAGATAATATGAGCGCATAAGATATATTGTTTGTGTCTTCTGAGGTAATAGCAAAATGAATCCATTCAAGGCTGTCTTTCAAAGATGTTTTTGAAAGTTTTTCTTTTAAAAAATATTCGACAGCTTTAACATCGTGGTTTGTGATCGTTTCTTTCTTTTTTATTTCTTCATAAGAATTGTTGTTGAATTTCTCGTAAAGATTTCGAATAATTTTTATTTCGTCTGGCGTAAATCTGCGTAAGGCTGTTTTATGTAAAACGGAAAGAGCAATCAGATACTCCCCTTCCATCATCACTCGATATTTCATCAAAGCCTGCTCGGAAAAATACATCGCAAGCTCGCGAGTTTTTTCAAAATATCTTCCATCTAAAGGGTTTATTGCATCTTTTATCATTTATTTTTTAAGATTCTTTGTAATTCGCTCTATTATTGGTTGTGAAAAATCGTGTTTAAATTTTTTACCTGTTATCGTTTCATATATTTCAATATATCTGCGAGAAAGTTCAGCCACAAGCTCCGGCGGAGCCTTTGGTATGACTTTGTCTTTATAAGGATCACAATTTTCCTTAAACCATAGGCGTAGAAATTCTTTATCGAAATATTCTGGTTCTTTGTCTGCTAAAAATCTTTCTTCATAACTTTCTGCTTTCCAATATCTGGAAGAATCCGGCGTATGAATCTCATCAATCAGCGTCAACTCTCCCTTCTCGTCTAGCCCAAATTCATATTTAGTATCTACTAAAATAAGTCCGTGTTTAGCTGCAATTTCTTGACCCCTCTTAAACAAGGCCTTCGCAGTCTGTTCGACTCTATCTATCATTTCTTTTGATAATAATCCTTCCGAGACAATTTCTGCGATGGTGACCGATCTATCGTGCTCGTCGGACTTGGTAGTTGGATTAAAAACCGGTTCTGATAATTTCTGATTTTTTTTAAGGCCATCCGGAAGAGTAAAATTGCCGAAATCACGCTTGCCCTCTTTGTATCGTGTCCAGAGCGATGTTCCAGTTACGCCCGTGATATATCCACGCATCACGCATTCAATCGGAAGCGGTTTACATTTTTTTGCCACGACCACATTTGGATCAGGCGAATTTAAAACATGGTTTTGAATTATATCTTTCGTGTGTTCAAACCAAAACAGGCTAATCTGATTTAATATTTCTCCTTTAAAAGGTATAAAAGCAATGTTTCTATCAAAAGAGGAATGTCTATCGGTGGAAATTAGGGTGATATGATCTTTTGCAATATATACATCTCGAACTTTACCGACTTTTTTTTCGCCAAGTTCTGTGAAATTTGTTTCAATTAAAACATCATCTAAATGCTCTTTTATTTTTTCTATTTCCATAAATTTTATTTCAAAATTACCTTACCCGACCCTTTAATAATTTCACCAATCCAAAAAATATCTTGACCTTTTAGTATGTTTTCAATCTTTTCTAGCTGTTTTTGCGATACAACTGCTACTAATCCAATGCTCATATTGAAAACTTTATACATTTCTTCTTCAGAAACTTTTCCGTTTTTTTGCATATAAGGAAAAATAGGAAGCATTGGCCATGATCCCTTTTCTATTTTTGCATCCAAGTTTCCCGGAAGTATGCGCGGAATATTTTCTATCAATCCTCCGCCAGTGATGTGTGCGATTCCTTTTATATCAATTCCTTTATCTAAAAGCGAAAAAATCGGCTTGCAGTAATTTATATGAACTTTCATCAACGTCTCGCCCAGTGTCTCTTTGCCGGATATTCCCCGTGTTTTTACCGTGTGTTTCATTTTAGTGAAAAGTAATTTGCGCGCCAAAGAAAAACCGTTCGTGTGAAGACCATTGGATGGAAACCCTAGGATTAAATCCCCTTCCTTTATCCGTTCTCCGGTAATTATTTTATCTTTTTCCACAATCCCCGTAATGCATCCGGCTATATCGTGTTCTCCTTTCATATAAACTCCAGGCATTTCAGCGGTTTCGCCACCGATAAGCGCAACGTCATTTTCTCGGCAAGCCTTTGCCATGCCTTTTACTATTGCTTCCATTTCTTTGGGGACCAGAGTTTCATTGGCCACATAATCGAGGAATGTAATAGGCCGAGCGCCCATTGCCAATATGTCATTGCAGGAGTGATTCACTATATCTTCCCCTACGGTATCGTATTTTTTCATCATTTTCGCGATAGAGAGTTTAGTTCCCACTCCGTCGATGCTTTGAACTAAAACAGGATTTTTATATTTTTTTACGATATTTGCAAGGTCATATAATCCACCGAAACTGCCGATATTTTGGAGTACTGCCTTGGTATGCGTGGAAGCGACATGACCTTTAATTCTTTTGACAACTTCGCTACCTTTTTTTATATTTACTCCGGATTTTGTATAAAGATTAGTCATACTTATTTTTATTTATTTTCCAGGTATTTCTTGTATCCGATTTTAGATAACTTTTCTCCTTTAATTTTTATATCGCTGTTCATTTTCTGCTTATAAGTAATTAATTTTTTTTCTAAATCTTTATCAGAAATAGCCATCATTTGAATGGCCAACAATCCCGCATTTTTCCCTGCATTTATGCCGACAGTTGCGACAGGCACTCCCGGAGGCATTCCCACAGTAGAGAGAAGTGAATCAAGTCCGTCCAGACTTTTTGTTTTGATCGGTATGCCGATGACGGGCAGAGTGGTGAGTGAGGCAATAACTCCCGCTAAATGCGCCGCGCCACCGGCTCCGGCTATTACAACTTTTATTCCGCAATCTACGAGATTGGCTACATATTTGTGCACAATCTCCGGCGAACGATGCGCGGAGGCAACGGTGATCTCGTAAGGCACATCAAATTCTTCAAATATTTTGGCTGCTTCAGCCATCACTTCCAAGTCCGAATCCGAGCCCATGAGTATGCCAACGAAAGTTTTTTCAGAACTTTTTTTCATCCCATTAGAAATTTTAATTAATAATCCTCCTTTTTACGTCCCATTTGTTGAATTTCTAACGGGACAAGTAACTTTATCTTATCACTATTTTAATATAAAACAAATTGAAAAAGCCAATGCATTTTTCCCCTTGGGGTGCATTGGCTTTTTGAAAGAAATGAGGTTCCCTAGCTACCCCCTACTGAGAAACTCTTGGTACATTAATGCCCCCGCCTTGTCCACACAAATAAGGGCTGGAACATCTTCTCGATCTACCAGTCCCCATGTTGCTGTTTCTGGTTTTTGGGGGTCAAATGAGGGAATGATAATCGCAGCTCTCCAAGGGAGTGGGTGGAGAGTAAGTACGCTCGCGATGTGATTAAATATCATTGAACTAGGGCCGAGATTTGATGGGTTGATTGTTTTCATTTTTTGTTTGGATGGGGAACGATTGTCTATAAGCATGATACAAGAAAATTGTGTTTTTGTCAATTTTTCCGTAAAAAAACTATTTATATATACACAAAAAAACTCCCGGAACATGGTGTCCGGGAGTCTGTTAAATCCATTTCTTGATCCAATCATACACCATAAAAAGGATTCCTTTATGGAGTAGAGTCCAGAACACTGTCGCAAACAGTGAACTAGCGAAGAGCACTCTAATGTCCCACCAGCTGAGTGGAATGATCATGCGTGATCGCGATTGGTTTACGTCACGCAGACAAAGCAAGGCTAAAGGCGGCAACAACTGCCACGAAAAGAAGAGAAACTCGGTGACCCAGCTGAACCTACGTAGCCACACGATTTCTTTTTTTATACCCAGTCTGCTCTTGATTCTAGCGAGTAAGTTCAAGCATTTCTGCTTGACTGCTGTAATCTTAAAAAGATCTCTTCCAATGGCATCGTACACAATGGTGAAGATCAAGGATGCTTCAAACAATACGAGAAACAATTCGCCAGCATCTTGAATGACCCCATCACGGTTTAGATATATTGGAAAAAATACCCAAAAGACGAAAAATCCAACTATCTTCTCAAGGACGATTGCTCCTGAGAAACTGATCCAGACGATCAGATTTTTGTACATTTTTTTCACACCTCAAAAAATCAAATCCGGCAGGGTTGTGCCAGTTCATTTACGTATTAGCACGATTTTACCATTTAGTCACGTTTTATTGTTTAGTGTTTGAAATGTCGGAAACCGGTTGTCACCATTGCTATATCATATTTATTAGCCATGTCGATCGAAGCTTGATCGTTTTTTGATCCTCCTGGATGGATAACAGCCGAGATGCCTACTTTGCCGGCTAATTCTACGCAATCAGGAAATGGGAAAAATGCTTCAGAGGAAAGCACGCTACCCTTTAAAGAAAAACCAAAACTTTTTGCTTTCTCGATGGCTTGTTTTAAAGCGTCGATACGAGATGTCTGACCACAACCCATGGAAATAAGCGCGCCATCCTTTACCAGCGCGACGGAATTGGATTTTAAATGTTTAGTAGCGACAGAGGCAACCAATAAATCTTTTTTCTCTTCTTCGGTTGGTTTACGTTTTGTGACTACTTTCAAATCCGTTTCACTTTCTACGTGAGTGTCGCGATCTTGAATAAGTAAACCATTAAAACAAGTTCTCATTTGTTTGGCGGGCAAAATTGGATTTTTCCACCTCAAAATCCGACAATCTTTTTTTTCTTTAAGTATTACAAGAGCTTCTTCTGAAAAATCTGGAGCGATAATCACTTCAATAAAAAGTTTCTGTTCTTTTATAAGTTTTGCGATATCTTCATTTATTTTTCTATTTGCTGCGAGTATTCCACCAAAGGCTGACACAGGGTCTGCCTTATATGCAGCCTTATATGCTTCCAAAAGTTGTCCTTCTTTCTGGACAGCAAGACCGCAGGCGTTCATGTGTTTGATAATGGCAAAAGCAGGATCTTTAAAATCGTAAACAGTCATAATCGCAGCTTCGGTATCTATAAAATTATTATAAGAAAGTTCTTTGCCGTGAAGTTGGATGAAGCTCTCTTCTAGATTACCTATAAATTCTCCTTTTTGGTGAGGATTTTCTCCATAGCGCAATTGCGCACCTTGAAAATATGCTCTAATCGCGGTGTCATAGGAGCTTGTTATTTCAAATGCATTACCCGCGAATTTCTTTCGTTCTTCTAGTGTTGTTTCATTACCTTTTTTTAATATCGAGGATAATTCTTGATATTGATGTTTTGAGGGAATCACTACAACATCTTGGAAATTTTTAGCTGCTGCGCGAATAAGGGCTACTCCACCGATATCGATTTTCTCTATAATTTTCCCGACGCTTTCAGTCGGGATTCCGACTCCTTCGGACGTCGGGACTTCTTTTATGCTTGCAAGTGTTTCTTCAAAGGGGTAAAGATCTACGATTACTAAGTCTATGTCTTCTATTTTATGTTTTTCTTTTTCTTTTTGATCTTCCTTATTTTCTCTGCGATTCAAAATACCGCCGAAAATTTGCGGTTGAAGCGTCTTTACCCTGCCACCGAAAACTGCTGGAAAATTAGTGATAGTTTCCACTTCGGTTACGGGAATTTTTAACTTGCGAATAAATTCTGCCGTCCCGCCCGTCGAAATAATTTTTATTTTATGTTTATGGAGGAACTTGATAATCTCTTCAAGTCCATCTTTATTAAAAACTGAAACGAGCGCTGAATTGATTTTCTTTTTCATTATGGAGAAATATTAACATAATTTTATCTTTACTCAAATTCTGTCGTTGCTGGGGGTTTGGGGGTCATATCGAAAAATACGCGGACGATGTCTTTATGCTTAGTTAAGGCGTTGGTGATCTCTTCTATGACGGTTTGTGGAAAATAGTAGCCCTTGGCTGTCATAAAATCGGCTGTCTGCACCGCCCGGACAGCCAGAGAATGTCCGTAAACACGTTCATCGCCTTTCACTCCGACGGAGTTAACTCCAAGGAGCGCAACGATGAGCTGGGAGATGTTCTTATCGATATTATCTTTTTTTAGAATATCTACGACAGTTTTATCCGCCTCCCGCACAAGTTCAATATTCTCTTTTGATACCGGTGTGCCGACAACTCGTAAATATAATCCAGGTCCGGGGAATGGATTTCGTTCATATACGTTGGGCGGAAGATTCATTATGCGACCGAGTTCGCGAACCTCGTATTTAAATAAATCCCGCAATGGATGCAAATCTTCCACTTTCCAAGAAAGACCAACGTTGTGATGTGTCTTGATCATCGTCGACTCCCCTGCTTTTCCACTCTCGATGATGTCGGTCGCGAGAGTTCCTTGCGCAATGAATCCAGCTTTGTGTTTTGCTATCTGTTCTTCAAATATTTTTTGATACACTTCTCGAAATTTTGCTCTTTTCTCCTCACCGTCGATTGTCGTGCTAATATTTTTCACAAATTCTTCCCCTGCTGAAATTACCACAAAGTTTCCTTTTTTATTTTTTCCTAAAACACTTTTCGTGTTTGCTTTTAATTCTTCAAGTTCATTCATTCTAAGCCCTCCGGTGTCAATGGCTACGCAGATAAGCTTTTCTTCTAAAACCGGAGCAAGTATGGCGGCGAGGGTGGTGGAATCTACTCCCCCCGAAACACCTAAAATAACTTTGGATTTATCTTTTTTATTATTAACAGCGTCCAAAACTTCCTGTTGAATTTGATGGATCAAATTTACAGGATCCCAATCTTTTTTGCATTGAGAAATATTTAAAAAATTTTGCAATATTTTTTTACCTTCTATGGTGTTGATGACTTCGGGATGAAATTGAACTCCCAACATGCGATTATTTTCGTTTGACATAGCGGCGATTCCTTTTGAAGTGCCAATAGAAGTGAAGCCTTTAGGAAGCTTGGTTACAGTGTCTCCATGACTTGCCCAAACTTCTGTCTTTCCCATAACGCCATCAAAAAAAGGATGTTTCGTGTCTAGTATTGCTTCGGCAGGACCATACTCACGATGCAGAAGCGGTTTTCCTACTGTGCCACCAAGTTTGTGCGCAAGAAGTTGCATACCATAACAAATCCCCAATACTGGATATTTTTTACCAGTGACATCGAGTAATTTCGGAAGTTCCGGCGCCCCTTCGTTGTGCACGCTCCAGTTACTGCCCGAGAGGATGACGGCCTTCGGAGAACTATTTTCTAGCCACATATCGATTTTTTGTGGCGAGAGTATTATACTTCGCACTCCGAGCTCGCGTAGAGTTCTACCGATAACCAGTGTATATTGTGATCCGTAATCTACAATAAGAATTTGTATGTCTTTCATAGTATGCTATTATACACAATATATTTATGACTTCAAAAGCGATAAAACCAAGTTTAAAGAAAGAAAGAGAAAATTTTATAGAAGCTTTGACTTATGACGATGTTTTACTGGTGCCTCAATATTCAGAGGTTTTACCTCGAGATGTTGATATAAGTTCTCATCTAACTAAAAAAATAAAGCTCAATGTTCCTATCATTTCCGCTGCTATGGATACTGTGACAGAAGGAGCTATGGCAATAGCTATGGCGCAGGAAGGTGGGATAGGAATTTTACACAAAAACATGACTATTGTCAGCCAAGCAGCTGAAGTAAGAAAAGTTAAACGTTCCGAGTCTGGAATGATTCATGATCCTATAACTCTGCCGGAGAGTGCGTTGCTCAAAGAAGCGCTCAAGATCATGAAAGAAAATAAAATTGGCGGTATACCAATAATCAATAAAGAAACAAAACTTTTAGGAATCATAACCAATCGAGATTTGAGGTTTCAGAAAAATTTAGAGCTTCCTGTCGGAGAAATTATGACCAAGAAAAATTTAATAACCGGCAGTCTAGGCACAAATCTAGCCGATGCAGAAAAAATACTTACAAAATATAAAGTTGAAAAATTGCCTTTGGTTGATAAACAAAACAAGCTTATCGGTCTCATTACTTATAAAGATATAATGAAAGTGAAATCCCGCCCGAATTCCTGCAGAGATAGTCTCGGACGTCTGCGAGTGGGCGCTGCAGTCGGAGTGACAGCTGATACTTTAGAGAGAGTCAAAGAGCTCGAACAAAATGGAGTTGATGCGATAGTTATAGATACGGCTCATGGTCATTCCAAGGGGGTGATCGAGATGTTAAAGAAAATAAAAAAAATATTTCCAAAATTAGAAGTTATAGTCGGAAATATCGCTACCGGAGATGCGGCAAAAGACTTGGTGCTGGCTGGAGCTGATGCGGTAAAAGTTGGCATCGGTCCGGGGTCAATTTGCACCACTCGGGTGATCGCTGGCGTTGGTTTTCCGCAATTTTCTGCTGTGTATGAAGTTGCTAGAGCGATAAAAGGATCTGGTGTGCCGATTATCGCTGACGGAGGAATACGGCATACTGGAGACATTCCAAAAGCTATCGCCGCTGGGGCAAGTTCGGTTATGGCCGGTTCTATTTTTGCCGGAGTAGAAGAATCTCCGGGTGAGACAATAATCTTAGAAGCCAGAAAATATAAAACATACCGTGGTATGGGTTCAATCGAAGCTATGCATCAAGGCTCAAAGGATAGATATTTCCAAGACGCGGAAGATGATATTAAAAAACTTGTGCCTGAGGGCATTGTGGGTAGGGTGTCTTTCAAAGGCGGTCTTTCCGAAGTTGTTTATCAGCTCGTTGGAGGACTTAGAGCTGGCATGGGGTATTGTGGAGCAAAAAATATTGAGGCTCTGCAGAAAAAAGCAAAATTTGTTAGAATTACGCAGTCTGGTATGACAGAAAGTCATCCGCACGATGTCATAATTACAAAAGAAGCTCCTAATTATAGTATTGGAAACTAGATTATGAAAAGTAAAATTGTAAAAAATAAAAAAGCTCGCTCATCGTCTCGACATGGATTTGTTGATGTAGTTGTCGGCCTGCAATGGGGAGACGAGGGAAAAGGAAAAAATATAGATGAGCTTCTATCGAGGGGTGATTATTCGGGGGTAGCGCGTTTCCAAGGCGGAGCAAATGCCGGACACACTCTCAAATTGGGCGATGTGACTTTCATCGGACATATCGTGCCTTCTGGATGTTTGCAAAAAAATATAGAATTATATATTGGCAATGGTGTCGTAGTCGATGCTGTGTCATTGACGGCAGAAATGTCCCAATTGAAAAGTTTAGGGTTTGATGTTGCCTCTTGTCTTTATATTTCTAATCGCGCAAAATTAGTTTCATATTTACATCCGTTTTTAGATCAGGCTGACGAATATCGCAGAAATAAACTAGGAACAAAAATAGGCACGACTTCAAGAGGTATCGGTCCTGCTTATAGCGATGTGCGAGCTCGAAGAGGGCTTCTAATCGGCGACATACTTCTTTCTGATTTTGAACAAAAAGAAACAGCTCTTGCGGAATTCCACATGAATATCTTGAATATGTATAAAGAGAAGTATGGTTTTGAAATTCCTGTAGAAAAAATAAAAGAAACAAAAGAAAAATGGCTGAAAGCTGTGAAAGAAATGAAAAAATTACAAATTTGCGATTTAGCATTTTTGATTCAAACACGATTGCGCGAGGGTAAAAATATTTTAGCCGAGGGAGCGCAAGCTGTCATGCTTGATATTGATTTTGGAGATTATCCAAATGTCACAAGCAGTAATACCCTGCCGGCGAATGCGTGTCTCGGTTTGGGTGTGCCTCATACTGCAATCAGAAATATATATGGAGTTATTAAAGCTTATACTACTAAAGTGGGTGGTGGAAATTTTCCTTCTAGAATCAAAGACGAAGCTCTAGAAAAACTTTTTCAAAATGCTGGACATGAATTCGGAGCTACGACTGGAAGACCTCGTATGTGTGGCTGGCTCGATCTGTTTGCGCTTCGTTATGCGATTACCTTATCGGGCGCCAATAAAATTTTTATAAATAAGGCCGATATCTGCCTGAGCGATAAAGTGAAAGTTGTGACTGGATACAAAAACAATGCTGGGAAAAATTTCAAGGAATTCCCGCTTTACTTAAGTGAAATAAAAAGCGTAGTGACAGAAGAAATACCCGGCTGGGGAAAAGCTAATTATGGGGTAAGAGACAAAAAGAAAGTTTCAAAAGAATTAGCCTCGTATTTAAAATATATAAAAGCTGAACTAGCCGATCTCGATGTGAAAATCATCTCCGTCGGCACCGGTCCTGACCGCGAGCACTTTTTTAATTGGGATAGATAGATTTACTTGATTTATTTATCTTTTCTGTGTTATAGTCCTCACTAAGTATGCTGTTCTTCTTTTACCAGTCGGTATGCGGACTTTTCTGTCGCATAATTTCGACTGTTGTTCAAGTTTTATTGGTCCAAACAAACGGAAGAGGTTCCCAATTTAATTCAAAATATCACGGTGTTTTTGAACAAGACTGGGTACCACCTCCGCCTAAAATGGCAGTGCTTCCAGTACAAGCACAACAAACAGACATCAATTTCAACCCGAGCCGTCCCACCCAGAGGGACGGCTCTTTTTATTTTTACAATTTAAGAGCAATTTTGCCGATATCTTTTCTATATTGCATCCCCGCAAAAGAAATTTTATCTATTGCTTTATATGCTTTCTTAAGCGCTTCTTTTAAAGTATCACCTACGGCACTGACTCCCAGAACTCGCCCGCCGTTGGTGACAAGTTTATTGTTTTCTATTTTTGTACCGGCGTGAAAGATTATGATGTCACCACCCCCTCCCCCCTCCTCAAGGAGGATGGGGTTCCCCTTCTCATAATTTCCCGGATAACCGGCTGAAGCCAGCGCAATATTGCAGGCATATTTATTTTTTTTCCACTGGATGTCTAAGTTAGAAATTTTACCATCAATACTGGCGTCAATAATATCGAGAATATCCGTATCAAGCAATCGCATATAGACTTGTGTTTCTGGATCGCCAAAACGCGCGTTAAATTCAAATACCTTCGGACCTTCGTTGGTAAGCATTATTCCTGGATACAAAATGCCAACAAACGGTCTTCCCTCTTCTCTCATTCCATCTATGGTGGGTTTAATTATTTCTTTTTCAATTTGCAACATAAGTTTATCATCTACAAAAGGCAGTGGCGCAATAACTCCCATTCCGCCAGTGTTCGGACCCACATTTCCGTCAAATATGCGTTTGTGATCTTGCGATGATGGAAAAATTTTCCATGATTTTCCATCAGAAATTGCGTGAATTGAAATTTCAATACCGGATAGATATTCTTCAATCACAACTTCATTACCGGCATTTCCAAAAATTTTATCTACCAATATTTTATGAAGCGCTTCGACGGCTTCCTCTTTCGTTTGCGCGACTGTCACGCCTTTCCCGAGCGCCAGCCCACTTGCTTTGATCACAATAGGTAATGACCCTTTTTCAATATATGTTTTTGCTTTTTCAAAGTTAGTAAAAACTTCGTGTTTCGCAGTTGGGATTTTATGTCTTTTCATTAAATCTTTAGCATATGCTTTAGACCACTCAAGCTCACTCGCTCTCTTTGTTGGACCCCAAATTCGCATACCCGCTTTTTGAAATTCATCAACTATACCGAGAGCAAGAGGATCGTCAGGCAAAGCCAATATTAGATCTATTTTCTCTTCCTTTGCGAAATTTAAGAGCCCTGATACATTCGTTGCCATGATAAGCAAATTTGTTCCAATTTGAGCTGTTCCCGCGTTTCCAGGAGCAAAATACAGGTCCACTGACCTTTCAGACTGGGTAATTTTCCATCCTATTGCATGTTCTCTTCCTCCGCCGCCAATTATTAAAATTTTTCGTTTATCTTGTTTCATTTGGTTAATTTTTCCCACCGCCTTGGCGGGGTCCCGCTATAAGCGGGATAAAACTTCTACGTATAAGTTATTTTCTTTTTTCTTTAGCCTTCTATACAAAGATTCCACAGTATCTCCAGCTTGAATTTTTTCAAAAGTTCTATCCAGAACCGGACCAAAATCAAAATTTAACGTCAAAAAATGGATTGATGATCCTGCAAAGGTAGACTTTTGATCTAAAAAATTTTGAATAGCTTTGGTTGTGAGCATTCCCTTGTTCCAAAGCGCGTCTGTGCCATCGGGATTTTTCACATCTCCACCAATAGTGTTCGGAATAAGCCCCGGGTGTAAATTTAAAATTTTATTCGGATATGCGAGGATTACTTCATCTAAAATAATCTGCTTCCAACCAGCAAGGCAAATATAATTTGGATTTAATTTTTTTAAGAGCGGAAGTAGGGCTTCTTTTTTTGAGCAAATTTCAATTTTTAAATTGTGTTTTCTAGCGCGTTCCAATCCCTGCGTTTCAATTTTGTCGGAAATCACTGCGCATATTTCTGCATTAATTTTTCCATTCTCGATTCCGTCAATTATAGCTTGGAGATTAGTGCCAGTGCCAGCGTCGGAAATAAGAATTGCCAATTTTATTTTAGTCTTTTGGGACATCGTAATTTATCTCTTTGGCGCGTTCATGAATATCAACCGGATAAACTCCATCAAAAGAAGCAAGCGAAAAACATTCTTTGGGTAACCCCGTTGCAGACACCATTCCGTCAATTGATAAATATGAAAGTGATGTCGCTCCAAGGAATTTACAGATTTCTTTTATTGTCTTCTTTGAAGCAATAAGTTCTTTTTGATTCGGGGTATCAATACCGTAAAAATCAGGGAAACGTATCGGCGCAGAACTCACCAAGAAATGCACTTCTTTTGCGCCTGCTTCAAAAAGCATTTTTACAATTTGCTTGCTAGTTGTGCCTCGCACTATCGAATCATCCATTACCGCAATTTTTTTTCCAAAGATTACGCTTTTGAGTGGAGAGAGTTTTAATTTCACTTTTTCCGCTCGAATCTCTTGGGTGGGTTCGATAAAAGTGCGATTAATATAACGGTTCTTAGAAATAGCCATTTCAAATGGTATGCCTGATTCTTCTGCGTAGCCGATCGAGGCCGATATGGCTGATTCCGGCACGGGAATTATCATGTCGACATCGTTTACTCCGCTGTTAATTTTATTCTGTGTTTTGTTTTGACGCGCGAGCATGCGTCCTAAGTTTTTTCTAACTTCGTAAACAGATTTGCCGAGCATCATGCTGTCATAACGAGCAAAATAAACAAATTCAAAAATATCAAATTTTGGCTTGGCTTTGGCTATTTTTCTGCTTTTAATGCCATTTTTTGTGACAATAACCATTTCTCCGGGATCTATTTCCCTTATGAATTCTGCTCCGAGAGTGTTTAACGCGCATGTCTCAGAACATATGATTGTTTCGTTCCCTCTTTTACCTAAAATAAGCGGGCGAATACCACACGAATCGCGAAAAGCTATCAGTTCGTTTAATCCCAGCACTACACAAGAGAACGCTCCAGTAAAAAGTGGGTAAGTTTTTTCAATAGAGTCAGCGAGTGATTCTCCTTTTTTTACATATACACCGATGGCTTGCGTCATGAGTTGTGAATCAGAAAGATTTTTTGATATTTCATTATTTTTTTTTAAGAATTCAACCAATTTTGCCGTGCTCGGCAAATTGCCATTATGCCCAAAAGCAAAAAGATTATCGTAAAGAAATGGCTGGGCGTATTCGACATGATTTCCATTGGATGTAGAATAGCGATTGTGTCCAATGGCGGCAAAACCGGGAAGTTTTTTTAAAATTTCTTCAGTATAAATTTGACTTACCAAGCCTGAGCTTTTGTGCATGTGAAGTCTTTCACCGTCAGTCGTCGCAATCCCCGAATGTTCCTGTCCGCGATGTTGTAAAGAAAATAATCCGAAATATGTCTCTCTTGCAATTCTATTTTCTAAAGAATTTTTGTCTCCAAAAATTCCAAATACTGCGCACTTTTCGTTTAAATCTTTCATAGTAATTTTCTAAAAATTTCTTAGAAAAAGTTTATTTTCCTAAGAAATTTTTCTCATGATTCTTGAAATAATTAACTGCGTTTTTAAAAATTTGTAAACCTATTCCTTCCTTTTTTATTTTCTGTTTATCCCGAGTTTTGTCGAGGGACCACAACGGACTCTGGTGTGAAAACATGGCCCTTTCCGGATGGGGCATCATTCCCAATACCCTACCATTATATGCCAAAACTCCCGCAATGTCATGTTCCGAGCCATTAGGATTTTTTTCGAGATTTTGAAATTTACAAATTTCCCCTTTGGTATATTTAAAAGCTATCTGGTTATTTTTTTCTAATTCTTTGTATTTCTTTGGGTCAACAACATAATGCCCTTCGCCGTGCGCTATCGGAAGCGATATACTTTTAATATCTTTAAGCCATGGACTAACTTCCTTTGACACACTGGAGCTTCCTGTGGAGGTGGTCAGGTCCACCCAACGGTCGATATATTTACCATTTTTATTATGCGTTAACGCACCGGGTAAAATTCCTAAATTAGTTATGATTTGAAATCCGTTACAAATACCTATAGTGAGAGTGTCGCGAGATAAGAATTCCTCTAGTTCTTTTTCTAGATGATTTTTAAATTTATTTGCATAAGCTTTTCCACTACCAGTATCATCGCCATAAGAAAACCCTCCCGGAAAAACCAGTATTTGATATTGTGAAAGCATCTTCGGTTTAGCGATAAGGTCATTGATATGCACAATATTCGCAATTCCACCTGTCGTCTCAAAAGCGAATTTTGTTTCTTCTTCACAATTAAGTCCGTAACCGGACATTATTATAATCCGAGGCTTTTTTGCCGAAAATACTGAGCTATGCGAATGTAGTTTTTTATTTTTCATTATTTTAATAAATTTCTTGTTGATAACATTTTTCACAATACACTATTTCTGGTCTGTCTGATGCATAGCTCGTTTTGAATTCTACTACACATTTTTCTTGCCCGTGAAAATGATTTTCTTTTTCGCACATGCAAACTCTCTCCCAAAGTTTCAATGGATTTCTTAAATTGATACGCTGATAATGTCTACAATTCGGACATAGTCTAGGCAAGGGCAAATTCATTTTTTTATAGAATTTAAATTCTTCAGAGACAATTTTAAATGCCTCAGTACATTGATGTTTGCATTTACCTTCGTGTCCGCAAGCAATCACTTTACTCACTATATTTTCCGTAACATCTTGGATGTTATCCGGTATATCCTGATTTTCTATATCAATTTTATAATTCCTGGCTTCACTGTCCTGCCATAGAAAACCTTGTTTTAGGGCGTCTTCTTTGTTTAAAGGAAAATATTCTTGCGCAATAGTTTCGTTGTATGAAAACGGAGATAAATTACTAGGGAAAAATTCACCATATTCTCTCGTGCTTTTCATATGCACAATTATTTTAGGTAATATTTTTTCATACTCTTCCTTACTATATTGTTTATTCAAAATACAATATTGTTTCTTTCGCAATCCTTCGCATCCAAAAATATTTAAACAATCGTGGCATTCCTCATTATATTGTGAATCTTGATTACTAAAATTTCCGACACCGACAATACTTCTGGAACCACCGAAACCGTGGGCTATTTCATATAAGAGTTCACTACCTGTACCCTGAAAAGAATTATCATAGCACTCGTTTGCGCCTCTTACGCAAAAAAAAAGATGTTTGGAGTTTTCCGCATCACTGGACGTGAAAGCCATGTGGGTATTTCTACATCTTCTAATATCATCACCGTCAGAATTTACAGATTGGTATACTCTCGCATATCTGTGTGGTAATTCTAATTTCAATTCCTGAAGTTTTCTTAAATTTTCAAGGTGCCTTGTATAGCTTCCTTGATTTTCTTTAATGAACTTTTCATAACTTGCTTTCGAATGTGGGATATTCCAAATATAATATTGCTTATTTACCAGCCCGATACAACCAAAACAATTAATGCAATTTTTGCAAAAAATTAGATAATGGCTGTCTATACAATCTTTTGAATAAGAACTATAAACAACTTTGTTTAAACTTTTACCCTCGAAAATTTCATAGCTAAGTTCATTTGTTGCTGAGAATGCAATATCAAAGGAATCACGGGAATCAAAAACCTGATTGCCAAAATAAACTCGCTCGTTATTATGACCTCCAAATAAAAGATAACATTCTTTAAAATCTAGTCCGTAATTACAATATTCACTTGAAACGAAATTTGTTTGGTATAAGTTTGCTCTGGGTACTGCTTTTTGGAGTAATTGAAATTGTCTAAAAAATGGAATTGAAAAATCATAATCACGTCCATAACTCATTACATCCCATTTATCTGAAAACCAGCAATCATGACAATAAACTATAAAAGGACGATCCTTATTATATAAACTTAGAACTACTTTCTTACAAAAAGCACACTCGCGTTTATAAAACACTCGATTATTTCTAAATAAAAGTCTTCTTTGAAACCTACAGTCAGGGCAAAAAGTCGGCACCGGTACACCCATCTTTTTATAAAATCCAAAATCATCCGATTCGATGACGAAATCCTTTTTACAGTTTTGACAGATTTTTGTTTCAGCTTTCATTGTTGTGAATTCGAAAATTTATGATAAATGGCGTGCAATTTTTTAATATTTGTTTCGACAATTTTATCTTTACCATCTAAAATTACAAACTTATCATTTTTTGTTACTTTTCCAAGTTTAGCACAAGGAATTTCCTGCATTATTCTTTCAAACTGCTTTGTGTTTTTAGGAGATACAGAAACCAATATCCTACCCTGGCTTTCAGAAAAAAGCTTCACATCGGCCAAATTTGAGCCCCCCAGCATGTTTTTGATGTTTATTTCACATCCGAGCATTCCACCAATAGATGCTTTAGTTAAGGCGATTCCAAAGCCTCCGGAAGTTACAGAAAGCGAAGAAGCTAACAGTTCTTTTTGAATAGCCTTCTCTAACGCTAAATAAGTTTTTAGATTTTTTTCTAAATTAACTTTTGGCACACTATTGCCTACCAGCCTCGCCGAGCTCGCCTCGCATCGAAGCGGGTCTAGGTGGGTTGCATTATTCCCCTCTTGTTTTACCAAAAGTTTATAATATTCGCTTGCGCCTAATTCATCATGCGTTTCTCCCAGTAAATAAATTATATCCCCACTATTTTTAAATTCTGGTGAAACTGTTTTATATAAATCAGGCATTACACTAATCGCAGAAATCAAAAGGGTTGGCGGGATGGAGATAGAAACAGGATTACCTTTTTCATCATATCCTTTAAAATCATTGAACATACTGTCTTTACCAGAGATAAACGGCGTCCCGTAGCCGATAGCTGTGTCATGACAAGCCTTTACAGCCTCTACAAGCTGGTATAGCCGTTTCGGATCATTTGATGAGCACCAGCAGAAATTATCTAGTATCGCAAGGTGTGAAAGCGTACCACCTGATGCAATTATGTTTCGAATTGCAGTATCGAGCGCGCAAGATGCCATGTCATAAGAGCTTATGTCTCCGTATGAAGGATAGCTTGAGGATGACAACACAACTCCTTTGTTTGAATTCAAAACCGGACGAAAAATTTGACTGTCGGTATTAATACGTCCCCTCCCGGACAACGGTTTTAACACGGAAGATGCTTGCACCTCGTGGTCATACTGCTCGGAAATGAAAGCAAATCCGCTGATATTTTTTTCACCTAACAATTTTTCTAGAACCTTTGTGCGTGATAGACCTTTAGGTAATGCAGGCTCAAGATTTTTGATTATCACTGGAGTAGTGTTTAAATAATGTTTCGGCAATCCGTTGTGCAAAAACTCCATATCTATATCCATAATTTTTTTTCCTTTATATTGCACGATAACTTTTCCAGAATTTGTGAATTCTCCAATCACAATCGCTTCTACCCCCCGACTTTCCATCAACTTTTGGAACATTTTCCATTTATTTTTTGGAACAGACAAAGTCATTCGTTCTTGCGATTCAGAAATCCAAATTTCCCAAGGAAGAAGACCTGGATATTTAAGTGGTATTTTTTCTATGAAAACTTTTGCTCCACCGCATTCTTTTGCCATCTCGGATACTGAACATGACAGCCCACCAGCACCGTTATCTGTGATGCTAGTATATAAATTCATATCGCGCGCTTCTTTGACGATGCTATCGCTAAGTTTCTTTTGAGTTATCGGATCTCCTATCTGCACTGCTGTCGCAGGAGAAGTCGAATCCATAGTTACGGAAGAAAAAGTGGCTCCATGTATTCCATCGAGTCCTACCCTTCCACCAACCATAACTATATAATCCCCTACTCGTGCCTGTTTTTCATGCGATAGTTGTTTTTTCCCTCCATGGATAGATAAGTTTCTTGGAATTAATCCAACAGTTCCGGCAAAAACCAAAGGTTTCCCCCTATATCTATCGTCAAATTTGATAAATCCAGAAAGAGTCGGAATCCCGGAGCAGTTTCCTCCGACGTTTATTCCCTTTACCACCCCTTCCATGATGCGTTTCGGTAAAAGCATTCTTTGTTTCTGCTCTTTATCTCGAAAAAGCGGTCTTGTATCTTCCGGATTACCAAAACAAAATCCATAAGTATTGGCTATCGGTTTGGCGCCCAATCCAAAGCCGATTGTGTCGCGATTCACCCCTACTATGCCTGTGATTGCTCCACCAAATGGATCGAGAGCCGAAGGGCTGTTATGGGTTTCGACTTTGTGTGTTATTAAATAATCTTCATCAAAAATTATTCCGCCAGCATTATCACTAAAAACAGAAACACAAAAATCCTGCTGACCTCTCTCTGTCTTTTGTTTTCTTATTAAATTTGTCGCCCCTTTTATGTAAGTTTTATACAAGCCATCTTTAATATCATCTATTTCATTTGCAAAAATAGTGTGCTTGCAATGTTCTGACCAAGTTTGAGCTAGAGATTCGAGCTCTATATCAGTCGGGTTTCTTTTTAGCGAAGAAAAATATTTTTGAATAGCTTGCATTGAAGATAGATCAAGCGCTAAAGGTCCCCTGCGTAAATTTGTCTCGTCCAGTATTCCTTCTTTCCCTATTTTTATAAGTTCTTCATCTGACACTGAAAGTGAAACAGGTAAAATTGACACACCTTTTCTTAAAACAACTTCAGGTATTTTATTTGGCAAATCTATTTTTCCGGATTTTATCTCTACAAAAAGGGCTCTTTCAATAAGCGGATTGTATAAAGTAAGAGAGTGTTTCTGGGCGTCTTCAAGGCCGTGTGAATTAATAAAAAAAATCTTGGAGGTATAAACCGCCAAACTGAAATTCTTTTTTAGATGAAGCATATCTGTCGCAATTTCTTTGACTGTATGGCCGACATTATCTGTGACCCCCGGTAAAAATCCTATTTCGATTGCATGGGAAAAGTTTCCAACTCTTGGAGATTCGTCTATAAAATAATCCTCCAAAATAGGATTAGTAAGTGTCTGAGCTAGTTTTACAAGTTCTTTTTTAGATAATTTAGAGTCAATCAAATAAGAATCTGCCTTGGTTGCTTCGTTTTTAGGTATCACATATATCCGTGAAATCATACTGACATATTATACTATTTTCATTTCTTTACCAACCTCTCCCATTATTTTTAGCGCTTGATCTATCTGTTCACGGGTATGCGCGGCGGAAAGCTGAAAACGCAGTCTAGCTGTACCTTCTGGCACAACTGGAAACCAAAGACCTACAACAAAAAGGCCTTTTTCTAATAGTTTTTTACTCATTTCTTGAGTTTTAGCAGCATCACCGAGCATGACTGGCACTATCGGATGATCACCCTCTAAAACATTAAAACCCATTTTCTTGACTCCATTTCTAAAATATTCTGAATTTTCTCTAACTTTTTTTAGAAGTTCTGGTTTTTCTTTTAATAAATCTAATGCCCTAATAGAAGCGATAACTACAGATGGAGGTACAGAATTTGAAAAAAGATAAGTGCGGGATTTTTGACGAAGTAATTCTATAATTTCTTTTTTACCCGCGATATATCCACCGACTGCTCCACCGAGCGCTTTACCAAAAGTTCCAGAGAGGACATCAATTTTTCCGTGAAGACCGAAATGCTCTGGCGTACCTGCGCCTGTTTTACCGAGCACCCCTATAGCATGCGCATCATCCACAAAGACTAATGTCTCGTATTTCTTTGAAAGCTCCACAATTTTTGGTAGTTGCGCTAAATATCCTTCCATCGAAAAAACTCCATCCGTAACAATGATTTTAAATCGGTAGTTTTTAGTTTCATCTTCTTCAAGTATTTTTTCTAATGCAACCAAATCACCATGTGGATAAATTCTTTTCACAACATTTTCTTTTTTACAAAGCTTGAAGCTATCAATAATGCTAGCATGGTTTAGTTCATCACTGTAAATAGCGTCTATATATTCTGTGCTACCTAAAGCTTCATTGGTAATAGTCGCAAAAAATCCTAAATTTGCCATAAAATTTGTAGAATATAGAATGACGTCTTCTGTGCCTAAAAATTCTGACAATTTCTTTTCTAAAATTTTGTGTATCGTTTCAGTACCAGAAATAAAACGCACAGAAGAAAGTCCAAAACCATATTTATCTATCGCTTCTTTGCTCGCTTTAACTATTTCAGGATGATTTGCTAAACCCAAGTAATTATTGGAGGCAAACATTAGAACTTTCTTACTATTTATTTCCACTTCCGGACCCTGCGCACCCTCTAATTCCCTTTCAACTTTAAATTTACCGGCCTGTTGAAGCGCTTTTAACTCATTCTCAATATCTTGAATCAATTTTTTTGAATACATATAGTTTTACTATTATAAATCTATTCTAAATTCTTTACCATGATCTTTAAAACCAAGCTTTTTATATAATGAATGAACTTCGGGTTTTTCATAACGACTTGTACAGATAATTTTATAACAATTTTGTTTCTTTGCTTCGGCTATTACTTCATTTACAAGTTTTGTTCCAATGCCTTTGCCACGATTTTTTTCCTCCACAAAGACGTCCTCCATAAATCCAAAAGGTTCTTTGTGTAAATCGTTGAACACAATATAAAGGTATGCTCGGCCCAAAATTTTACAATTTTCTTCGGCTGTAAACTTTATCGCACAACTTTTATTTTCTTTATTTGATTTTATATCCATCCCAGTACTAAAATTTTAAATTGTTATTAATATTGACCATTTGTTTTACTCAAAAATTTAGTACGGGACAGGTATTTTTTAGCCGTTAATTTTGAAAATAATTTTTGGATTTTCGTTCATTGCTTTTTCAAAACTTTCAGGTGTAAAATCTTTAAACGATAAAATAGTTCCCTTCCCACTTTTTAGAATTATATTCCAAATGGCATCTTGAATTCCATTACTTTTATCATTCAAAATACGTTGCGCTATTTGCCATGTGCGAAAGATTTCACGGCCGATAATGTTATGCATGGTCAAACCTCGCACAATAACACGGGAAAATTTTGGTATTACCAGATCACCATCTTTGATTCCAAAAAATATGACGTCACCCCCGCGACGAGTGCTATCGATAGCATTATTTACTGATGAAAAAGCTCCAGACATTTCCATGGACACATCCACACCTTTGCCATAGGTTAATTTCATGATTTGATCAACCACAGACTTATCACTTTCCCAATTATTTTCTTTTTTAGTTTCTGGAATAAGAATAGTTTCATGCGCGCCCAGCTCTTTTGCCATTTTTAAATTTTCGGGAAGTATATCTACAGCAATAATTTTTGCCGCGCCAAAATTGCGCGCTAGCAAAATCGAAAATAATCCAATAGGTCCGCAACCAAAAATAGCCACCCGTTGTCCGCGAAAATCTACCTTTGTTGTCGCATGGACGGCATTACCAAATGGATCATAGATAGATGCAATTTCAGTACGAAGACGACTTTCATCCACTGCCCATAAATTTTTTGCTGGAATTTTTACATACTCCGCAAAAATACCATCAATGGAAATCCCAAGAATTGACTCATTTAGACAAACATGTCCTTCACCTATCCTGCATTGATAGCAACGCCCGCATGTGACATGAGAATCTCCAGACACGAGACCGCCGACTTCTATTTTTGCTTTATTTTGTGGATCTTTATCATAATAAAGATTTTTCACCATACTGCCAGCTTCTACAATTTCTCCCACAAATTCATGTCCGGTTATCCTCATAGTTTTTCCCTCTTTTTCAAGAGAACTATGAACTAAATCTTTAAAAGATGTCCTATGCCAAAGTCCCCTATCAGAACCACAGACACCTGCGTATCGTATTTTTACGATAACAGAAATTGAATCTTCGGGATTACTTTTTTCATTTAAAACTGGCATCGATACATCACGCATGACAAAGCCACGGCTTTTGTCCCAGCCATCTTTTTGTAAATCAAAAGTTAAAGCTTTAATAAATTTTCCTTCAATTTTTTTGGTGTTTTTTTGCATAAATTTTTATATTAAAATTAATTTTACTCCACAGTTACACTTTTTGCTAGGTTGCGCGGTTTGTCGACATCGTTACCGCGTTCCACTGATATATAATAAGCTAAAAGTTGCATTGGTATAAAAGCTAGAATTGGAGTCAACATTTCAAGAGTTTCTGGAATGTAGATCACATCATCGGCGATATTTTCCAGATCTTTATTGCCGAAAGTCGTGAGAGCTATCACCAACCCTCCACGAGCCTTGATCTCTTGTATGGAACTTTTATTTTTTTCATACATACTGTCAGTCGGCACAATAACAACTGAGGGGAAATTTTTATCTATCAGAGAAATAGGACCGTGTTTAAGTTCTGCTGAATTAGTTCCTTCGGTGTGAATATAAGAACACTCTTTCATTTTTAAGGCTCCCTCCATTGCGGTGGCAACATTATATTTACGTCCCAAAAAAAAGAAATTATTATATTTTTTGTATTTTTGCGCCAATTTTTTAATCAAATTCGCGTTTTTCAAAATTTGCTCGACTAATTCTGGAAGTTTTTGTATTTCTTTTATAATTTCCTGACCTTTGGATTTGGGAAGGTCACGCATTCTTCCCAGATAAATAGCCAGCATTATCTGAAGCAAAACTTGCGATGTTGATGCTTTAGTAGAAGCTACAGCCGTTTCTCCGCCCACATGATTATAAATACCGGCATCTACCTCTCGCGCGATACTTGAACCGATAACATTTACAATTCCCAAAGTTAGCATTTTTTCTTTTTTAGCTTTTTTTATGGCATTCAATGTGTCTGCAGTTTCTCCTGATTGCGAGATGGCTAACAGTCCAGCATTGGAATGTTTGGCAACATCGCGATAAGTAAATTCTGAACCGTATTCCACTTTTGTTGGAATTCCAGACAATTCTTCAAACGCATATTCACCGACAAGTCCAGCAAAACGAGCTGTCCCCATCCCCACTATAGTCAAACTATTTAAATTTTTTAATTTTTTTGAAAATTTTTCAAGTCCGCCAAATTTAAAGCTACCTTTTTCTAAAATAATTCTGCCTCGTATGGTATTACGCAAAGATTCCGGCTGTTCGAAAATTTCTTTCAACATAAAATGCGGAAAACCTCCTTTTTCTAATTCTTCAATCTTAGTTTTTAGTCTATGAATATAAGGATTTTTGATTATTTTGTTTTGAACTGTTTTAATGAAAAGCTTGCCGTTTTTTATTATGGCAATTTCTCCGTCTTCTAAATAAATAACTTTATTTGTATGTTCGACAATAGGTGTAGCGTCCGAAGCAATAAAAAATTCACCCTTACCGACGCCGATAACAGCCGGACTACCTACTTTTGCGACAATCATGGTATCAGGTTCATCTTTCGATAAAACTAATATGGCATAAGCGCCGACGACTTGCGCTAACGCCAACCGCACAGCCTCAGTTATGTCAACTTTTGCATTTTTTTTAATGTCTTCAATTAAGTTCGCCAAAACTTCTGTATCAGTATCACTTTTAAATCTGTATCCTTTTTCTGTCAATGCTTTTTTTATAGAAAGATAATTTTCAATTATGCCATTGTGAACTATTACAATATCTCCACCGTTTGATAAATGCGGATGAGCATTTTTGTCTGATGGCACACCATGCGTTGCCCAACGTGTATGCGCGATGCCAACTCCACCTGAAAGTTCATGGCTATTTTTTACAAATTTAGACAATTCTACAACTCTACCCTTCTTTTTAAAAACTGAAAAAACACCATTTTCCAATAATGCGATCCCTGCGGAGTCATAACCACGGTATTCCAACCGCTCCAATCCTTTGACTAAGACCGGCCACGCTTCTCTTTTTCCTATGTATCCAACAATGCCACACATGGCAAAATGATAGCAAAATTAACGAATTTAGGCTATTATTTAAGAATGAAAAATGTAGTCACTGTGGGCGGAGGTACTGGAAGTTATACTGTTCTGTCAGGGCTGAAGAATTTGGAAAATATTTCTATTACTGCCCTTGTTTCCATGGCAGATGATGGAGGTTCGACCGGAGTATTGCGAGACGAGCTCGGAGTTCTACCTCCTGGAGACGTGAGGCAGTGCCTTGTTGCTCTTTCCGAACATAGCAACGTAGTTCGAGAACTCATGAGTTATAGATTTGAAAATGGCGGTCTCTCTGGACACAGTTTTGGTAATATTTTCCTTGCCGCTTTAGAAAAAGTCACAGGAAATTTTGCCGAAGGAGTAGAGGTGGCTTCTGAAATTCTAAAAATAAAAGGAAAGGTCGTGCCCATTACCCATGATCCTGCCAAGCTCTCAATGTCGCTTTTAAACGGAAAAATAATAGAAGGTGAAGATAATATTCAAAATGATCCTGATGTAAAGAAATATGGTATAGATAAAATGTTTTATCAAAAAGATATTTCTTTAAACAAACACGCAAAAGACGCCATAATCAATGCTGATGTGATTATTCTTGGTCCCGGCAATTACTATTGTTCTGTCATACCGAACCTTATCGTGCGTGGTTTTAAAGAAGCTATTGCAAAAAGTAGAGCGAAGATAATTTTTCCTGTGAATCTAACAAATAAACTCGAACACACTTCTGGCTGGAAAGTAAGCGATTATGTTAAAGATATTGAAAAATATTTAGGAAAATCTGTCGACATCATCTTGGTAAACAATAAAAAACCAAGCGCTGAGCAAACAAAATTATATGAATTAGAAGAAGGAAAAGGAGTTCTAGTAAACGATGATCTTAGTAATGACAAAGTAATTCACGCCGAACTTTTATCTGATGTAATGTTCAAGCCCCAATATGATGAAAAAATGAAAGCGACGAGAGGATTTATCCGCCACGATTCTCAAAAACTAGCAGAGTGTATTAAGAAAATAATATATAAGTAATATATTACGTAATATGAAATTTATTTTTGATTTTGATGATGTGTTGTTTCATAGCACTCCGCGATTTAAAGAGCATTTGCGTTCTTCTCTGGAAAAAGCTGGTATTTCTCGCGTAGCGGTAGAAGAATATGTAGAAAATCTGCAAGGAAAAGGTTTTTCATTGAAAGAATTGCTAAATAAATTTTCTGTAAATTTGAATTGGTATGAAAAAATACTTAAAAATAGCGAAGAATTTATAAACCAGGATTTACTCAAAATAATAAAAAAACTGGGACGGGAGAATTGCTATATCGTAAGTTTTGGCGATAGAGAATTTCAATCAGATAAAATAAAGAGAGCCCGTATAGAGACACTTTTTTCAAAAATTACTGTAGTGTCAGATAGTAAGAAAGAAGCAATAGAGAAAATATGCGCTAAACATAAAGATGAGCAGGTAATCTTTGTTGACGATAAAGCGAAACATTTTGCGAATCTGGATTTTAAAAAATATCCAAACCTAAAGACAATTCTTTTTGATGAACAAGGTTTAGAAAAGCTCCTTTCTATTTTACCGCAGTCGTGAGTGTCGGATCTGTATCCACCAGCACGATGTTGAAACGCTGACGTCCAATGATTTGGCCGGATTCGGTCTTTACATTTACCCGCCATTTTCCGAGTGCTACATTTGTTCTCATTGAATATGTCCTGAAACCTCCATCTCGCCCGCCGATTACAGGCAACTTTATCATGCTCTCTGTCGTCCACCTGCTCTCCATTTCATCATAATGCTGCCATTCGTGGACAATAACAGTATTTAGATTTTTGGGAGAAAAAATAGCGCTAAAAACATACACAGGTTCTCCATTTTTCTTTTTAAAATCTGGGTATAATTTAAAATATCCCATCCAGCCATAGTCTTCATAGGTAACTTTGTAATTTCCTTCTTTGTTTTTTTGCACAGAATGATAAATACCACCATCTTTGAGCGAAAGTGGAATCGGCGGAATTAAGTTTGTGAAATATAACACATTGACTAAAATAAAAATACTCGAGATCAGTAATACAATCAATTCTTTACTTTTTATAAACTTTCCCTTGGTAAAATAAAATAAAACTGTAACATAAAATGAAATCGCCACGAGACTGATCAGCCCGGAAAGCAAAAATATCCACGCATTGATCTTGTGAAGCAAAACCGGCACTAAGAAAATTGCAAACCAATAAATTGAAAGGAAAAAGAAGCTTATCTGAAAACTGAGCCTAATATAATGCTTTTTAAAAAATTCATTAGCAATAAAAATAGCAGCTAAAAGAGCGATAAATGGCCATGCTACCATTATGTCCGCGCTCCTAAAATATAGAATCAAAAAAGCGGAAAAAACTCCACCAAAGGAAAATTGTAGTATGTTTACATACCAAAAATGAGCCTTACCGGGATTTCTCTCGCCACCGATTTCGTTTTCTTTGATATGAATGAGTGTTATAAAAATTCCAATTATTACAAGGTAACCAAAAATCCAAGCATTTTCCCAAAACGCATCTACGCGTTTTAAAGTGAATACATCAAAAATAAATCCCAAAATTAGAGAAAGGGAAGAAATTGGCCGTTCAAACCGACTATAGAAATTACGGATAGGCTCAGTAAAAAACATTCCTATATTGTAGCACTAAATGTGAGCATTTATCACTTCATCGATCGCGCTACCCTTTTTGTAAATTATTAGATCATCCTGATGTTTTTCCCAAGTTTTCTGTATGGCGTCTAAAATTCTCCAAGTTTCTAATACTTCCCCGCTTGATATAAATAAATCATGATTCCTTAATATTGCGGCAGAGATAACTCTCTCATAAGCATCTGGTTCATGTTCAATATTAAAAATTTTCTTGCTACCGTCTCTATATTTAATTTTTATTTGCGTCAATTTCTCACTCATGGCTTTACCGGTCGAAAGAGTCATGGACACTCCGCGCCAAACTGGATCATTTGATACTAGATTAATTGAAACAAAAGTTTCCGTCATGCTGGTCATATTACTTACTTCGTCACGATACCCCTCATATTGACCCCTTTTTACACATTCGTGACTCGTAACATCGCAGACAACCTCTAAATTTTTTAATGCGTTATAACGGCGGACGGTTTCGAAACTTCCAGAGAGAACCACCGAGAGCATTTCAAGAAGATGGCTTTGCACAAAATCTTTTAACGCCCCAGTCTGCTCATAAAAATTAGCCCGTCCCTCTATATCTATTTTTTCACTAGCGATTATTTCAATATTGGCAATATTTTCTTTTCTCCATTTTTCCTCTATTACTTTTTGCATCGATCTTTTCGCTAAATAATGATCCACTCTATAAATCTGATCTTCAAGGAAATATCTATCAATACTTTCTACCAAACTCTGCGCAGATTTTAAATCTTTACCGAAAGGTTTTTCAAGCATTATTTTTATATCGTCCTTACCAAAGTTGTTGCTGATTATTTCGATAACACCCGATACCGCCTCTGGCGGAATGGCTAAATGGAATATTTTCTCTCCCTTCCCGGTAATTAAATTTTTTAAATTTCTGTAATCTTTACGAGAAACATGAACGACAGCGCCTTCATGGTTCAAAGCCTTTACCTGCTTGATAGCTGGCATTAAATAACGTCTGGATAAATCTCCGGAGGCTCCGAAAATTATATAAGTTGCTTCACTTTTTCTCATTTATTTTTATTTATATTGTGCCCGCCAAAAGAATTGCGCATAGCAGCTAGAAGTTTTGTGGTAAAATTAACCTTACCTTTTTGAGAAGCGACTCGCACACCAAACGCCGCGCTGATTGAAGGCGTTTCTATTTTTAATTTCCTTGCAGTCTCTAACGCCCAGCGCGCCTCGCCACTCTCTGCTACGAATCCTTCTATCCCTTTTAATTCCGGATTTTCTTTTAATGCATCACGTGTCAGCTCATTGAGCCACGAAGTAACGACACTATGATGTTGCCAAACATCTCCAGCTTCCGCTAAATTTATCTTTTTATATGGCCCTTCTTTTAATAATCTATACCCTTCTGCTAAAGACTCCATCATGCCGTATTCGATAGCATTATGTGTCATTTTTACATAATGCCCGGCGCCACTTTCTCCAAAATGAAAATACGCGCCTTCTGGCTTGGCTAATGTTTTCAAGATAGGCTCTATTTTTTTAAATGATTCTTTGTCTCCACCCACCATCATCGAAAATCCATTTTTATAACCCCAGATTCCCCCACTAGTCCCAACATCGAGCAAAGTAGAACCCATTTTCAAAACCCTCAAAGCCCTTTTTTTTGTAAGACGAAAATCTGAATTTCCTCCATCAATCAAAATACTGTTTTTGGGAATAATTTTAAGCCACTCATTTAATTCTTGATCTACTGCATCCGATGGAACCATCATCCAAATGATGACACGTTCTTTTTTAAATAAATTTACCACTTCCTCTTTTGTGTAAGCCGGAGTCATTCCCAATAATTTCATTTCTTCAATGGAACTTTGACTTCTGTTGTGAACGATAACTTCAAATCCATCTTCATGAAGCTTTTTTGCAATTTGCTTCCCCATTCTTCCTAAACCAGTGATTGCTATTTTCATAATTTTTATTTTTTACCTGTCCCGTAGCGAGCTATACTCTACTACCGGGATAATCTGTAAATATTGTTAATATTGGAACCTTTTTCAAAATTTGCGCTGGCTGTGTATTTATATCGATATCATCATCACGTAGCTCTTCTATAATTTTCCATTTTTCATTACCTTGCGCCCAAAGCACTGCTTCGTCTAATTTCAGTATTGTTTTGGTTGTTATGGTGACACGTTCAAATGGTGGCACAACATGGCTACAAGCCCAATTTTGGCTCTTTACAGCCTCACTGTTCCGCAATATACCTGCTGTATGTCCATCTTTACCTACCCCGAACAAGCCAATCTTATAATCTGCCTTTTTCAATTCTTTTTCAAGCGTAACGTTGAATTCTTGTGTTGTCTCGATAATATCTTTTCCGGTTATTATGGGTATAAGTTTCGCCTGTGGCAAATCAAAACCTTTATCCAAAAGTTGTTGCCAATTTGAATCTTTATGACCAATTGATCCAAAACGTTCGTCAGCAAGTATGACAGTTAAATTTTGATGCGAATGTTGCTTAATAATTTTTGCCATCTCGGATGTCACAGCGATAGCTGAACCACCCGACGCAAAAAACAAAACTTTTTTACCTAGATCGATTTGATTTATAATTTTATTTGCAATGAATCCCGCCACCATCTCAACCTCACTTGTGATTTTGATATCCATACTCATGAAATGATTCTATCAAAATGAAATTAAAACAAAAAAAGTAAAATTGTAAAAATAGCCACAAAACAAGCAAAAATCCCCACAATTTTAGCAAAGAAAACGACAGCTTCTTGCCTTCGATTTTCTATAAGTAGCTGTAGAGGTTCAGATAAAAATAAAAATCCCATAATTGCGGCTGATAATACAAACAGACTTAACATAGCCATCGGGATGAATATTGTTTCCTCTTGATTTTGCATAATGTTGCCCATAAAATTGATACCCGAAACTATCAACACAATATATGCCACTGCCACCCCCGCAAAATAAAATGGTTTTTTCATATTTCCATTATAGCAGACTTTCAAGCTGAGTGTATTTCTAGAGATTTAGTAGTACCTTGCTTTTTTCTAATAAAATTATATAATTTGTTTGAATCGCTCTTCTTGTGAAGACGGTTACAGTCAGAAAACCACAACAACCCAAGTATAGATAGCATGAAAAGTAATCAGAACCATCAGATTGCAAATCGTGAAGATAACACGGTCCGGCAACTCAGGCTGGATCACTTCAGAAAACAGCCTCTGAGAAGAATTTTTGCGACCTTCCGCAAAAGGAGGTTCATCTGGGCATAATCCCACCGCCCAAATTACAAGAGGCGCCTCGTCACTACGGGGCGCCCTCTTCATTTTTTATTTAAATTTTGACGTCTTGATAATTCACGCAATCACATTTTCTTAAAATCACTTTTTATCATCTTCACAACTTCTGGAAACTTAGATATTTTAAAGTGTCCGTTTTTACTTTTATAGATTATTATTTTTGCGTTTTTTAATTTTCCTTCATATTTTTTAGCATGAGACACAGGAACAATATCATCGTCTTTAGAAAATAATAAATAAAGATTCCCTGCATTTTTCTCAAGTAAAGATAAGTTAGATTTAAGTTTAAATCCCCCAACTAAATCCTCTCCCATAACTGTATCGTCAAAAGGCGGACAAATTAAATATGTCGATAATATCTTTTTTGGGAATTTATGTTCAGATAAATATTTTGCTAAAAAAATTCCACCCAAAGAAGCACCAATCAAAATTAGATTATTTCTTAAAAAAGGAAAGTATCTTTCAAAAAATATTTTCCAATCTTCATACTTGGCATCTTCCTGTAAAGGCATTCTCGGCCTAATGATTTCAAAATTTTTACCTAATTCTTTATCTAAATAATCATCACTCCACCTTATTTTCTTTTCAGTCGAAATTTTCTTGTTTTTTAGATAAGACAAATAATCCTTTCTATTTTTAAAGGTCATTCCGCCATGCATATAAAATATTTGTGTTTTGTTTTTCATAATTTAATTAATTAGTAATTATACACTCTGTGGATGTTTCGAACACATAAGATAAATCATAGGTAATCTTGTTTATGTCAACAAAACGAGTTCCTCCTTGAATCGTATCTCCGTATCCTCGAACAAAACCATTTCCCGACTTTTTAAATATCACCTGCATAACAGAAAACATTCCTTCGGATTGGAAAGAATAGTTTCCTAAAAGAATTCCATCTTTATATGTGCCTTTGTATGTACCGCTTGAGCTGTCTTTTTCAAAATTCTTAAACGAAAGTTTACCCTCAAAGGATTCACCACTTTGAGACGAAATAGTGAGAGTATAAATATCCTTCGCAAGTTTGGCCACATAGCAACCTTTTATTGAGTCTTCTGTTACTATTGGAACTTCTTCATTGATAGGTGTAGGTTTTGTTTTGTAATAATAGATAAAAATACCAACAATAGTTAAAACGAGTACTACCATAATTATTTTTAAATTGTTTTTCATAATCATATAGACGTTTTAGAAATAGAATTGTTACATAAAATTTTATAAAAATTTTTGCTGGCTTGGTGTTTGGTGCGACGTGGGAACCGTAATATATTATTTTTCAAACACATCAAACCATGGATAAGGCACTCTAAGCATTCTTAGTCTGCGAAGTGGTCGTAATGGACGAAGTGGTCGTAATGGACGAAGTGGTCGTAATGGACGAAGTTTACGTAAATCATTTCTTTTACCTAAGATTCTATCATCTGCACTAATATAGCCAATAAAAGATAAATCGTTTGATGAATAAACTTCATTGCCGTTTAAAATAAAACCAATCCAATCGCAGTTCAGATTAAATAAATTATCTCCTGAAATAAAGGCCACGTATTCACCTGATGTATTAAAAATATATCTCATTCTTTATAAGTTAAATAGGTACTATATAACTGCAGCACAATACCAATGATTAAAAGTATATAACCTCCATAATTTTTACTATCACTTGTAAGAATATTTATTGCAAAACCAATAGAGACAACTGAAATTAAAGATAAAGTTGCAGCAATTTTTGAATTATTTTTTTGATTATTATAACTACTCACATAAGTACTCAAGGTTTCATTTTTTGTTTTAAGTTGAGTATTTTCAGACTCTAGAGAGGTTAAGTAATTTAAAACCATTCCAGCAGTTTTTGCATTATTAAGATCTTCAGGTTTTAGTTTCCCCAAACTAGTCTGGTCAATGCCTAGTCTATTTATACTATTCTCTTCATCACTCATAAAAGCATTATAACATAACTGTAAAAGTTGATTGCTGCTTTTTTAAAGGGATAATGTTATAATTATAATCAATGGCAAATGTAAAAAAATATAGAACAATAGACTTATTTGCGGGAGTCGGAGGTATAAGAATTGGCTTTGAAAAAGCTGGCTTTAATACAGTCTTTGCTAATGATTTTGAACCTAAATGCAAAGATACTTACGATCTAAATTTTAAAGATACAGCTTTAACTGTTGAGGATATAAGAAAAATTAAAATTAGTGATTTACCCCAATTTGATTTTTTATTGGGTGGATTCCCATGTCAGGCATTTTCTATTGCTGGTTATCGTCATGGATTTAAAGATGACAGGGGTAATTTATTTTTTGATGTTGCAAGAATAATTGATGAAAGAAAACCCATTGGCTTTCTTTTAGAAAATGTAAAAAATCTTTATAATCATGATAATGGAAATACATTTCGTGTCATTCTGAAAACATTGGATGAGCTTGGTTATGATGTTAAAGCTGAAATATTAAATAGTATGCATTATGGGAATGTTCCCCAAAACAGAGAGCGGATATATATTGTTGGTTTTAGAAAAGATACTGGATATATTAATAGTTTTGAATTTCCTGAAAAAATTGAAAGAAATAAAACTGTTTTAGATATTTTGGAAAAGCCAGAATTTATTGATCAGAAATACTATTATAACGACAAACCTTTGTTTGAAAAGTTAAAAAAGTACGATTTTGAAATTGGAGATGTCTATCAATGGAGACGACAATATATAAGACATAATAAAAGTGGAGTATGTCCTACTTTAACTGCAAATATGGGTACAGGAGGTCATAATGTCCCCTTAGTAAGGGATTCTCGTGGTATACGAAAGTTAACACCAAGAGAATGTGCTCGCCTACAAGGTTTTCCTAATTCCTATAAATTACCAAATATTTCAGATTCACATTTATATAAACAATTCGGTAATTCCGTAAGTATTTCTGTCATTGGTAGAATTGCGAACAATATTCAGGAGGTGCTGAATGGACAAACGCAACAAGCTACACAACCTAGGTTGTCCCTAGCCATGGCATACTAGATTAAAGTTTTTTTATAAGATTTTTCCAGTCTTGGTCTGAGTTGTGAAGTTTACTTACAGACTTAACATATCTATACCCATTTGCAAATTCTTGACCCGGAATTTCAGTTACTTTTTCTAACTCTTCTTTGTATGTAAAACCACATATCCATATTGGAATTGGTTTTAGTAATTCTATTTTTCTAAATTTTTTATCTTTATCCATAAATTCTCTTACTTGTTTAAAGAATGAATGGTCTCGTAAAATCCTAAATAAGTGGTCGCTTGGTAAACCTACTCTGGCAAATACATAAACATCACTTCTTCTTTCCTTGAGGTCTACTTCATTACCTCCTAAAACCAAAAAGGCGTTTTTCATTTTACTTGCTTTGATACCCACACCTATTTTAGGTGTTTTGAAAACATTATTTACCTTGATTTTATCAAAGTCTTGAGGGGTAATACGTTCTGGGTGAACTTCTTCGTCTAATTCTATTTCGATTGAGAATTTATTTTTTAGAAAATTCTTAACAGCATGTTCTGCAAGAATTCCTAAAATAACATCGTCTGCTGCTTGAACCTCTGTTCTTTGTCCTCTTATTCCATTAAGAGAAAGTCCTCCATAAACCATTTTAATTGCAAATTGAAAACATTTTTCATATTCACTAATAGTTAAAAATATGGTTCTTTCTCCCTTTAATTTTTTCCATTCTTCTAATTTTTGTTTATCAAAATACCATCTTCCTGATATTTTTTGACCTTCTATTTCTTTACTAGATTCATGGTAATTTTTAAAATCTTTTTCTGATACATTAAGAAAATTGATAGCTTCTGTTTTTCCGATTAAATTACTAGACATGTTGGGATTATATCACTTTCCTAGAAAGTTATAAACTTGCAATTTTTTTCATTGCAAGCAAGGATAATTGCAAGTAATCACTCTCATTTAAAATGCTGAGAGGACTGGACGATGTTCGAGCCTATGGTCACAAAGCAGAACGGGCAGCCGCACTCATCTACGCCCATTTCAAAGGCGTGTTTCTGTCGTCAGTCACAACTCGCGTGACTTCTCTCCAGCCTTGCCGATTACGAGCACAACGGAGAACCGGCCACCGCTCAAATGGCCGGGTGGCAAGCGCTGGTTGATTCCCCATCTGCTGCCGTTGTGGCAGCCGCATTCTCATCGCCGACTGGTGGAACCATTCGTTGAAGAGCGCACACGGTCGCCATGGACGTTGGATGCCATGAATGCAATTGGTGCTAGCTATTTCGCGAAAAAGCCAGAGCAGATGAGCGACATGCTCGATGAATTATATGCCGAACGCTTGATTGAATCTGACAGAGGGTATGCACCATCTTTATTGAGTCCAGGCGACGCAATTACGGTCACTCCAAGAGCCCGGAAGATCTGGGAAGAATTGGCGACTAACGATACACTCCTTGGATGCTTTAGAGATGACCTCCACCTCTCCGAACGCCATAACTGGACCCGTATTCCGACGCACCAGTTAGACATCAGGCAACGCTGTCGAGAGGTTTTAGCGTTGTGCCAAGACGCAGTTGAAGGCGAAGCTGCGGAACTCTTAAGACTCAAGAATGATGACATTCTCGATGATTTCCGTATTGAGTTTGGAAATGAGTGGATATCGGATAGGCTATTGAACGGATTCAGTGCTGGCATTTACTCGTTCTACACCCGCTACATTCAGGACTGGTCATATTTTGGAATGGAAGACGAATTGCTGTCTCTGTCGCGGAGGCTAGCGGAGGTAAGGGGTGGACTAAATCAAGACGACAATGTTTAGATGATGACACATTGCCACTTACCTGTGCTATAATGTGTGTCCCAGCAGTCCGAGTTCCCTGGGATAACCTCGTCTTAACTCGGCTTCTCTTGGATCTACCCGAGCCTTGAGCGGACCAAAGGGTCGCCCAACAAGAATCACGCATCTGTTGGTTGTATCAAAGCGTGACTCCGAATACGTCATTGTATGTATTCGGAGTTTTTTTTGTGCTACGATATTGGCGCGTTTGAACATCCATTATTCATCATCCAACACCCCGAAGGGGCTTTTATCGTTTATCCGTAAGTAAGTGCCTATTGTCCGTCAAGCTAGGATTGCAGAGTGTTAATGTAATAGTGACAATTTGCTTCCAATGATTATACTGAAACATCACCGAGATTATGTGACTTGGCGCAGTGCGCAAACCCCGCCTCCTACATTAGGAGCTTGATCTTCGTTACCGTGGATGGATGGAATCCCATCGTCTTCCCCGTTTCAAACGCGCATCTGCGGTTGCCCCCATCCAAATCACCGAGCGCGACGGTGAAATCATCCGGTCGGTTCATCGGCATCGTTTTCTGCGTATCACTTCGATGTTCATCGAAAAGAGTTCGAGCTTTGTCCAATAAGGTCCAATCAGATTTGAGGACGAGCGTGGTCACCCGCCTCCTTCTCCAAACGTTCCAATTTCTCAATTTTCGCTTTGCGCTGCTGAATCCATGATTCAATCTGCAGATCCTCTGCCAATTTCACGGCCCTTTCAAGGCATTCACGAGCTTTCTGAAATTGGCCCGTCGTGGTGTATAAATCCCCAAGCCAACTCAAATGCGTTCCTTCGTAACGTTGGTCACCTATTTGAATAGCGATTGCCAAAGCGCGTTGCAAGAAAGCTTCCGCGTCCTTGTAGTGCTTTTCTTCCATATAAAGGACACCAAGACTACCCATCCAGAATCCTTCATATCGCAAATCATGTAATGCTTGAGCGACCAAAATTGCCTGCTCAAACAAACTCACCGCTTGGGTGCCGGAAGACTACTAATCACAAGGGCGATCCAATCGGGTCGCCCTTTTTCTTATTTGCCGACGCCGGCAAGGATGAGCGTCCCTTTTCCTCTTCATTTGTTGACGTAGTAGATCAACCCAATCCCGCTAAACACCAATACCGCACCAATTCCTGTCCATAGGTTAACATGGCTCTCCTTGAACAAGAACCACGAAAAAACGGCAATAAACAAGGGGTAAGAAATCTCAATTAAGCCCGCAAGGGTGGCGTTCTTGTTTCCAATGGAAAGAACGATAAAAGTGTTGGCGATGTTGAACACAAGCACAATTATAACAACGTGCCATATTATCTTTTGGGAAGAGAGAATCACTGACCAGTCTTTCCAATACGTCCCCCGTAAAAGCCCCAACAAGAGCATACCAAGCAGACCGAAAAACAACTCAATACTGAGCAATGTCGAGAATGTAATCCTGTTTAGTACTTTTTCTGTAAGTGCATAATCAAGACCCCACAACAATGCAGCTATAAATGCATAAATAACCCACATGTTCTCATTATAGCACCAAATATGCATATACCTCAACATACGCCCTCATCCAGCAAACTATTTCTCTATAAATCTCGCAGGAGGACAATCATAACTCATAGACCAGTAATTCAAAAACATTAGGCTGTGGTATGTGTATGCACCAGAAATCCGTTATCAAAGCCTCGCTCCGAAAACAAAAGCCCACTGTAATTCGATCACTTTTGTGACAGAACACTGTCTTGCGAAGAACCAAGAGAGAGGAATCCAGCAGACTAGCAACATCTTCCTTGGTCTCCTGCACTGACTACCGCAATGTCGGATACGAAACACACATTTCCGAACAAGACATCTCGCCCACATCACGGATAATTAACAATTATCTATGTTTCTTAAGCCAATCGACCGGACAAATCGCGGGAAGAATCGCTTGTATGCAGCTTTGAGTATCTACCGGGAAACCATACTGCCGGAAGCTCAGAATCCAGAGCGCCAGATTCTCTATTGGATCGAGCACAGCAAAGAAGTTCTCGCCGATGAGTTCAAATGCTTTGCACTTCAAAATGACCACACCGTTGTGGGATATTTGCAGTACAGCTTTTTCATAGAGGAACAACTTTTCTTCTTTGAGTATCTATGCATTCGCGACTCCAAACGGCCTGGCCTTTTGCCAAGTCGTGCTATTAGGAGTATAGAACAGTTTCTCGCACAGAACTACCCACCTGGTTTTTCCATTGTGTTTGAGGTAGCACGGAGGCGGAATAGTTCCCAACAATGGGAGCCCGACGACAAACTGATCGGGTATTTCAAGCGACTCGGATTTCGCACCGTGGATTTTGCTTACCATTATCCAGTTCTTCAAACTTACGATGGACAGACAAGTTATCCAGCAGACTTAATGGTGCTCTTACCAGATCAGCGTGTACTCGTTAGTGCGTCAGAGATGCGAACCATTCTCAGATGTATTTATTTCAAACACTACTTACGCTGGGATCGTCCATTTCTGCAACCAGAGCAGTTCATGGAACGCGAACGTCTGATTAACAAACTGTATTCGCATCAAGTTCAGTCCATCGGTGGGAATGATTCATTCAACACCAACGGAGACGAAACCGACGCCTACGCGTTTGATTCGTTTGGCGTCGTGGCGAATTCCGAGGGGGATTCTCCGCAGCCCTTCCGTTATCTGGGGCGGTATGGTATCATGGATGACGGTAATGGTCTTTATCATGCCCGCGCTCGCTATTTCAGCCCGCAACTGGGCCGATTTGCCACTAAAGACCCAGTTACTGGGAAGGACAGCGACGGGCAGAGTTTGAATCGCTATGTGTATGCGCTGAACAATCCTTTGAAATGGCTTGATGTAAGTGGCTTGTCGGCGCAGGAAGGAGGAACAACCTCAGGCAATATATTCGGTCAATTAAATTTTGGCGATTTGCCAAGAGAATCGATTGAATGGCTGTTGCGCGAAATTGGTTCGCGGCTCGAACTGTATGTGGATACGGGATACGGTCGAGTTACGATTGGACAACTGCGATTATCACCGGGAAACGTTATCGACCTTCATGGTATCGGTCGCACGCTCAGATTAACTGCAAGGGCCTCCACTGTTTACGGCGTTTTCCAATCAAGTCAGGCCGAATTGCGTGCTCGGGGCGTCGATTTCAGCACTCTGGGTGAAAGTATTATGCACATTGACGAGAACCTGACGTATGCACTACATAATCCGCTTGAGGCGTGGCAGTCTGTTGATGATGCTTTGACTTCGTATAGCGCTGTTTTTTTGAACACCTATACGTTAAATCTTTTCCAACTGCGAGGCGATCAAATTCAACAGGGTGTGAACGCTTATATAAATCTCTTTCAGCTTCCATGAAAAAGCAAACAATCCAGCAGATAATTTCGTTTTTACGTGGTTTATTTTTCGGTCATGATGGGCCGCTTCTTCCACCTATGTGGTTAGTTATTTCGATTACAATGATTGGGTTGGTTATCCGAATCGTATTTAACGTATTTAACAATAACTAGTATGAGGTGTATTATGTTTACCGCTGTTTACGTTTTGGCCTGCGGTTGCATTATCCTTGCGATATCGCAAGTAAATGGCGCCACTTTCGAGCATTCCCACGACCCCCTGTCCCGCCTCACCAACGCCGCATATTCCGACGGTTCGGCTGAGTCATACGCCTACGACGATGCCGGCAACCGCCTCTCGCGGGTCACGCTCGCCGCGACGACCAAGGTGGACAATACGCCGCCTTCCCGCTCCCAACAGAAATGCGACCTCTTCTTGAGAAAGAGTCAGGCGTTTTCGATTAGATAGCAAATAGTTTGGAAGTTGAAGTGAAGTCATCAGTGTGGAAGCGGAGGAACCCAATGCGAGTTCCACGACACCACCATATCTCAATGGTAAAAATACCAAAGGCGGGAACCTTTGCCAGAAATGGCAAACCTATTAAACACCGAGCTTCTTGAACTCGGTGGAAGGTTTTCGTATTTAAGCACGAAACTCGCTATTCGTCAAGGGAGGTGCCCCGAATTCTAGTTCCAAGTGCAATGCGGACATGCCGTATGTGGCAATTCTTCCGTCCTTTGCCGAAGAGTAACAGCAAGTAAAGTGGACGATATGAAAACACCACAACAACTAAGTCGTGAAGCTATCGAGGAGTTCAGAGCCATTTACCAAGAGGAGTTCGGTAAGCGTCTTAGCGACGACGAGATCCAAGAAATCGCTGTGCGTCTACTTCGCTTCTTCGGGATTCTGAAGCAGCCGGGTTCAGACAAGGAGCCCGACGAGAACCGTCTTAGCCAGTGACCTCATTGACGTATTTTGCCGGTACGTTAGCATAGGGATGCAGGCTCCAAGGTCGCCCGCCTCCCTTATTTTAATCACCCATTTCCATGTCAGGATACTTCATCTATTGTCGCAAATCATCCGAAGCCGAAGACCGGCAGATTCTTTCCATTGAATCCCAAACCCGCGAATTGGAGCAGTTGGCGGCCAAGTTAAATTTACAAGTTGTCGAAGTATTGACCGAGTCGAAATCCGCAAAAGATCCGGGGCGCCCGGTGTTCAATCAGATGATGCAACGCCTTTACCGTGGTGAAGCTGCCGGCGTCATCTGCTGGAAACTTGATCGTCTGGCGCGTAATCCGGTGGACGGAGGTTCCATCATCTGGGGCATCAAACAGCATGGCATCAGGATCATGACCCCGGCCCAGACTTACGCCCGTGAAGATGACAATATCATCCTCATGTATATCGAATTCGGCATGGCGCAGAAATACGTGGACGACCTGAGCAAAAACGTAAAACGGGGACTCAAGACCAAGACCGAAAACGGCTGGTATCCCGGCGTCGCCCCGGCAGGCTACTTGAACCACACCGACAAGCTGACGGGCGAAAACACTCTGGTCAAAGATCCGGAGCGTTTTCCTCTGCTCCGTCGCATGTGGGATTTGATGCTGACCGGCCTCTACACCCCGCCGAGAATTCTGGAAATCGCCAACAAAGAGTGGGCCTTCCGCACGAGGCCAACGCGCAAGATGGGTGGCAAGCCTCTTTGCCGAAGCGCCATCTACCAGATCTTCACCAAGCCCTTCTATTACGGCTGGTTTGAATATCCAAACGGCAGCAACAAGTGGTATCAGGGAAAGCACGAGCCGATGATCACCGAAGCGGAATATGACCGGGTGCAGACTTTGCTTGGCCGCAACGGCAGTCCGCGGCCTCAATCGCACTTTGAATTTGCTTTCACCGGCCTCATCCGTTGTGGCGAGTGTGACCGGATGGTGACCGCTGAGGAAAAGCACCAGGTCATGTGTGGCCAATGCCGGTTCAAGTTTGCCTACCGCAAGCGAAACGCCTGCCCGCGCTGCCAGACATCGATCGAAGAAATGACGAACCCGCTCTTCCTTCACTACACCTATTACCATTGTTCAAAAAGCAAACGTCCATCTTGTCCGCAGAAGAGTGTGAGTGCATTTGATCTCGAAAGGCAGATTCGTGAATATCTTGGCCGCATCCATATTTCCGAGAAATTCAAAGCCTACTGCATCAAATTCCTCCATGAATTGCACGCGAAGGAGAGCATGGAGCAAAGCGCCATCATCGAAGCCCAGCAGAAGGCATATCGAGCGTGCTTGCAGGAAATCGACAATCTGGTGGGTCTGAAAACCTCGTCCAGCAACGCAGACGGAAGCCAGCTATCGGATGAGGAATACGGTCAGAGGAGGGTGAAGCTACTCAAAGAAAAGTCCGCTTTGGAGGAGTTGCTTCAGGATGCCGGGAAGCGGATTGAGCAGCAGTTAAAACTGTCCGAAGACACGTTTGAATTTGCCTCGACCGCTCGGGAGCGGTTCGCGAACGGCGATGCGAAGACCAAAGAGGAGATGCTGGTGACATTCGGATCGAACCTAACTTTGAAGGCCAAAAAGCTGAGCATTGAAGCCCGCGAACCGTTCTTCATCCTCGAAAAGTCCATGTCGGATACAGAAACCGAAAACAAGCCAATCGAACCTGAAAATACTGGCCTGTCGAAAGGGCCAAATGAGGCATCCGCCTCTGTGAGTCCAAACGTGCTGGGGGACTTGGACTCGAACCAAAATAACATCCTTCAAAGGGATGTGTCCTACCATTAGACGATCCCCCAATATCTTAAAAACACTTAATTTATAACATAAATTTTTAGAAAAAACTAGATATCTTTTTAATCTTTCAAAGTCCCCTTGCCATATGTAATTCTGATATACTAGATAAGCATGAAAATTATACTTATTGGATATGGAAACGTGGGAAAAGAATTGCATAAGATTCTTAACGAGAAAAACTTAGCGGAAAATTTCATTGTCAAAACCAATGGCATATTTGATGCTAATAATTTAAAGATTGATGAAAATCAAAATCTTGAAAAATATTTAGATTCAGACACGTATATTTTTATAGCTATACCCAGTAAAGGTAAAGGAGAAGATGCGTCTAAATACTATTTAAATGCATTACAAAAAAATGCAAAGATTATAACTTGTGAAAAAGCTTTTTTAGCTAATAACTGGGAGCTGATTAAAAAATTTAAAAAACTAATAAAATATTCAGCGACAGTCGGAGGTAATTCTGGAATTTTAAATGCAATTACAGAAAATAAAAATAAAATGAAAGAAATTAAAGTTATAGCAAATGGAACGCTGAATTATATAAGTGATAAATTAAGTACAGGAGTTTCTAAGGAACAACTATATAGAGAAGTATTGGGAAATGGTTTCGCTGAGCCAAGTTCAAAAAACTTTGAAGAAGTTATTGAAAACGAATTGAAAGACGTAATTTATAAAACACTGATACTTGCCAATCATTCCAAACTTTACAAACGCACAATCAAAACTGAAGATATAAAATTACAAAAATATAATCAAAGTCTTCGATGCTCTGTACTTTTGAATAAAAAAGAAATTAAAGCAGGATTTATTAAATTTGAAGACATTTCTTGGTTTCCAAAAGGTGTAAATAACGTTTTGTATATTAATGGTAAAAAAATTATAGAAGGTCCTGGTGCTGGAGGAAGAATAACAGCAGAAAGAATGTTTAGTGACTTCAAAGAATTAGTAAAGGCGAATAGTTATTTTTAAATATTACTCTTTGCTTAAAATCTTCACTAACGCAAGCTCCAGTGGTAACTCGGTAATAAACGCATTATCTATATTCTGATAAGCTTCTAAAAGTGTCGCTAGAGTAGAAGAATTAAACATCTCCCCACTTTCTTTTATTAAAATCTGCAGAAATTCTAAATCAGCTTCAGATAAATCCCCTATCATCTCTCCTTTTAATTTTGGCGCGTATCGCAAAATTATCGCCATACGGAATTTTGCGATAATGAGTTTCAAATATAATTCCATATCTAAATTTTCTTCAGCCGCAGATCGCACGACAGATATTCCTTTTTCAATATTTTTTTCTGCAATTGCTGAAATAAAATCATTTACCAAAGTCGCCTTTGGCGCGCCGGTTATTTTTTCAACATCTTCTCTATTGACCAGCCTCGCCGAGTCTAGGCGGGTTTTCTTACTTCCACTGAAATTCAAAACTTTTTGCAACTCTCCCAATCCATCCCTGAACGATCCATCAGATAATACAGCTAAAAGCTCGGCCGAGCCGGCATCCAAATCGAAACCTTCTTTCTTCCCAACATCAGTCAGCATTTTTTTACAAACTACGTCTGATGCTTTTTTGAAAGTGAAAACCTGACAGCGTGAGATAATAGTCTCAGGCACTTTATGAAACTCAGTGGTAGCTAGAATAAAAATAACATGTTTTGGAGGTTCTTCTAGGGTCTTCAATAACGCACCCCAAGCGTCTTTGGAGAGCATATGCACTTCGTCGATTATATAAACTTTGTATTTTGAATCAAAAGGCAATACTCGCGCGCCATCACGCAATTCTTTTATATCTTCGATTCCCCTATTGCTGGCGGCGTCTATCTCATATAAGTCATTGGCTGATACACCGATTTCATTTGCAAAAATTCTGGCGACGGAAGTTTTGCCTGTGCCACGCGAACCTACAAAAAGGTATGCGTGGGAAACCTTGTTGGCTTCTACAGAGCTTTCCAGCACTTTTACGATATGATCTTGCCCCAAGACTTCCTTGAAGTTTTTCGGCCGATATTTGCGATATAATGCCAAGTCGTGCATAGAAATGATTATACCTTATATATAACTAAAAAAACTAGCATTTTGTTTAGCTAGCTTTTTTTGAGGATTAATTAGTAACCCTCTAACTATGCTCGGAGCGTCGAGCGTGTTTCTCAGCCTCTTTGGCAATACGCGATAGAATTTTCACTTTTTCGCGCAGTCTTTGAGTGCATACTTTCTTGGTGATGAATCTGTCCGGCCAATAAAGGTCTCCCCCGAAGTTTTTGTATTTACCTCGGTTCACCACCAGAATTGGATTGGTTGCCAGACATCCAACCGGATATGGATCAATAATGGAACCACTCGGTGTGACCAACCACGAATGCTCACAATATTGTAATTGCGCTACGACTTTGCCATTTCTGTGTTGTTGAGCTACTCCCACATAGTAACCATCAACTACCTTTAATCCATGAATATGCTTGGCGATTGCCCTACATATCGTGTGACATTCAAAAGTGGGAAATTTCACCGATTTGGGAAGTTTTGTGGCATATTCTTGAGTTACCAAGCTTAGGTTTAATACCTTCATCCACCACCGCTTGTCCGTTTTACCAAAACTCTGCAATACCGCATTGTTAAGGATCATATTCTTCATTGTGAGCTACCCTTTTTCTTTTTGTAGTGCTGATTTGCATCACAAAATGGATAACTATCTCCAGATTTATTTTAACACAAAAATATGTATTTAGTCAAACTTTGACTCAGTTTGTTTCCAAAAAATCATTTATTATCTTTTCAACTTGTTTCGAATTTTCAGTTTCCATTAATTTTATTCGAAGTTCTTTGGCGCCATCAAAACCATTCACATAAGCCTTGAAATGTTTTTTCATTACATCAAAATTTTTATGTTTAGGTATCGCAAGTTCTTTATCAAAAATTTGCGTATGCTCTATGAGGACTTGAAGTTTTTCTCGTATAATGGAAAACGGTAGTGAATTTTCTGCCCCTGCGCCCTTCTTTGGGCGCATTAAGGGACACAAAGCGGGACCCTCGGGGACATAAAATTCACTACCGTTTTCCATTTTTCTAGTGGAATCAAAAAACCACGGATTGCCAAAAACTCCGCGACCTATCATCACCCCATCACAGCCATATTTCGAGGCTTTTTCTTCTGCATCTTTTAAATCTTTCACATCACCGTTGCCTATCAGCAAAATATTTTTCCCACTTTTTTCTATAAGTTTCTTTATTTTTTTGATATGTTCCCAATTGGCTGGAACGAGTGAAAGCTCTTTGGCTGTGCGCAAGTGAATCGTCAAAGCAGAAATATCTTCTTTTAATAATTCTGGTATCCAGCGATCAATTTCTTCTTTATTAAAACCAATTCTAGTTTTCACTGACACAGGTATGTCTCGTCCAGCTGATTTTATACCCGCATGAACTGCTTTGATAATCTGTCGCGCAAGTTCTGGATTTTTAATCAACCCTGCGCCAGCCCCCTGACTCACGACTGATTTATCTGGGCAACCCATATTTATATCTATCCCATCAAAGCCAAGATTTGCGACATATTGGCAAGCTTTCTTCATATTTTCCGGATTAGCGCCAAAAATTTGCGCCACAATTGGCCTTTCAGATTCCGAGAAGACCAGCATGTGTGCCAACTTTTGTCTGGCAAATTTATTGCACAAACCATCAGCAGACACAAACTCTGTCCAAAAAACAACTCTATCTTTATTTTCCCTATTTTTGCCATATTTTGCCAACATGTGACGAAAAGCGATATCAGTGACATCTGACATCGGCGCAAGGCAGAAAAATGGCCTGCCTCGACTTCCGTCAGGCAAGGCGGGCTTTTTTAATTTTTTCCAAAAATTTTGCATAAAAATAAAGTAAACTCATTGAGGGATAACTTTTTTAGGGGGTTTTGAGGCTGACGAGCCGAAAACTTCAGGATTTTTTAAGCTTAAAAAAATCCGTACCCTAGAAAAAGATATACCGATAAAGAGTTTACTTAAACTTATAGTATACCTTATTTCCAAACCTTAAATCAATATATAACAGAGAAGAGTATTTATTCTTAAAATCCGACAAAAGAGGTTCCGTGTCAAGAGCCACTTCTAAATTTTCAGCTATCTTCTGGAAATCAGAATCAATTTTAAAAATTATTTTAGGGCCGATAGATACTGAGTTCTTCCTAGAAAGGAAAAATTCGATATCCCCGTTGTCTTTTTTGTATAGTTTCGCAGGCACGAGCCCGATGTTTTCCAGTGTTTTTTTAAATGAAACTAATTTTCCAAAATTCTCTTTCAAGAAATAAGATCCCGATGGTTCATCAGAGTTTGAATCAGTGGTTCCGTAAAATTTAAAATAAACTTCACCGGAAAAATACGGCGCTTCGTCAAAAATATAACCTTCTGCATCCATAAAATAACATTTTTCCTTTTGGCTCGTTGTGTCGCCCTCTCCCAATCCGACCGTCGAGTCAACCGTATTTCCGCACCATGTGTATTTCACTATGCGTTCAGTCAAATCTATTTTTAAAATTTTATCTTCTTTAATTGATAAATTTACGTTTTGGAGCCTTGCAAAATTCTCTCTGAGTGCATTTTTAATTTTGTCTTTTGGATAAAACAAAACGTTCGTTTTGGGAAAAAACCAAAGGTAATATCCGTTAATTTCTTTCTTAACGACCATTTTAATAGTTTCGGTATCTACAACTTTATTGCCCGATACTTCTATTGAACCAATATTTAAAACAGAAATGCGAGATGCGTAAGTCAACCCGAAAGAAATTGCCAAAAATACAAATACATAAAATGCGATTTTCCCTAAAAAAATCTTACGCCTGTGTTTTTTTAACTCCAAAAGCCGTGGAGAATTTAAAATATTTTTCTTTTGCATCTCATTTTATTCAAACGAATCGTTTTATTTCGTTATGAACTCCCTATCGCCCATGTATTTCCTCAAGACTTCCGGAATTTTTACAGAGCCGTCTGCTTGTTGAAAATTTTCTACAATTGCCACGAGGATTCTCGGAGTTGCCACAGCGGTACTATTGAGTGAGTGAACAAAATGATATTTTCCAGCTTCGTCTTTGTAGCGAATATTAAATCTTCTCGCCTGAAAGTCATGATAATACGAAGCGCTAGAAAGCTCACGGTATTGATTTTGCGATGGAATCCAAGCTTCGGTGTCATAGCTTTTTACATGCGCAGATTTTAAATCTCCTGTGCAAATCTCTAACCGACGATAAGGAATATCGAGAGATTCTAAAAATTCTTCGAAATTTCTATTTATTTCTTCATGATATTTTACTGATTCGGTGTGACTTGCTTCACAAAGTATAAGTTGCTCTAACTTATAAAATTCCTGCACTCTTATGAGCCCTTTCGTGTCTTTTGAATGCGCTCCGGCTTCCCTTCTAAAACATGGTGAAAATGCTAGATATCTTTTTGGTAATTCTTCTTTCCCTATGATTTCGTTGCTATGATATCCCATCATTGGTATTTCTGCTGTACCAGATAAATAATCCTCGTCTTGTGTCTGATAAATATCTTCTGCTCCGCCAGGTAAATGTCCTGTGCCGTATAGATGTTGCTTGCGTACGATTGCTGGGGCAATAAAAGTACTGAATTTTTTTTCTCCAAAAAACTTTCGGGCATAATTCCAAATCGCCCAAGAAAGTTCCGCTCCATCGTTTTTCAAAAAATAACCTCGAAAACCGTGAACTTTCACGCCTCTTTCAAAATCAACCATATCCAGCTTCAACATCAACTCGACATGATCTTTGGGAGTAAAATCAAATCTAGGTTTCTCTCCCCAGGTCAAAATTTCTTTATTGTTTTCTTCACCATCACCTTCCGGCACTGACATATCCGGCACGTTTGGAACCTGCAACATTATTTTTTGCCATTCCTCTATCGTTTTTTTTAATTTTTCTTCTTTAGCCTTGATATCTTCTTTGACGGTACGCATTTCTTCAATCAGTTGGATTTTGAGCGCGGAATCTTGGTCACGAGCTATGTCATTCGACACTCGATTGACTTCCGCTCGAAGATCTTCTACTTCTTTAAGTTCTTTTAATCGTTCATCGTCGAGAGTTATAAGCTTTTCAATATCGATATCCACATGCTTTTTTTTAGCCCCCGCTTGCACGATATCCTTATTTTCACGAATAAATTTTATGTCTAGCATATTCATATTGTATATCAAACTTGCTATAATGTGAAGCGAGAAATAACTTTTAAAAAGCATTGCGCAGGCGGGCGCGCCGAGCATAACAAATTTTCAGCAGAAAATTATGTGCGGTTTTTAAAAGATATTTCTCGCGTAACATGCAAATCAGAAAACTACCAAAAAATAAATTCCCAAAAGCACTTCTAGAAATTCCCCAACCCCCAGAAGACCTTTGGATCATAGGCGACTTACCTACTGACGAAAATTTAATTTACTTATGCGTGGTAGGCTCGCGCAAGTTTACTACCTATGGACGCGAAGCTTGTGAGAAAATAATTGCGGGTCTAAAAGGCTATCCCATAGTGATAGTCTCCGGTTTTGCCATAGGCATAGACACAATCGCACACAAAAAAGCAATGCAAACGGGACTCACGACTATCGTCTTCCCGGGTTCTGGACTCTCCGACGAAGCAATGTATCCGAAAACGAACGTGCGATTGATAAATGAAATAGTTGAAAATGGTGGATGTTTAATTTCAGAATTCGAACCTGACTTCAAAGCAACTCAATGGAGTTTTCCAATGCGCAACAGACTTATGGCAGGCATTTCAAAAGCTGTGTTAATAATAGAAGCCGAAGAGCGATCTGGCACCCTTATCACTGCGCGACTCACGACAGAATACAATAGAGATTTACTGGTAGTGCCTGGATCAATTTTCTCTTCCAATTCAAAAGGAACAAACAGACTACTTCATCAAGGCGCGACCCCCATCACTTGCTCTGAAGACGTGTTGGAAGCACTTGGTTTTAAATTAGCCAAAGATGAAGAAAAACAAAAAAGACTTTTTGAAGATTTATCGCCAGAAGAGAAAACCGTTGTTAAATTATTAAGAGAGCCTATGCAAAGAGATTATTTAATTCGCACTATGAAAATGCCAATTCCAAACGCTAACGCTTTACTGACGGTTATGGAAATCAAAGGACTTATTAAAGAAGAAATGAGTGAGATAAAATTAAATTAAAATTTACATAAATTTGCATTGCAAAACTATTTCGTGTAATACTGTTCTAGCAGTATGAAATTATTAATTGTTGAGTCACCATCAAAAGCAAAGACGATTGAAAAATATTTGGAAGGCGCTTTTACTGTGCGTGCATCTGTCGGACATATTCGTGATTTACCGAAATCAAATAAAATAGCAATTGATATCGAAGGAGGTTTTATTCCGCATTATGAAATTTCTAAAGGTAAAGAAAAAATTGTGCACGAATTGCAAGGATTGGCGGAAAAGGCGAAAGAAATAATTTTAGCGACCGACCCTGATCGCGAAGGAGAAGCCATTGCTTGGCATATAGAAACTCTTTTAAAAGAAGATAAAAAAGTAAAAGCCCCCATTGAGCGAGTAACTTTTCATGAAATTACTAAAGAAGCCGTAGAAGAAGCCCTGCAACATCCACGCCAGATAGACACAGCATTAAGAAAGGCGCAAGAGGCGCGCCGAGTCTTGGACCGTCTTGTGGGCTATGACCTTTCGGGACTTATTTGGAAAAAAGTGCGATACGGACTTTCTGCCGGACGCGTGCAGTCCCCTGCGCTTCGCATAGTAATGGAACGTGAACGTGAAATCCGCGCCTTTGTTCCAGAGAAATATTGGAAAATATTCGGACTGTTTGAAACCTCCCACCACCCCGCCCTAAAGGGCACCCCTCCTCAGGCAGGAGGGGAAAAAATTACTCTAGAATGTTCAGAAGAACCACGAGATGAAAAATTAGTACAAAAAATAATGACCGAGGGTAAAGCCGGCACATGGATTGTTAGTGGGGTAAAGGAATCTGAACAGAAACGTTCGCCCCGCGCGCCTTTTACCACTTCTACATTGCAACAAACAGCGAGTTCACGTCTCGGGTATTCACCTTCTCGCACCATGCAAATAGCGCAGAAACTTTACGAGGCTGGACATATCACATATATGCGAACCGACAGCACAAACTTATCTGCAGCTGCGCAAACGCAAATAATTTCTTTTATCCAAAATAAATATGGAAAAGAATATGCTGAAGCTAGAATTTACAAAACAAAATCAAAAAACGCCCAGGAAGCGCATGAGGCCATACGTCCAACGCACATAACAAATATGATTGTAGGCACTGATGAGCAAGACAAATTGTATAGATTGATCTGGGAGCGCGCCATATCCTCGCAGATGACTGACGCAAAATTATTGAAAACTAAAATTTCAGCCGTTATAAAAGGACATGAGGACTTGCCAGATTTTTCCATCAATGGTTCCCGTCTGCTTTTTCCTGGATGGCTCAAGGTGGATAGCGACGCTCGAGGCGATGATGTAGAACTACCAGTGTGCAAAGCAGAAGAAGAGTTGAAACTACTTGATCTCGTAAATGAAGAAAAATTCACCCTGCCACCCGACAGATACAGCGAAGCAGGACTGGTCAAAGAATTAGAAGCTAGAGGGATAGGCAGACCGTCCACATATGCATCCATCATGAAAACAATTGAAGAGAGAGGTTATGTGAACAAAGAAGGAAAAACATTATTCCCCACTGATGTCGGTGAAGTTGTTTCAGATTTTTTGGAAAAACATTTTATGAATTATATTTCAGATAGTTTTACAGCAGAAATGGAAGACGAGCTTGACGAGATATCGAGAGGAGAACGCGAATATGAAAAAACTCTGAGAGATTTTTACGGACCTTTTCTAAAGGAAGTAAAATCAAAAGAAAAATTGGAAAAAGCGACAAACTTGGGATCAGCGCCCTCAAACATAAAATGCCCGAAATGCGGATCCGAAATGATAATAAAACTTTCTCGCGCAGGTAAATTTTATTCTTGTTCCAAATATCCTGATTGTGATGGAGCCCTTATGCTCGACGGCACAGAATTAAAAGGTCCAGCAGAAACCGGAGAAATATGTCCAGAATGCGGTGAAAAAAAAGGTAAATCTGGTGGTGGAAAACTTGTTGTCAGAGAAAGACGCGATGGCACTGGCACATTTATTTCTTGCTCACGTTATCCAAAATGTAAATTTATCAAAAGCGATGAAGCAGATGAAGCAAAAAAGAGAACTGGCGTGTTGTGTCCCCTTTGTAAAACAGGAGATATCAGTGAACGTCGTGGACGATTTGGTATTTTTTATTCTTGTTCAAACTATCCCAAATGCAAGTTTGCGATCAAGGCAAAACCAACTGGCGCGATATGTAAAGAATGTGGCAGTCTGATGATGGAAGGCACCAAAACTATCCCAGAACGTTGCTCCAATAAATCTTGCCCCATGCATAACCCCCACAAAATAAAGAAGATTGAGATATAGATATTTTGCACTTCTTAAACGCTAAAATTAGAAATATTGTAAAGGTCGGCATCATCTTCTTTTTTTTCCTCTTTTGATCTGTCGTCTATCGGCGTTTCATCGCTCGATGGTGTTGACGTTTTTGCTTCTTCACCAGCAATATAATTCTCAAGCATTTCGTTCGGGGCTTTTTCAGTGCTCGACTTGCTTATCAAATCTAAAATAGATCGCAGATCTTCGGTGGAAAAAAAATCAATTTTAATTTGCCCGCCCAACTCTTTTCTGTCTATATGAACTCGAGTGCCTAATTTTTCTTGGAATTCTTCTTCGAGCTCAATTATTTCTGGATCGGGCATGAATTCTTTCTTGCGCACTCGATCGTAAGCTATTTTTCTCGCCAATTTTTCAGCCTCACGCACCGTGATTTTCTTGTAAACAATTTCTTTGAACAAAACCAACTGTTCTTCTGGGTGATCGGCAAGCATTAGTATCGGCCGAGTATGACCCTCGGTAATCTTGCCATCCCTTAAGCCAGTTAAAATCTCTTCCGGCAAAGTCAAAATACGTAAAGAATTGGAAACATATTCCCTGCTTCGTCCCATTTTTTTTGCGATTTCATTGTGAGTAAATTTAAATTCGCTTGCTAATCGGAAAAAGGCGCGAGCGCGATCAACTACGTTCAAATCTTCACGTTGCAAATTTTCAATGATAGCAAGCTCCAGCTTCATAATTGCTGTATCTCCCTCACGTATGATGACAGGCACTTGCAAAACATGAGCCAAGATAGCCGCGCGCAATCTGCGCTCTCCGGCAATCAATTCATATTCAGTCACTAGCCCGCCTCCTTCTTTTTCTTTTTCTACGCGAGAAACTGTCAGCGGTTGGAGCACGCCGTATTGTTTTATGGAATCTGCCAAATCTTGCAACCGTAATTCATCGAAATCTCTTCTGGGTTGGTAGGGGTTAGGTTTGATTTTGTCTGTATCTACCCAAAAAATTGAATTTGAATATATGTTGGACATGATTGTATTTTATCATAAAGTAAAGTAAAATAAAAATTATAGCCGGGATGGCGGAATTGGTTTACGCGAACGACTCAAAATCGTTTGGGGGCAACCCCGTGGGAGTTCGAGTCTCCCTCCCGGCACTTGCCTCATATAAATAATAAAAAATCTATAGCCTACATAATGGGCATAGCTCTCGGGGATGGTAATTTGTCGAATCCAAATGGAAGAGCTGTTAGACTTAGAATTACTTGTGATAAAAAGTATCCTCTAATTGTAGAAAATATAATTAAAAATCTAAAAATAATTTTTACTCAAAACAAAATTTCTATCACAGATCGAGTTAATGCCTTAGACATATGTATTTATTCAAATGATTTAGAAAAAATATTGGGATGGGGAGCTAAAGGTGGTTCAAAAATTAAACAGAAGGTAGGCGTGCCTAGCTGGATCAAGGAAAATAAGGTTTATAGAAAAGAATGTTTGCGAGGATTATTCCAAACAGACGGATCAATCTATAGTGATCGAGGCTACAAAATGGTAAATTTTACGTCAGTTTGTTATACTCTAATTAGAGATATAGAGGATATGCTCCAAGAAATTGGCTTTGCAATAAAAGCAAGAAAAGTCTTGGACATAAAGAAAAATAGAGTTAAATATATAATTAGAATTTCAAAGAATGTGGAAAAATTTATAAAAATTATCAACTTCTGGAAATTATGAGAGTTTGATTCTTTTCCTTTGCACTAGCTTGAGATTAATTGCCATATAGAATATAATTGGAAGAAGATTTTTTAATTATTTTAAAATATACAAAAAATCTATCATTAAATAACAAAAATATGTCAATAACTAAAAAGGGGTTGCTCATTGGTTTATGCATTGGAATAATTTTCGGAATTTACAGTAATATAACTAATTGCCATACTTCTCCTGGTGGACCAAACGGATGTGAAAATTAATTACAACTTTCAATCGCAGTGGTTGAATTCTGTCTATGGATTATTCCTGTTTTATTTCTTAGTTGGATTCCAGGATTTACTGACTCTATGATTGGTTTTAAAATTATTTTGTTCATCACTCCGGTCGTCATATTTAGTTTAATCGGATTAATTATTGGATTTGTCATAAATAAAGTAAAAAAATATAACATTCAGAAAATTGGTCCTTCATAAATTAAAAAATTTATGAAAACTAATTTTATTTTGAATGCCGCCAAAGAAAAACTTGAAATTATCATTCATAGATCAAAAACAAAAACAGCCTCGACGTTAGTCGAGGCTGTTTTTGAATGTTTAGTAAAACAATTACTTGTTAAAAGGGAATTTATCGCTATCTTTGCGTTCTTGAAAAAAAAGAGCGCCAACAATGATAAGTAGAAGAACAAAGAACCACAAAATATACTTATTACTCAAGAAATCTGTAAAAGCATTTCCAACTGCGGCTGTCTGATCTACGGGAGAAGTCTCGTCCGAAATTTGCGAATCTTCCGATGGTAAAACTTCTGTTTCATCAGGCGAAACAGTTGAGGATTCTCCATCTGTGTCAATTAAATTTCCGCCACCAGTTCCTAGAGCTTCTGCGCCTGCGTTAGAAGATCTTCGAGATACTATCCTATACACGTTCGAAGCGTCGGTCATTCGATTACTAGAATCCGTAAAGCGTAAAGTGTAAGTACCGAGAGCTAGATATGTGGGAACAGTCCAATTTAAAGTATTAGCACCGTTTGCATTCTTGCTTGTGCCGATTAAAATATTTGAACCATAAGAAGAAACTAAACTAATAGAAGTGTCTGCGTTTTGAACTGATGCGTCCCAAGAAATAGTGTAAGTACCTCCGCGAACGAGATTAGTTATAGAGACAGAAGAACCAACAAGCGTAACTTTAATGTCAGAAATATTCTGGGTGCTTGTTCTGCTACTACCAGTACTTCTACTGCCAGAGCTATCTCCGGTAGGTCCACCATCTGGAGGAGTTACATCGCCAGGGATTGTATCCACATTTCCACCTTCATTACCGTTTTCTGAACCATTTCCTGGATTAACATTTACCTCACTACCTCTTTCTGAACCACTTCCTGGATTTGCGTTTTCATTACCATTTTCCGAATCACTTGCTGGATTAACATTTACCTCATCTATAGCAAAAGCGACTGACGACAAAAAGGCTATAAAAATAGCGACAATTGCCACAAATCCATATTTCAAAAAAGTCTTTATTGTCTTGCTCATATATTTATTTATTACTTTATAATTACCTGCGACCTATTAATTAATTATCAATTTACTCACGCTAGCATAAAGTCAATTGTTTGTCAAGAGTTTTCGCTCTTTTGAGCTCATCAGGCGAGACACACATCTCGCTAACTCTGGGGCGATTGGGATATCCGCTCGCCCCCATAACATATTCATCATCTTACTCATTTCCGCTTTCGACTCCACTGGAAGGTTTTGAAGCCGACGTTGCCGACCTTAACCCCGCTGCCGAGACCGACGTCTCCCGGACTCCGAAGAACTGACGATCGGCAAGATTGGTGTTCGTGTAAACACTGCCATCATGCAGAAGTCCTCCGGCTGGAACGTCAGAGTAACCGCCTCCAGGCCACAGCGATGACATTAGCTGGTAGTTTTTCGCCCGTTCACTCTCCATGCGAACGTACCGAATCTCGGAGTTGAGACCACCACGGTCGATCAAGAGATACGGCCGCGCGGTGAGGACAATTTCCTTCCTTCCGAGCACCGTCACCATGTCTGCGGCGTAAACCGTGACCTCGACGTGTAACTCCATGGGCCTTTTGCCATCCCAGTAGTTGAGCGCAAGACTTAAATCTTCTTGATTGAAGACGTCAAGGAATATCCTGGGACCGACCGTGATGAGTTCGTTGAAGTTCAGGTCCGAGGTTCCGGAACTGAACGGCTGATCATCCGATCCACCTCGAACTCCATCAGGGCCATACTTACGGCCCGTTAGGGTTGACGACATGGTGATGGTCTCGCTGGCCAACCAGTTGGTTGACCAAAGGACACCGTCATTCAGAGGCGTCCATGTGCGAACCCGAACCCGGCGTGGATTCACATTCGCCTCCGTGCTGGTGACCTTCACCATGCAGAAGAGACGAGCGCCATATGCATCCGGTCCCGACGAAGTCGGCACTGCAAGCCAACCAGGAAAGCCCGGCCGGAAACGCAACACATCCCCGATCTTCAGCACCTTCGGGAGATTCATCGCCACCGGATTTGTCTCGTAGGCTCCGCCCACGAGGTTGCCAGCGTCGAGAAAAGCCATTTTGTTCTGCTGGCTCGACAGGTTGTTGGTTGAATCTGTGGGCACTCCCGGTGAAAAGAACGCCTGCACAGACATCGCCGCGTTAGCGGAGGTTAGGGCCGTGAAGCACGCGAGTGCCACTGCCACGATAAGGGACTGGATCTTTCTCATATTTACTGATTGTAAGTGCTGTCCGTTTGTTGCTTTAAACTTACCTAAACATTCAGGATTTAGCTATTACCCTGACTGCAGGTTTTAAAAAAGCAGTTAGTTTGAACTTCCCATTCTTCTTATCATATATTAGCAAAAAAGTCAATAGCGCTGGGGCATGGGCTAAAATAAAACCTTGCCCGCCTCTGGCGAGTTATCCACACTCCAGATAATCGATAAACTTGCATTATCTCATATATGAGATATACTGTTTGATATGACAAAAAATATAAAATCAACAGTACAGACCGAACAACAAAAGATAGGTTATTTTATCAAAGAATTGCGCGAACACCGCGGAATGACTCAAGAGCAATTTGCTAAAGCGCTGAATACTTCTCAAAGTTCTATCCCCCGAATGGAAAAAGGCGAACAAAATTTTACAACTGAATTACTTTTAAAAATAAGCAATGTTTTAGATCATCAAATAGTTTCTATAAATGATTCGATCGATTTCGAAGTGCATGGAGGGAAAAAATTAAGTGGAACTATCAAAACTAATTTTTCTAAAAATGGTTCGGTCGGGCTTCTTTGCGCTTCGCTCTTAAACAGGGGGACAACAACCTTGCATGGCATAGCGCGAATCGAGGAAGTGTATCGGGTCATTGAAATTCTCGAAAGTATCGGGGTCGCAATAAAATGGCTAAACCAGAATACTTTAACCATCACACCAGGAGAGAAATTTAATTTAGAAAATATAAACATAGAGTCAGCGGTCAAAACTCGTTCAGTCGTAATGCTCATGGGTCCACTCATTCATAAATTATCAACCTTTTCTCTCCCCCATCCACATGGATGCAATCTAGGTAAACGCACAATAGCCGCCCACATCTACGCCCTAGAAAAACTCGGGGTAAAAGTAAAGACTACGGCAAAGAATTATGAAATCTCTTCACGAAAACTAAAACCAAGTGAAATAGTAATGTATGAATCTGGAGACACGGCCTGTGAAAATGTTTTGATGGCTTCTGCTCTTATACCTGGCGCCACAAAAATAAACTTTGCCAGCGCAAACTATATGGTGCAAGAAGTTTGTTTTTTTCTTGAAGCTTTGGGTGTAAAAATAGAAGGTATCGGCACTGCCAATCTGACCGTGCATGGCGTAGCAAATATAAATAAAGATATAGAATATTGGAACAGTGAAGACCCTATAGAATCCATGATGTTTATTTCTGCTGGAATTATCACTGACTCGAGACTCAGCATCACTCGCGTCCCCATAGACTTTCTTTCTTTAGAATTGGAAAAACTAAAAAGAATGAATTTAAAATTCAAAGCTTCAAAAATTTATTATTCTTTTAATGGACGAACAAAATTAGTAGATGTAGAAATTTTCCCAAGCAAACTAAAAGCTCTTTATGATAAATTACACTCCAATCCCTATCCCGGAATAAATATAGACAACCTGCCATTCTTTGTGCCTATTGCCATAAAGGCCAAAGGTCAAACAATGATCCATGACTGGGTTTATGAGAATCGCGCGATATATCTGACTGAATTAAACCGCCTAGGCGCAGATATTACCCTCGCAGATCCACATCGCCTCTATATCAACGGCGGAACAGCGTTAAAGGGAGCTCAAGTCGTTTGCCCACCGGCCTTACGACCATCAATGGTAATACTTATCTCAATGCTTGGAGCTAGTGGCACTTCAATACTACGAAACGTTTATATGATAAATCGTGGTTACGAAGAAATCGCCGAGCGATTGAATTCCATCGGCGCAGATATTAAAATAATCAAGGGAAATTAATGCAGAGGCGAATAATAAAAAACAACTTTTTGCGGGGTTTCGAGGCTGACGAGCCGAGAACTTCAGGATTTTTCAAGCTTCAAAAAATCCGTACCAAAAAAAAGTTCGTTTTTCAATCTGTGCCCACAATCATTATCATATTAGGTCAAACAGCTACAGGTAAAAGTGATTTAGCCGTAAAGATTGCTAAAAAAATAGATGGAGAAATAATTTCAGCTGATTCACGACAAGTTTACAAAGGCCTTGATATTGGCACGGGAAAAATAACAAGAAAAGAAATGCGAGGCGTCCCCCATCATCTGCTAGACATCGCGAACCCTAAAAGAAAATTTACTGTAGCGCAATATAAAGAATTAGCTGAAGATAAAATAAAAGAAATAATCGCTCGAGGTAAAACTCCGATAATTTGCGGAGGCACGGGATTTTACATTGATGCAATGACTAAAGGTATTATTTTCCCAGAAGTTCCGCCAAATGAAAAGCTTCGTAAAGAACTATACTCAAAATCAGCGATAGCATTATTTGAGTATTTAAAAAGAATAGACCCCGAGCGAGCAAAGAATATAGACCCAAAAAATAAAATCAGATTAATCAGGGCAATTGAAATAGTGAAAGCTCTCGGTAAAGTTCCAAAAATTACGGAGAAGTCTCCTCCGTATAAATTTATAAAAATAGGCTTGTATTTACCGCAGGATAAACTAAGACAGAAAGTAGAAAAAAGGGTCAAAAAGATGTTCAAAGATGGCTTACTTAATGAAATTAAAAAGTTAAAAAAGAATGGTGTGTCAGAAAAACGACTGAAAGAATTGGGTTTTGAATACTACAAACCGACGCCAGAAAAAGTCGTCACTGAAACTCTAAAATACGCTAAACGTCAAATGACATGGTTTAAGCGCGATAAAGAAATAAAATGGTTTGATGCCAGCCTCGCCGAGCTCGCTTCGCATCGAAGCGGGTCTAGGCGGGCTTCTAAGAAAATTCGCCTGACAAAAATTCACCAACAGCGAAAAACAAAGCGGAAATTATTAACCAAATAATATAATTTATTGATAGTAAAAATTTCATAAAATATATCGGCGGGCGATGAGGGAATCGAACCCCCGACAAAGGATTTGGAGGCCTTCGTTATGCCACTTAACTAATCGCCCGTATAACCAAAAACGACCTTACTAGGTCGCTTTTAAGTATATCAGAAAAGCATTAAAAATCTATTTTTTACTTTCTTTGTGCTTAGTTTGTTTTCGGCACCATTTGCAATACTTTTTGAGCTCGATTTTTTTAGTTACGAGCTTCTTGTTTTTACTGGACCAGTAATTTACTCGTTTGCAGGTTCCACACGCAAGTTTTATAAGTCTATCTTGTGACATATTTAGATATTAGTATAAAAAACCACAAAAAGCAACTACGTAATAACTCTCGGCAATAAAGAACTTATCCGCGTGGTAATTTCATAATTTATCGTATCTAATTTTTTCGCCACCTGCTCTGCCGTAATTTTCTCTTTATTTTGAATTCCGATAATCACAACTTCGTCGCCGACTTTAACAACTGACAAATGATTTACATTAACCGCAAACATATTCATCGATACCCTGCCTATGATTTTACATCGAGCGCCCCCGATCAAAACCTCTCCCTTGTTTGAAAGACCACGATCTAGACCATCGGCATATCCTTGAGGGATAATTGCTATTTTTGTTTTCTGATTTGTTTTATAGGTCAATCCATAACCAACGGTATTCCCTTTTTCTAAGATTTTTACTTGCGCGATCTTTGTTTTCCATGACAACACTGGTTTCAGATTGAATTTTTCATTTTCATAAACTTTTTTTAAATGTTCTGATGGCCACATGCCGTATGCGCCGATACCCAATCGCACGATTGAATTAATTCCACTATCTTTTTCATAAACCAAAATTCCAGAAGTGGCAGATATATGTGTTTGCAAACCAGCCTCGCCGAGTCTAGGCGGGCCAGCCTCGCCGAGCTCGCCTTGCGTCGAAACGGGTCTAGGCGGGTTTTCAAAACCGAACATTTTCGCCAATTCTAAAGCTTTTTCATATTCCTTAATCTGTTTTTGCGCATGAGTAAAATTTGACACATCTTCAATATTTGCAAAATGCGCATAGATACTTGTAAATTTTACGTATCCAGATTTTTTTATTTCTTCGAAAATCTCGCCCAAGTCACTAAATAAAAATCCTTCACGCCCTAAATATGCATCAACTGGGACACAAACTTCTTGTATTTTTTTAAGCTTCTTTGATATCTTGTTTATTTCTTTTAATTGACCGAGAGAGAAGACAGTCAAAATACAATTTGATCGTATAGCACGTGGTAAATCCGAATTTTGCACATACCCTAAAACAAAAGCTTTTTTCTGACTTATTTTACGCAATGATTCAAGCTCTTCCACGTTATTTACTTGAAAATAATCTACGTGTGGCTCAAGAATTTTTGCTACGATATTTTGTCCATGGCCATAAGCATTGCCTTTTATGGCTACAGAAATCTTAGTTCCCGCTTTTATTAAATTCCTAAATTGTTTGATATTGTGAATCAAATTCTTTTTAGAAATTTCAATATAGGAAAGAGGTAAATTATTTTTCAAAGTATATCAGACAACTGTGGTTTTTAATTTCTGTTCTTTTTCAAATCGTTCTATCGCTAGATCAATCAATTTATCTAGAAGTTTTGATTGTGGTATTCCACTCGCCTCCCATAATTTAGGATACATACTGATGTTGGTAAATCCAGGTATCGTGTTTATTTCGTTTACAAAAACTTCTCCATTTTTTGTCACAAAAGAATCCACTCGCCCCAGACCTTCACAATTCAGAGTTTTAAAAACTTTAATCGCCAGCTCTTGAACTTTTTTAGTTGTTTTTTTGTCTATTTTTGCTGGAATTTCTATAACATATCCTTCGTCAATATATTTTGCATTGTAAGAATAGAATTCTTGATTAGCTATAATTTCACCTGGGATAGATGCTTTTGGATCACTATTACCCAAGACTGCGCATTCGATTTCACGTCCATCAATAAATTTTTCTATAATTATTTTCGTATCAAATTTAAAAGCCTCTTTTATAGCATTATCCCATTCTTCTTCATTTCGTACCTTACTGACACCTACCGATGAACCCATATTCGCCGGTTTTATAAAAACCGGTAACCCTAAATCTCTTTTTACTTTACTAAAATCTATGTGCTCATAGTCTCTCAATGTAATATATTTTCCTATCGGAATTCCTGCCTGTAACAAAAGTCTTTTCATTACATCTTTATCCATTCCAACAGCTGAACCTAATACTCCCGCACCCACAAACGGCACTCCAGCAAGTTTCAGAAGCCCCTGCATACTGCCATCTTCACCAAATGGTCCGTGCATCACGGGAAAAATCACATCAAAATTTTTAACAATATTCAAATTAAATTTCCCGTTTATATTTATTTTTATTGGGGTTATTTGATATTTAGTTTTATCGAGAGCATTGATGACATTATGCGCTGAATTTATAGAAACTTCATGTTCCGCTGATTTTCCTCCAAAAAGCACTCCAATTTTTAACTTCTTTTTTGCCATAGGAAACAGTATACCTTGATAATTGTTTTTTTCAAAATATATAAAATAATAAACTTTTGGAGGGGTTTCGAGGCTGACGAGCAGAGAATTTCAGGATTTTTTAAGCTTAAAAAAATTCGTACCGGAAAAAGTTTGATTATTTTATATAATTGCGTTTTTTAAATCTTTAGGAAAATTGGTTAGGTTCTTGCAGCCATTTTTGGTAATCAGAATCATATCTTCGATCCGTATTCCGCCAAAACCTTTGAAATATAGTCCGGGCTCAATAGTCATCACGCATCCTGTCGGAAGGATATCTTCACTCTTTGGTTTAAAATTCGGCCATTCGTGAATGACAGTACCTACTCCATGACCAAGACCATGTGGAAACCCGTCTCGACTCGGTCGATCCGAGGCGGATTTATTTCTGTATTTTTTATTAAGAAATTTTCGCGCTACGTTATCTATAACCTTTGCCTGCCGCTCTCCCTTTTCTATTTTGCTAATAGCTATTTCTTGAGCTTCTAAAACAATTAAATAAATTTTCTTTTGCTTTGCACTCGGTTCACCCCAGAAATATGTCCGCGTCATATCAGAACAATAATGATTTACTGTGCATCCAAAATCAAACATCACAGTATTCCCTTTTTTTAATTTTGTTTTGTTGGGTTCATGATGAATATTTGCGGTATTTTTCCCAAAAGCGACTATAGGCGGAAAAGATAACACATTTACGCCATGGCTGATATATGCTTTTTTAATTAAATCCGCAATTTCAAGTTCTGTCACGCCTGTACGTAATTTTTTTACAGTATCTGTTAATACTTTTTCTGATATTCTTTGCGCTTTTACAATATATGCAAGTTCCTTCCTGCTCTTAACAGCTCGAATCTCGTGAATTAATTTTATTTTTTTACCTTGATTTTTCATTCTAATATTCTATAGAATGTTAGAGTATTTTTAGAACAATTTAATTACATCATGAAAAGTGACTACAACCATAAGCAAAATCAAAATACCAAAACCAATCATGTTGGCCATATTGGCAAACTTTGGATTTATTCGTGAACCTTTTATTTTCTCAATCAGTAGAAAGAAAAGCCGTCCGCCATCTAGCGCCGGAAACGGAAGTAAGTTTATGATTGCAAGATTAACTGAGATAAGTGCGGCAAAAGAAAGAAGATAGACGAAGCCAAACTGATAAGCGTCACCTACTATGCCCACCATCCCCACGGGACCTGTCACGGATGACAAAAGGTCGCTTTTGCCTTGTATACTGCCTACAATAAGCTCATAAAGCCCTACAACTGTGCCTTTTGTGACAAATAGGGTTAACTCCATTCCCTCTTTTAGGGCTGTAAAAAAGGGCAATTTAGCCGTGCCGATCATATCCATAGATATGCCTATCATTGGCTGTGCACCATTAATACCCGCAGTTGGAGTGACTTTTGTTGTATGAAGAGTATATTCATCTTTACCTCTTAAATACTCTATTCCAAACTCTTTTTGAGGATGTGCAACTATAAATGCTTTAAAAGCATCAGTGTTAAGCTCATCCATTGTATAAGGTAAAATTTCTACAGCAGCAATCCTATCTCCAGTTTTAAGTCCTGCTTTTTCAGCTGGAGAATCCGGCGCAACAGAAACTATGGTTAAAAAAACATTATTTAAATTAATACCTTTCGGCTGACTACCCACTGATGTAGGCATTCCAGACATAAATCCAACAGAAAACAAAAGCCATGCCAATAAAAAATTTGCAGTGACTCCAGCGACCAAGACTATCGCTTGCTTCCATTTTGCTTTATTGACGAAACTTCGGCTAGCATCCGGCCCGTTAGTGTTTTCATCATCGGGGTTCTCGCCAAAAATTTTCACAAAACCTCCGATGGGTAGTAAATTCAAACTATATTCAGTCTCACCATATTTCTTGCCAAATATCTTCGGCGGAAAACCAAATCCAAATTCGTCAACCCGAATACCAAATTTCTTTGCAGTAAAAAAATGTCCCGCTTCGTGCACGAGAACCAACACCAACAACATTATGATAAAAATTATTATATTCATCCCGTTAGAAATTCACCCAAAAGTAATATTTGATTGTAATTTATATTTTTCATGTCCCTATAATTTCTAACGGGATTCATACGGCTCTACCCCATGACTTCTTTCTGCTTTTTTTCGAAACTTGCCTCTAGGTTTCTGTTAGCTTCATCTATAATTTTTTGTAATTCTTCCTTTGCTCTAAATTTTTCATCTTCGGTCAGCTTGCCTTCCTTTTCTTTGGCTTCTACGTCTTTCCAAATACTTTCACGCTCGCGACGCACAGTGATTCTGGTTTCCTCCAATTTTTCTTTCAGCACTTTCACGAGAGATTGCCTTGTATCCGTCGTTAACTGTGGAAAAATAACTCGAATACCAGCATCATCGGTCGCAACTGACAGCCCCAGATTGGCCGCATTGATAGCCTTTTCAATATCTTTTATTTGACCCTTGTCCCAAGGCACCACGCGCAAAGTTTTCGGATCCTCAATGGAAACAGAAGCGGTGTTTTTTAACGGGACACGAGATCCGTATGATTCTACGGAAACGCCGTCCAAAACCATAGGCGACGCTCGTCCAATATTTAATTGGCTATATTCTTTGCTTAAAAAATCCCCTACTTTTTTAATTTCTGTTTTAAAGTTTGAAAAATTGTATTGCATCCCGTTAGAAGCAGGTCGCGGTCAATAAACCGTAACTGTGCTTGATTAAACTATTAATTTCTATATTTTTCCACTTCATAATTTTTATATAATACTGCGACCGCGGCTTCTAACGGGATTGCATGATTTTATTGTATCATAAATTTTAAATTTAATAAACTTCTTGCTGATAACAACGCTCACAATAAATAATCTCCGGCCGATTTGGAGCATATGAGGTTTCAAATTCATTTTCGCAACCTTTTTTCATACACTTTCTGTGCCACAATTTGAGTGATGGCATAACTTTCGATCTTTCATAATAACGGCAATTCTGACAAAGAATCGGCAATGGTATACTGTGTTTTTTATAAAAATTTAATTCATAATTGGTTATGCGAAAAGCTTCATTACACTGATGTTCACATTTCCCTTCATGCGCGCAACCCAAAACTTCATTCAAAATTTTGTCACTTACTTCATTGATGTTGTCTGGAATATCTTCCGCAGGAATTGTAATTTTGAAATTCTTTTGGTCCGACTTGCGCCATGGATAACCTTCTGCGCTTGCTTGCTTCTCTGTAATCGGAGCTATCTCCTGCGCCAAAGTTTCATTGTAGGCAAACGGAGACAATTCTATTGGGAAAAATTCTCCATATTTATAAACTCTTCCCTTTTGGTCAACATAGGGCATTTCATTCATGTGGTCAATAATTTTTTCACGAAGTTTAAAAAATTCTTCTTTAGTGTAAATTTTATTAAAAACCGCGTTTTCTTTATTCTTCAGAGAAATGCAACCAAAAATATTATTACAATTAATGCAACAATCAGTATATTCGGCATTTTGCACATAATTTATTCCAGAGGAAGAAAATTTCACATTATAATCAGTATTAGCGCCAGTTATATATTCATAAATTAATTCAGATTTCATCCCATAACTCGTATCCATGGAATCTTTAAAAGATCTCAATACCCGATAACAATATTTTAAATTTTCAGCATCATAAACTTCGAAACAATTTTTACAATTTTTAACATTTAAAAGATTATTCCCTGTTGAGTTCACAGATTTTACAATATTGGCAAAACGATAAATAGATTTTATTTTGATTTTTTCAAATTCTTCCAATGAAATTTTTCTTGACGCTCTGCTTTTTAAATTAATTTTTTCCAATTCTTTAAAATATTCTTCTTTTGAATATTTCACATTACGAATGTAAAATTCTTTATTACGCAAATTATGGGAAAGTAAACAATTACTGCAATTTGTGCAGTCAACGAGAAAAAAAGAATCAATACAATTCTTTGATAAGAAAAGGTGCTGGCAATTGTAATTTTTTTCGCCCTCTATGTCTTCATAAAGAATTTGTCCGTCTTTAATATTCAAACAATCAACAATATCCGTTGATTTATCCACAAATTTTGAATAAAATACATTTTCTGATCCAAGAACTACCGAGACTGATAAATAAACATTCTTCGACTCTCCTACAAAGCTCGAGTAATCGGAATTGATCGCATTTCTGTGCCATAAAGCAAGTCGTGGAGCAGAATCGGAAAATCCTTTCCATTGTTCAAAAAAGGGCCTAGAGAAGTCATAGTCCCGCCCGAAAGAAACTGGATCCCAGCCATCGCCGTACCAGCATTGAAGACAATACACTGGAAAAGGTACAGATTGATGATAAATCGAAATAATATTTTTTTTACATAAATTACACTCACGTTTGTATAAAATACGCTCATTTCTCAACACAAGCCTCCTGATGAGTCGACACTCCGGACAAAAAGTCGGCGCAGGAACTTTCATCTTTTCGTAGAAATTAAAATCCTCCGATTCGATTACAAATTCACCTCGACAATTTTGACATATTCTATTTTTACTAATATTGTCCATGTCTTTTTTACAGCCTGCCCCGTACTTTGTATTTCATCTTTAAGATATTTTTTCCGGTATCAACAACGCCACGGACTCCATTAGAGTTTTAGCGGAAGAACCTGGCATACGGAGAAATTCACGGACTTTGAAAATTTGCTCAAAAAACCTAGTGTCAAAGCCCGCCCTTGACACTAGGTTTTTATGCAGAGTTAATTCCAGAGCATTCAAGAATTTCAGTGCTTTTGAGCGAGATGAATCCAAAAGAACAATTTCATTCCCGTCTTCATCTTTCTCCTCCGGTTCTAACAACAATTCTTTTATAAAATCTATTCTCTTTTGTAAAGACATATTTATAAATTTCTCTGCTTCTTCTGTTTCATTATTTAAATTTTCATTTTTTATTAAATAAAATCTAGAAACTAATGTTTTCAAAAGAACATTTACATCTGGCACAACTAGAAAAAAATGCGTGTTCTCTATCGGTTCTTCAAACATTTTGAGCAAAACATTCTGCGCATCTAAAGAAAAGCTGTTCACACAAACAAGGAAAACTTTCTTAAAGGAAGCCTCGCCTGGCTCGCCCGTAGGGCTATGGCCAAGGGCAAAGCTTTTATTTGAAGACATGGCGCGCAGATCAAATGCCTCGTCAATTTTAAAATTATCAATTGTTATATGGCAAAAATCAGGATTGCCGGAAGTCTTAATGTTTAAATCCTTCAAAAAATTAAAAATCTCCGACACAATCTCTTCACGTATGCCCTCTACTAGATAAGCATGATGTAAATTATTTTTATCTAAATGTTCTTTTATTTTCATATAGTTTAAACAATTCTTCAAAAATAAAATAGTGCTTTTAAAAATCGTACGGAGGCCGACGGGCCGAAGTCTTAGCAAAAATTCAGCAGAATTTTATGCGGGTTTTTAAAAGTAGCTATTTTGTTTTTGAAGAACTCACTTTTTACTTAAAACTGTTTTTTTATATACATCCAAATGCTCGAGCGCTATGCCTGTGCCCTTCACCACGCAAAAAAGAGGATCTTCGGCGAGCGCCGCCTTGACGCCTGTCTTGCGAAAAACCAAGTCTGTAAAATTTCGCAATTGAGACGAACCACCAGTCATAATGATACCTTGATCTATAATGTCCGAAGCAAGTTCCGGCGGAGTTTCTTGCAAAACAGCTTTAATCGCTTTTATAATTTGCCTTAATTCTCCATCTATGGCTTTTACTATTTCATTCGTTCCGACGCGAGCAGATCTAGGCAAACCTTGGATAAAATCTCGCCCTTTTATCGTTACACTCAATTCTTCTTCGAGCATTACTGCGGCACCTATTTTTATTTTAACTTCTTCGGCTGTTCTATCACCTATCGCCAAATTGAAAGTTTTCTTTATGTAATCAGCTATGGCTTGGTCTATTTTATTTCCAGCGCATTTAACTGATGTAGAAGCCACGATTCCTCCGAGTGAGATAACAGCCACGTCCGTCGTGCCTCCACCGATGTCCACCACCATATGACCCTTCGATTCATAGATTGGAATTCCGGCGCCGATGGCCGCCAAGATGGGCTCCTTCACTACGTAAGCATTTTTAGCGCCTGCGCGTATGGTAGCCTCTATGACAGCTCGTCTTTCTGTGGAAGTAACGCCCGCCGGAACTGAAACCATCACATCGGGTTTAAAAAAATTAAACCGCCCCATCGCTTTGTTTATGAAATAACGAAGCATCGCCTCCGTAACACGATAGTCTGCAATCACTCCGTCTTTCATTGGACAATAAGTAATGATAGACTCTGGAGTTTTGCCGATCATATCTTTAGCCTCAAAACCAATGGCTAAAATTTTATTGTCTTGTTCAGAAACAGCCACCACCGAAGGCTCGTTTAAAATTATTCCCTTGCCAGGCAAAAACACTAGGGTATTCGCCGTCCCTAAATCTATGCCCAACCTTTTTGTGAAGATACCCATATAGGTAATATATCACCCGGTAGTAGAACTTGGCAATGCGCGAAGCACGTTTAAAAAACTTTGCCAAGTTTCACTACCGGGTATCATATTTATGCTAAAATAAAAGGATGGATAGCATGGAGAAAGATGATAAAAAAAACGGCTCTGAAGATGAATTAAAAAATCCATTCAGTGGATATTTGGCGAATTTGCAGAAACATAAACAAGCTGTCAACCCGGTGCATGAGATAGTAAATTGTTATTACAAAATGAACGGCTGGGAAAAAATGCCTAAAGGATTTTATAAAGGTAGATATGAATATAGAAAGCTCGCCAGTGAAGCAAAAAAATTATATCAAGCATGCAATGAGGTTTTAGACGACTCTATTTGGGCGTTAGACAAAATGAAATACCTGGCAGAGAAAGGAAAATTCGATTGGTCTATAATTACTTGCTTGAAACATAAATTGAAATAGAGTATATTGTTAGGCAAGAAAGGAAAATTGTTCTATGCCAAACTACATATATACTAATACCTTTGGATCTAACGAATTCGAGGGTAATCTCAACCAAATTTTAGCTCGGCGTGAAGCTGAACAAAGATTTGGAAAAGGTGGGAGGCTGTTTCGAGAGGTTCCATCATCTACCGAGCTTGTAGATGACAAGACACGTGAAAAAATCGCGGCCGTCCTGTCAAGGGATTATGGCGGTCCTGAATTATTGAAGAAATACGCTTGAAGCATCGTCAGAGGGACGCACCGGAGCCATCCGTGCGTCCCTCGATCATTTTAAGACACAATCACCGTAAACTCCCCTTTTTGTTTCATCGGATTTTTATTTAAGTATTCTAAAACTTCAGTAGGACTTCCAGTTTTAAATTCTTCGTAAATTTTTGTGAGCTCCCTCGCGATGCAAACTTTCTTCTCTGGAGAAAATTTTATTAATGACTCTAAAGTTTTTAAAATTCTATGCGGAGATTCATAAAAAACCATCGTGCGTTCTGCGCTAGCGATTTCTTTAAATAAAGTCTCTCTACCTTTTTTGTGCGGTAAAAAACCAAGAAAAGTAAATTCATGCGTTGGCAGTCCTGAAGCAGAAAGCGCAGTGATGACAGCCGAGGGGCCCGGAATTGGAATCACCTGAACACTCACCTCTCCCCCAACCCCTCTCCTTGTCAAGGAGAGGGGCGAAGGGGTGAGGTTAAATTTTTCTTTAATCTTAGAAACAAGCATAGCACCCGGGTCTGAGATAGTTGGCGTGCCGGCATCTGACACTAAAGCTAAGTTTTTTCCCTCTTCTAATAAAGTAAGAATCTTTGCGAGTTTACTTTGTCTATTATCTTTTCCGACTACATCGTCGGATGGATAGCTCATCGTCGGTTTATTTATTCCATATTTATCTAAAATTTTTTTTGTCTCGCGCGTATCTTCACACAATATCAAATCAACGCTTTTAAGCGTCTCGATAGCTCTAAGCGTGATGTCCCCCATATTCCCGATCGGCGTCGCCACAATGTAAAATTTAGACATGTAAAAAATTATTTATAAATATCATGATCACCAATAAATAAACAGATAATCTCTTGTTTTGTTAGATACATAAAAACAATTCTATTTTTATAATCAATGGAAAAACTATATTTTGAGGAATGCTTACCGTGTAATTTATGAACTTTCAGCATCTTATGATTATTTCGATCTTTGAAAAGCTCTATTTTTGCCAAAACTTCTTCCTGAAGTTCTTTCGAAAGAGTGTTAAATTGCTTAATAAAAGCTGGCGTATAGGCTACTTTCATAAAATTTATTTTATTTTTTTAGCCAATTTTCTCAGATCACCTCTTAAAATTAACCCATCTTTAACTTCCTGCTCCGCGCGCAAAACAGCAGAAACTGCCTCATCTTCAGTTAAGCGAGTCAAAGCTTTTCGCATCACTGCGGCTCTGTTGTCAGCAACACCTGATTTCACTAAATAATCTAGGGACTGCTCTAATTTTGAATTTAATGGCACAGATATTGTAGACATATGATAATATAATATTAACTTATAATACTATTATATAGTATATATCTAAATAATTAAATAATCAAGCGAGAACTACAAAAAACTAAAAAGCCAGCACTTTTTTCCTTTCGGTGTTGCACTGGCCTTTTCGAGGGTTAAATTAGTAGCCCTCTAACTATTTTTTATGCTTATTAGTCAAATGTTCAAGTTTGAACTCACTAACCTGCCTTATGATGGTGTTACGATGCAAACCTGAAATGATGGCACTCCGATAAACATTTCCTCTTGCTTCTACCAAGAGCTTTCGGAGATAGAGCTCTTCAAGCTCATAAAAATTTATGAACCTCCCCTCTCTCCTAAACTCATCACCAGAAACAGGATCGGATTCATCCATATTTCTGAGTTTGGGATGAAGACAAAGGTGCCCAACCTTAATGTCCATCTCTCCGTTAGAGAAAAACACTGCACGCGCAACTGCATTCTCAAGTTCACGAATGTTGCCTGGCCAGTGATAGCCCTGCATCATCACCATTGCTTCCGCAGTGAATCTTTTGAGTTTGTCCTCTCCTTGTTCCTTATTGAGAAAGTGCTCAACGAGTAGAGGCACATCCTCCAAACGTTCTCGCAGAGGCGGAACAAAAAATGGAATCACATTCAGACGATGGAAAAGATCCGAGCGAAACTCTCCTTTATGTATCGCATTTTCAAGGTCGATGTTTGTCCCGGCAATAACCCTCGCCTTGAGTTGAATTGGACGTCGATCGCCAACTGGACTAAATACCCCATCTTGAAGAACTCGCAAGATTTTCACCTGCGAAGGTAAAGGTAATGTTCCTATCTCGTCGAGTAAGAGAGTGCCATCCTCGACTGTTTCAAAGTAACCTTTCCTGTCCTCGATAGCACCCGTGAATGAACCCTTCTTGTGACCAAACAATTCACTTTCGATAAGGTTCTCAGGCAGTGCCGAGCAATTCACTGGCACGAACGGTTTATCTTGGCGTCCGTTCTTGTGAATTTCTCTGGCAGCGTTTTCTTTCCCAACTCCAGTTTCTCCTTGGATGAGAACCTTGTGATCAGTTTCTCCAAGCTTCTTGGCGAGAATACGCATTTCGAGCGCGATTTTACTGTCTCCAATGATAAACGTCTGAACGTCCTGAAGCTCTTGCACGAGCCCCTGATTTTGTTCTTGCATAGTTTTGAGTATTGATTGAGGTTTATGACAAAAAGCCCAGAAGAGGGCTTGAACAACATTTAAAGTGATGTTATGTTAAAAAAAAAGAAAAATCAAGCTTAAAAATAGGTTCTATTTTCTATATTTCCTTGTTCTCCACTTGTCAGCGATTTTGACGCGTGTGAGCGAGCGTTCGAGTTCAGCTTCGAAATGCTCGAAATCAACATGTTCTTTGTTTTCCATCAGCTTCTTTAATTCTTCTGCGCGAGCTTTCGCCTGAATTATTTTCTCATCGGTCAATTCGGCAATAGTTTCGGCAAAATCAGCGAGTACGGCAACTTCTGTTGTTCCATCTTTACCATTCTTTACCTCCACGAATCCGCCTACAACTGCCATCGGCACATGTTCGCCATTTGTGAAAGCTATCACATCTCCGGCAGAAAGCCCGGAAATAAGCGGAATATGCTCCGGCAAAATAGTTATTTCGCCCTCTGTGGTCGGTAGGCTGACTTGATCCACCATTTCTTCCAAAATGAGGCGTTCCGGGGTAATTATTTTAAGTTTTAATTGTTTTGACATATATTTAATCTTTTAATTTTTAAAAATAAAATAACTTCTCTCGAAAAGCAATCTATCTGGCGAAGCTTCGCCAGCGAACTGCTCGTCGCTCAAGAAAATAATAAATGGAATACCATTTTTATTTTCTAAGCTCCTGCGCAAGGCTTTTCTCAAGAACTATTTTATTTTCAAAATTACAACGCACCCTTCATATAAAAATCACTTTCTGGCTTGCTGTCATGTTTACCTTCCAGAATTTCTTTAAAAGAACGGATCGTTTCAGCAAGCGGAACATATTGCCCTTTCGTGCCAGTAAATTGTTCTGCAACGAAAAATGGTTGTGAAAGGAATTTTTGAATTTTACGAGCGCGGGCAACGAGTTCTTTATCGGCGGGAGACAATTCTTCCATACCTAGGATGGCGATAATATCTTGCAAATCCTTGTATCTCTGCAACGCACGCTGAACTTCGCGAGACACATTGTAATGTTCTGCGCCGACTATGTTTGGATCAAGAATGGTAGATGAAGAATCCAGTGGGTCAACAGCTGGATAAATACCAATTTCTGAAAGTGAACGATTGAGCACGACAGTAGAGTCTAGATGCGCAAATGTTGTAGCGGGAGCTGGATCAGTCAAGTCGTCAGCCGGAACATAAACAGCTTGCACAGAAGTAACAGAACCTTTGTCGGTAGAAGTAATACGCTCTTGCATCATTCCCATTTCAGTTCCGAGAGTCGGCTGATAACCCACCGCAGAAGGGATACGACCGAGGAGAGCCGATACCTCAGATCCAGCTTGCGTAAAACGGAAAATGTTATCAATGAAAAGAAGCACATCTTTGCCTTCAGCGTCGCGGAAATGTTCCGCCATAGTGAGCCCTGAAAGAGCAACGCGTAGACGAGCGCCTGGCGGTTCATTCATCTGTCCGAACACCATGGCAACTTTTGGTAATACACCAGACTCTTTCATTTCATGGTAAAGATCGTTACCCTCGCGAGTGCGTTCACCAACTCCAGCAAAGACAGAATATCCTCCATGGTTTGAAGCAATGTTATGGATAAGCTCTTGAATGACGACAGTTTTGCCGACACCCGCGCCACCGAAGAGTCCAACTTTTCCACCTTTCAACACTGGACAAATGAGATCAATGACCTTGATACCTGTTTCTAGAATTTCAACTTTCGTAGCTTGAGAGACATACGCTGGAGCTTTGCGATGGATTGGTAGACGTTTTCCACCTGACTTCGCTAAAGTTTCGGCAGGCAAGTCATCGATAGCTTCGCCTAGAACATTAAAGATGCGTCCGAGAGTGGCACTACCTACAGGTACAGAAATAGGTGCGCCAGTATTCACAACTTCCATACCGCGAGAAAGGCCATCAGTAGTGTCCATGGCGACTGCTCTCACCACTCCGCCCCCTATGTGCTGTTCTACTTCAAGAACTATTTTTTTTGCCACCTGTCCTGAGCTCGTCGAAGGATTCATTATTTCCAATGCTGTATAAATATCTGGCAGATTCTCGCCGAAATCCACATCTACGACCGGACCTATAACCTTTTTTATTGTACCTGTTGTTTTCATGATTTTTATTTCGCAGAAGTTACTTTTTATAAGGTCCTCGGTTCCCCGGGTCCCTCCCCCGGCCAGACCATTCTAAAAAGTAACTTCTGCTTCATATTTATAATAATCTAATTAACTCACGCTCGCCATCCCTGCACTTATTTCTGATATTTCTCTGGTAATGTTCGACTGTCTTGCTTTATTGAATACCAGAGTGAGGTCATCTATCATTTCGCCGGAAGCTTCAGAAGCATTTTTCATTGCTACCATTCTACTCGATTGTTCACTGGCGTTCGATTCTATAATCATCTGATATATCTGCATTCTCGTTAATTTCTCTGCCAATGAACTGATCAACTTTACCTTATCTCCTTCAAACAAATAATCTGTCTTACTCTCTTCCTGCTCTGGTTTGTTTATTTCTTCATTCTTATTATGTTCGACATGTTCCAATGATTCAATAAGTTTCTTCAAATCTGTCCTGCTGACTGGTAACACTTGTTTAATATTCGGCTTTTGTGTAAGGGCTGAAACAAAATCAGTATAAGCTACTAGTACTTTGTCATAACGTGATGCAACGTATTCGTCTATAGCTAATTTTGAAATAGGGACAATCTCTGACAGAGAGATATTATCACTTAAATCTGAAAAAGAAGCGACAACTTTGACACCCAATCTGCGCATCGCCACATCCCCCTTTTTGCCGATTGAAACCACATCTATATTTATGTTCTTGTTCTTTAACAACAAAATAGTTTTCTTTATGATTTGTGTATTATAAGCTCCACAAAGACCTCTGTTCGAAGTGACAAGCATAAGTAAAATATTTTCTTTTACACCTTCTTTTATTTTTCGTTCAGTAAAAAGAGGATGGTTCAACTCTTCGACGTTTTTTGCAATCGAAGTTAAAATCTGCCAAGAATATCCCGCATACAGACGAGAGGCAAGGGTAGAAGAGACAGCGCGCTTCATCTTGCTGGCAGCCACCAGCTCCATCGCTTTCGTGATTTTTTTCGTATTCTTCACACTCTTTATTCTTCTTTTAATTTCTTTTGTGCCAGCCATTATTTTGCAAAACTAATTTTAAAATCCCCAATCGCTTTTTTTAATTGCTCTTCACCTTTATCAGTCCACATTTTAGACTCTTTAACTTCTTTATAAAAAATCTTCGCATTGCTTTCTGCGTATTCGATAAGCCCAGCTTCGAATTCTTTTATTTTTTCCAAAGGAACATCATCCATAAAACCTTTGACGAGAGCATAGAGCGTGACCACTTGGTGTTCTACTTTCATCGGAGAATATTGCAACTGTTTCAACATTTCTACCGCTCTCTTGCCTCTTTCGAGTTGCTTCTTGGTGGCATCATCGAGGTCTGAACCGAATTGTGCAAATGCTTCAAGTTCACGGAATTGCGCGAGGTCGAGCTTTAAAGTTCCAGCCACTTTTTTCATTGCTTTGATCTGAGCATCGCCACCGACACGAGAGACAGACAGACCGACGTTCAGAGCCGGACGAATACCTTTATAGAAAAGATCAGTCTCCAAGAAAATTTGTCCGTCAGTAATAGAAATGACATTGGTGGGAATATATGCAGACACGTCGCCAGCTTGTGTTTCAATGATAGGCAAAGCTGTAATAGAACCTCCGCCATACTTTTCATTACGCCTGCAAGCGCGCTCGAGAAGTCTTGAGTGTAAATAAAAAACATCTCCCGGATACGCTTCACGACCGGGTGGACGACGAAGGAGAAGAGAAATTTCTCGATATGCGACAGCGTGCTTGGAAAGATCATCATAAATAATCAAAACGTCTTTTCCTTGATCCATAAAATACTCCGCAATAGATACTCCAGCATAAGGCGCAACATAAGACATCGAAGCAGCCTCTGAAGCTCCTGCTGAAACTATAACTGTATAAGCCATAGCTCCGCCGGCTTCCAACCTTGCCCCTAATTTGCGAAGTTTGGAATCTTTCTGACCGATAGAAACATATATGCAAATCATGTTCTGACCTTTTTGATTCAAAATAGTGTCGATGGCAATCGCAGTCTTACCCGTCTGTCTGTCACCAATGATGAGCTCACGCTGACCACGGCCGATCGGGATCAAGGCGTCAATGGCTTTGATACCTGTTTGCACCGGTTGACTCACTTTTTGTCGTGTGATGACTCCGGGAGCCACTTTTTCAATCGGATACACTTTGTCTGCTTTTAACGCCCCCTTGCCGTCTATGGGCACGCCCACTGCATTTACTACTCGTCCTAAAATACTGTCAGAAACAGGTATTTCGAGAATCTTTCCAGTCGCTTTTACTTCATCACCCTCTTTGATTTTAGAAAAATCTCCAAGAATAATGACCCCGACTGCATCTTCTTCAAGGTTTAGGGCCACACCCACAACACCCCCGGGGAAAGTAACCATTTCAGAAGATTTGATATCTGAAAGTCCGGAAACTTTAGCGATACCATCGAAAACTTCCATCACAGCCCCCACCTTCTCGACTTTCAACTGAAGTGAAAAATTATCTATTTCTTTTTTTAAATTTTCTACGATATTGTTACTCATACAGTCTTTATTAAATATTCTTGTAATTTTTCAATTCTATTTTTAATCGATAGGTCGATGATTTCATTATTCACTTCTACTTTGATTCCCCCTAACAATCTCGAATCTAAACTTTCATCGATTATTATTTCTTTGGCAGAGTAGCGTTTTTTAAGGGCTTGTTCCATATTTACTTTTGCTTGATGACTGAGTTTTTCTACGCTTGATACTTTTGCCACCACCCTGCCCTCTTCTTTGTTTATGATTTTCTCCAGTTGTGAGAGTATCAGCGACGCTTTAGACAAAAGCCTTTTACGAAATAAAAAATCAACGACTTTCTTTGATACATCCGTCTGCTCAACATGACTCTTGCCCTTTGCGAGAAGGTAAACTGCGCGAGCTATGTCATTGTTTGATAAAACGGCCATAAATAAAATTACAAACTGTTTAAATCTTTTTTAATGCTTAATACTTTCTCTGCGGCTTTGAGAGATAAGATTGCAATATCTTTCTTTGCTTCTTCTACTGCTTTTATCTTTTCGGCCTGCAGGCTCTTTTTGCCATTTTCTATAATTGACGCAACTTCAATTTTGGCTTCTTCGATCATTGCCGTTTTCTTTGCTTCAGCTTCTTTCTTGCCAGTCTGGAATACGGTGTTGGCTTCATTACGAGCTTTTCTGATTATCTCGTCATATTCTTTTTGGGTTTTTTCTAATAAAACAGCATTGTCCTTGGCATTTGTAAGGCCAGTCTGTATTTCTTGCGTTCTGTCTTTCATCAATTTACTTAGAGGCTTTGCAGCCAATAAATAAAAAACAACAAAAACCAACGCAAAATTAATGATCTGCGCAATCATCAATTTCCAATCTATGTGAAATGTGGCAATAAATTCATTCATGATGTTAAAAGTAAATGAGTTTTAATTTTTTAGAATGGTCTGGCTGGGGCGCGGGGCCCCAGAGAACCGAGGACCTGATAAAAAATTGAAAACTTATTTACTTAATAGAAAACGCGATAACCAATCCGTAAATAGCCACAGCTTCTGCGAATGCAGATGCAATGAGCATCGGAACCAAAACTTTTCCTGTAGCCTCTGGATTGCGACCGATCGCCTCCATTGCCCTACCTCCGATCATACCTATACCTAGACCTGCGCCGATTGCTGAAAGCCCTATTGCTAGAGACTTTGCAAGTGGTGCTAAATTTACAACTGTACTAACTACTTCTTTTTCCATAACTTTTTTCTTCGCCACGCCGGAGCTTTTAAGCAAAGGCGGGTGTATTAAGCTAATAATTTTTCGACTTATTTATAAAGCCGACGATTTTGTCGGCTCCCCGATCTAATGCATCGGGGTAATTAAACACTTACTAATACTTTGTCCTCGTGTCCGGGCTCTTCTTCATGCTCTCCGTGATCTTGCGACGCTATCGTAAAGTAAACCGCCGCCAGAAGAGAAAATATGAGCGCTTGGATGAGTCCGATGAACACTTCCAAGAACAGGAATGGAGTCGGCAGGATATAAATAAAAATCGCGCCCATCGACGCCAATAAAACTTCTCCAGCAAATACGTTACCGAAAAGTCGGAAAGAAAGAGACGCAACCTTTGCCATTTCACCGATCAATTCAAGCAAACCTACAAAAACGCTTATAGGTGCGACTATGATGATGCTAGGGTCTTTTCTGATCTTCATCGGAATCGACACCAGCGCTTTGATATTAACATATTTATTAAAAGTTTTCCAAGCACCTATCGCGATGATTCCAAAAATGTTTGATCCAATAACAATCGCGATGCTGAGCGCCAATGTAGTGTTGATATCAGCAGTTCCAGCTCGAAAGAGGGGTATGAAAACAGAATCTTCTACAAAACCAATCGATCCTACGATGGGTAAAAGTCCGAGCCAATTATTTATTAAAATAAAAACAAAAAGTGATATGACTAGAGGAAAAATTTTAAGAGTTATTTTGCGATCATTTGTGACTTGGTCGCACAATGAAAAAGCACCTTCTAGAAGAATCTCAAAAATATGCTGGACCTTGCCCGGAATTTGTTTCAACTTTAAACGAAGCACAACGCAAAATGCAATGATGACTAAAACCGCAAGCCAAGAGTTTAAAAGCGAATTCGTAATCTGGAAACTTCCAATCTGAAAAATCGGTTCAGCAAAAATAGTCACTTCATGACTAGGTTGTTCTGCTACTTCTTGAGCTGATGTTTCCTTTGGCAGTAGCTTGTTTACAGGCGAGGTTGTTTCAATTGTGTTATTTGTTGCCATTTTGTTTTTCTTCAGCCTTAGGCTGATCTGCCTCTGGCAGAAAATCTTTTTTATATTGTTTTATTTCTCTATAAATCCCTAAGCATGTGATGCCGAAACCAATCATCAAGAAAACGAAGAATAAAGTCTGACTTTTCGTAAAATTACCTGCTATTAGACCTATGACTAAAGGCAATATGATCCAAGAAGTCGTTTTAGCATAAAAAACCATTACCGGCTTCCAGTTCGTCTCGCTTTGGCGGGACGAGCCTTCCTTGTTTAAATTGTTTTTATCATCAACCATATTGCACTAAATATAACACAAAAATAAAGCCTTTACGGCTTTAACCTATAATAATATAAAGATGACGATGATGCAAACTCGGTGATCTAATTCCCCTATTTATTCAGAAATGTGATAGTCAATTGTAAAACTGTCGCAAATGATACCCAAAGCAGATATGGAATTTGAATATAAGTAATCCATTTCATATGTGGGTATATTGCAATCATAGCCCAGATCAGAGTTCCTAAAACTAAAAGAATATCGACTGCCGCCCAAAAATTATTTTGCCAAGCAAATTGAATCGGACTGAAAGCAAAATTGAAAATGAGATTCAACAAAAAAGGCAGAGCGACAAGAAGTGTAATTTGTTTTTGGAAAGCCATCCAAAATACTTTACCAAATGACACGGCAATCAAAACATAAAGAAAAGTCCATACCGGTCCAAAAATCCAAGCGGGTGGAGACCATGTCGGTTTGATAAGTTGTGAGTACCAGTTGTATGTTTGCATTTGATTATTTCTTCTTCGTGTCTGACCAAAGAAACATTACTCCCAAAACAAAAAACAACACCACTTCTACCCAATTGCGATCCTGAAAAGAATTAAACAGAGCAGTCCCGAAAAACACTACAAATATTGCTAAATTTGTGTATTTCATATCTTTACATTATAGCACTTTATATTATTACTTTCAGCACTAAAACCCTCCCCGGGGGCTTCTGGGGTCTCAGGAAGTGCTTCGGGCTATCGGAAGGTGTCGTAGGGCTGGAATCTGTAATAGAGGTATTTTGGGTTGTTTCTTGGTCGTCGGGCATATAAATTAGTTAATTAAAAACTATTGACTTTCTAACTTACTTCGCATATACTCTTTACATAAAGAAGCGTGTCCCAGGTCTGGGTGCCCGCTTTTTTTATTTGTCAGTATATCTTATATAAGTATTTCTTTTTAATAATTTTCTTCAATACCTAATGTTGCCATAAAATTATTATACTATTTTGTTAGTTTATATAATAGTTCTTCGGCTTCTTTACTATTTTTTACTATAAATATTTTCTTTGAATTTTTAAAGGGTAGAAGTTTTGCTAGTGTTTCCTGTCTCGGAAAATATATTATCTTTTTAATTAAATCCCATGATATTTTATTAAAATTTCCTTCCGCTTTATCGAAAGGTTGAGTTCTGCTGAAAATTCTTTTGAATATCCTGTAATAACAGGTAAACTTACTAAAATTAAAGAAAACTATCGTGTCCGCGGCGGGTATACGAATATCGAGAGTGCTATTGTATTGCCCATCCATAATCCATTTCTGATCTGAAACTAAATCCCTAATTGTTTGTCTCCATTCCTCTTTCGTTTGAGTATGTTTCCAGCCAGATTCATAGTAAATTTTATCCAAATGTATGACCTCACGATTAAGAGCCTTGCCTAATTTATTTGCAAATGTAGATTTTCCAGAGCCTTGCAGGCCAATTATCAAAATTCTTTCCATAATTATAATTTACCCTCTTTAACAAGTTCAATCGCCGACTTACCAGATTGAGTTTTAAAAATTATTTCGCTTGGATTTGAAAGAGCATCTTTTATCCTTTCAACTTGCTTGGGCACAGAATTGGCGGGTAATTTATCTACTTCAAAATACTCAATTCTGTCTGCTTCGTCATTTAAAGTTATTTTTCCGCCAACCGCTTCACATAAAAAAGAAAAAGCCATGTCATTTTTATTTTCCTTATTGTAAACGCCAAGAAGTTTAGAAACTTTTACATCTAAACCAGTCTCTTCTTTTACTTCTCGAATGACCGCATTTTTAGGAGATTCGAAATCTTCCAAAGTTCCACCGGGTAAATTCCATAAATCATAATCTCGTCTATGCACAAGCAAAACTCGCTTCCGCTCGTCAAAAATTATCCCAAACGATCCGATTATAAATTGTGGTTTCATGTTTTTTCAAAAATTTTATCTTCGGGAGTAAAATCAACTTGATATTCTGGAATACCCAAAGTAATACCAAATTTTTTAGCATCTTGATAAGCTGTCGGATTTTTTAGATCAACCTTGAATATTTTTCCACGATAAATGATGAAGTGATAATTTTCATTCTTGAAATCAGCATACCATGCGTGCTCCTTGTCCAAATCTTTGCTTAATTGTTCGGCAATTTTATCTGCATTTTCTTCTGAAACTTCGACAGTGCGCATAGTCCACTGCTTAACCCAGGGAGTTCTATGTTTTTCCACAACAGGGCTAATTTTAGTTTTGATAATTTTTACTTTACCCAAAACTTCCTTTTTATCCAAACTTTCTTCAATTATTACACCTTGATAGTTCATGATTTTTTATTACCTCCTCCAATTAACTTTTTGACTGTTGCAACAACATTATCGAATACGGAAGTTAATTTTGTCTTTGCCTGCTCCGTTAGCCGAGATGTGTGCATTACAGAATTTCGAAGTGGTTTGTAAGGTTTGTCCTCCTCTTTGAGAACCGAATTATTTATAAGCTCTGCGAGATCTAGATAATCCAAATACATGAGCATATCATCCTCATCACTTCTCACTTTAATCTCCATTTTTGCGCTTTTCTTCAACTCCTCTAATCCCTCTCTTGATTTTTGGCCTTGGCAATACTTACACCAAGAATCTTGTTCATCGGGTTTTCTTTGTCGACATGTTTGTTTTTTTAGGTCAATATTTAAACATTTCGAAAGACCACCATTATTGCGTATATGTCTTCGTAACAAGTTTTCGGACATGAAACACTCATAATAACCAAGGCCATTAAAAGCTGCATCATCCGTTAGTTCTACTAGAAATTCATCACCGCCCTCCCCAACCTCTCCTGAGTATTCTTTTTTTACCTCTCTATATAACGACTTCGCTTTTTTAAATTTAGAAGCCGTTTCGAGGTTTCCATCTTTACCACGCTCATCACGCAGATCATCCCATTGATCCATTATTGATAGAATAGTCTTTTTCAACTCACCTAGAAATTCTTTATACAAAGGATCATCAGCAAGCACACCTTCACGACTACTAATAAATCTGTCTTTCCCATCCTCATCTAATGCATTGAAATGAATTTGTCCGTACAGATAGTTTTCTGGGAGCTGGGCAGACGGAATATGTTTTAAAATATCCGTTTCTCTTATTCGACCATTTACAAATAAATCCACACCAACTTTTTCACCTGTGGAGTGTATATTTCTATCCTTTGGAAATTCAACGGATGCAATAAAACCAGCGATACTATCTGACATTTGTATAGGTATAGTCTTGTAGATTTTGTTGCAATATTTTTCGAGATACTCATCTTTGTCCCAATTATTGATATTCCAAACAAACTCCGTTTTTTCTGCAATACTTTTAAGTGAAGCAAGCGTTATAAGTTCGTCGTCCAGATAAATATTAAAGTTTTTGTCTACAAGAGAAAATCTAAAATGAAGTGCTATAATTTTTTTTAAAAAATCATCAGTATTGTTAATACCATCTTTGATGCCCTCAAAACAAATAATAGTGCCGTTAGCATGTCCGACTTTTATCTCCGTAAATAGAGAATTGTTTACAGGGTCAAGAGAGTAATTATGCGAGGATATGTCATCCTTAATAGCTCTATCTAACCCAGAATTATCAATGGCTCCACCAATATAATTATCCTCGGATGATTTTCTTGAGATAATAGTTATCTTGTCGGCACAGGACAAAAGAGCCAGCTTCCCGATACCTTTATTTCCTATGTAAGGACGAGAGTGTGGTTGCGGAGAGGTCATACCTCCTAACGTCCTCTTTGAGTACCCTACTTTTAAAAATTTTTCTTTAAAATCATCGGAATTCATTCCGACTCCATCATCTTTAATCCAAAATCTATTATTTTCTCTATCTATTTTAATCCAAACATTTTCTGCATTTGCATCCCACGCATTAGAGACTGCTTCACCTATGACAGTAGGAAAAGTTCTATATAAATTTCGACCCAAGTGGTTTAGAACACTTAGAGATATATTGAATGTATAATTTTCACTTTCCATAACTTTCTATATGCTTTTTAATCTGGTTGCCGATAATGATTCCCAGCTGTGGTGGAACCGCATTTCCAATATGCCTACTAATTTTTATTGCGGGGAAATTCCCAAAGTCATAATCAATAGGAAATGTTTGCAACAATGCGCCCTCGCGTATTGAGAGTGCTCGATTTTGTTCTGGGTGTCCGAATCTTCCAGACCCATAACTCGTAAATTGTGTCGTGATTGTTGGTGACACACCATTCCAAGTCATTCGTCCATATACAGAAGTATACGTTTGCCCGCTATCCTTTTTGTAACAATTTGGAAGTAATGTTTTATTCCAGTCACGCCACGTCCCTCCAGGTTTAGATTGTATAATTCTTCTCTGGTTTACAGGAGTTAGTTTTTTTGCCTGGTGTAAATGATCGTGTTTAGATATTTCTCCTGCATCAATTTTTGGCAATTCACGAATAATATCGCCCACAGTAATATATTTATCCTTGGTGTGTGTTTCTTTGGGTATTGAAATCTTGCCAAGCCTAGAAGCAAGCAGAATTAGACGACTACGATTTTGTGGCACGCCATAATTCGGTGCATAGACTACTTTCCAGTCCACTTTGTACCCAAGTTTTTCAAGTTCCTCTACAAAATTCTTAAACACATCAGTTTTTGTAACCCCGCGAACATTCTCCATAGAAACTATATCTGGCTTAACAATTTTGATTCCTCGAATAAAGTGATCAAGTAAATTCCAGCGTTCGTCCTTCTCGTCTTTGCGCAACTTAAAAGCGTGCGAGGAAAATGGCTGACAAGGAGCACAGCCAACTAGCACTCGAACACTTCCTTTTGAATATATTTTGTTTAGTTCTTTAAAATCGAATTCTGAAATATCTGCTGATATAAATTTAGCCCCATTGTTTTTCTCATACGCATAAGCACATGATTCATCATTATCAAGACCAGCCAAGACTGACAACCCAGATTTTCTTAGTCCATATGTTAAACCACCTATTCCGCTAAACAAGTCAATGACTTCTATTTTTTTATGTTTTTTGGACATACTTATTCTTATAATTATACAACAAATTTGAAAATTATTTCCCAGATTTAGTTCGGTTATCATCCTTACATAGCATCTGACAATTTTTTGAAATAGTTTTTCCACCCTCATGCCATGGTGTTATGTGGTCTGTTTCCATTTCTCCTATTTCAAAGTGTTCTCTGCATTTTGCACAAATTCCTTTTTGTTTTTCATATGCTTCTCTTTTTTGGTTTGGCGTAAAATCACGAATTGAAAGGTATTTTTCTTGTCTCGTTAAAACATATGGATAAATACCAGATTTTTTGGTTACATCTTCATCTTGCATTAACTCTTTGATTTCAGCTTCTAATTTGTCGGCATTTAGTTTCTTATCTTTGAATTTGTTATACAGCTCACCCCACTGCACACTGTTCATTTCTCGGCGATAATTCGTAAAAGTTGCCCGCACCCATGCGATTACATTTTGGAAATATTTCCACAATTCGTCAGCATTCTTATCTTGCTGATGCTTTGCCATATAATCTTTTATTTCGCCATCGTTGATCCATGAAAGTGCGATTTCCAAATATTCCTGCCGGATTGGTGAACCACTCACTAATTGCCCACCGTCATTCGCTAATAGATACGCTGCGCAGTTTGTTTTGCTAAATTTTAATTTCGCGTCTGATAGCCAAGACCCTGTATAATTCGCATTAAGTAGTTCTTGGTCGGTCAGTTTCATGCCGGCAATGTTGATAATCTTGAACCAGTCTAGTCGCTCATCATCTGTACCCTCGCAAAAATAAATCATCAATTCATAATCCAAAATCTGCTTTTGTTTTTGGTCACTAAGATTATGGAAGAAGAAGCCATCAACAGAAAAATCGCCATTTACATATTGTCCTATGCTAATAGTGCGTTGCTGGCCATCCAAAACTTCATAATTTCCTTCATCGGTCTTGACCCAATACATCACATTTAGTGGAAAATCCTTTTTGATTGTTTCAATCACTGCGTCGCGCTTTTCGCCATTATAAACAAATTCACGCTGATATTTTGGACGAATATCGAGTTTACCAGCGTAAGCCACAACACCCTCTTCGGCGCTGTCTTTGTATCCTTTTATCACTTCGTGCACTGGAATTTTATGTTGTTTAATTTTCATACTAATTCTTTATTTTTTATTTTTAATAATAACTCGTGCATAAGGAACATCAACAATTCCATTTTTAATCATATATAAATCACCATCAACAGCACCTCTCTTTTGAATTTCTTTTCTATATTTTTTATGTTCTTCTGTATATGGTTTAACCCCGATTTCTATTCCCGAATTAGATATACCTAAACCTACAATCTCAAATTGTTTCGGATTATATTTATCAAGGAAGGTAATCGGCACACCCATATCACCACTATAATTCATTGGAATTTCAGAAACCTTATCAACATTTATAGCATCATAATTCTCATACTTTGGATATTCTTCAGGTGTATATTTTTTATAAAGGGTAATTTCTTGCTTATGTTTTTCAACTTCAAGATTCGTAAACCAGCACGAAGTTGAGACTCGTGCAATTTTCTTACCATTTTCATCAATGTGATGAAAAAGTTCCCAGTCATCTGGCACTATAAAAAACATGCCAACATTAAAGTTGGTGTAGCCAGTACGAAGTTTGTTATCTTTAATAAGCTTAAACACTTCCTTATAGGTCATCGCGTTAGTGTTGCCAATAATCAAAAACTTTTTTTTATATTCCACCAGTTGTGCGAGATAGTCACGGAACAAAGAAAATGGTGGGTTAGTTACTACTATATCTGCTTCCTTAAGAAGTTCAATACACTCCTTACTGCGAAAGTCACCATCGCTTATCATCTCGGTCATAAATTCACTTGGATCTGGCATGCGATTACCATTTTTGTCACCATAATATTCCAATTTGTAAGGCGATTCTTTCGTAAATAAATTTGCATTTTTGTAATGTGTAGCTATCAATTTTTTCAACCCCAAATGTTCAAAGTTTTTACTAAAATACTTAACGAAGTTACTTTCTTTAGGATCATCACAATTACAAAATATCACCTTGCCATGAAATTGGTCTTTGTAGTATTTGAGTTCGTTTTCAATATCAGCAAGTTGGGTATAAAACTCATCCTTTTTTGCGGCACTTGCCTTATGTAAGTTTTTATTTGATGATTTCGTTTTCATGGGTTTATTTCAAAAGTTCGTTAGTTGAAACACCTAATGCTTTCATTCGTCTATACTCCTTCGGCAATGCTCGGGATAAATCACCATATCGCCTTGCGATATTGCTTGTTCTAGTGTATCACAATTATACTTTGTGGCTACAAATAATTCTTCGCCGTCGCCTATTCTCCACCTATTTTTTTGACTGCCTTTCTCGTAGTCTAATTTTGTGAAATTTAAAAAATCAAACAAACATTTTCATAAATTTATAAGAGAAAGGTTCAGCGTATTTTTCTAAAATACTTCTCTCATATGAGTCTAATTTATCATAACCAAGAATATAATTTTTTATTACGCTCCATTCTTCCCTGCCCGCAGGTTTGATGTCTCTAAAAGACAAGATCTTGTCGATTATGCCCAAGGCCCGAATTTGAGCATTTTCTGCAGCCTGAACTTTATTGGAATCTAAAAAAGAAAAAAGTCTTCCGATTTCAGGATACAAATTTGCCATATAAAAAAGTGAATCTTTCTTTATCTTTTTCCGTTTCTTGGTTTTTATTTTATTATCTAAAATTTTTATATCCATTTTGTGAGTGTGGAAGGAATCGGACCTTCGACCTCTGTCTTATCAGGACAGCGTTCTACCACTGAACTACACACTCATGATTAAATTGTAAACATCAGGACAGCGTTCTACCACTGCCTCGCCCATAGGCTACGGCCGAGGGAACTACTTTACCCCGTCCCTACTTGGGCGGGGACACTCAATAGAAATGACTATAACAAAAAAAGATATAATCAGCAATCAAAAAACCACCGGGTGGTGGTTTTTTGATTCTAAAATACAAATTTAAATTAGTATTCTCTTCGTCCGCCTCCTCCCCCATAACCTCCTCGGTCACTGCCTCCACTTCTTGGTGGACGAGCTTCCATAGGGCGAGCTTCGTTGACAGTAAGTTTTCGTCCTTCGAATTCCTGATCGTTGAACATCGAGATAGCCTTCGCTGCCTCATCTTGTGATGCCATTTCTACGAATCCAAAACCTTTTGAACGACCGGACATTTTGTCCATGATAATCACAGCGGATACAACTGATCCAGCTTGTGCGAAGAGCTCTTTGAGAGCGCCTTCTTGAGTGCTGTAAGGGAGTCCCCCTACGTATAGCTTTGTAGCCATAACTTTTACTTCTCCCGTTTTAAAAAATCGGGCAAAAACTATTTATAAACCCTCCCATTAAATATATTTTTTGGGCAGGCGTAGAAACTCTTTTCGCTAAGTGAGAAACTACATTCAAAAGTATACCCTAACACTTATTTAAAGTCAAAAATGAAAAGCAATTTTTGCAAAAAGAAAAGGCCAGCGAGTAAACGCTGACCTGTTCATGATCGAAATTTAATTGGTCTTTCTAGACCAGCTCGGGAAACGCCGAGCACGCAGGAGAATTTTACTTCTCCTCGACAGGGACGGAAGTCGAAGGTGTAACCACACCCCCACCACCGCCGTTTGACCCGCCACCATAATTGTAGTAAGGCACTGGCGAGTGTAGCCCGGGAATATCATAGTCCACGTGGTAAAGCCCCGGATCAAGAGTGATCACGATCGGAGCGCCATCGGGCATTTCGAAAGGACTCCATTCAGCATTGAACTTCGTCGTGTCCAAAATGCGGACAGAAGTTGCCGAATCGCCCTCTGTGGTTTGTGCGTAAAGGATGACCTCCGACAGCTCCGTAAGCAAAAGCTCACCCAACGGCACCGTGCCGATGTGGTTCTTGCTTGGAATACCCAAAATGTACGCCTTGGGTGCCGTAAGAGACACAATGCAAGACATCATGGGTTTCATGCTCGTGGAACCGTCCGTCGTGCTGATGGCTTCACCGTCGCCGGAGAGGCCATACACAACTTCGACTTCACGCATTTTCCCATCGACGTTCTCCCAGTAGGTCACAATCAACTGACCACGCGAACCAATGCCCGCGTATTCAGAGATCATTCCCACCGTGCCGATGTTGCTCTCTTGGTCATAACTGACGTTCAGCCAGATGTTGGGCCTCATGTTGCCATCGTTGTCACGAACCAAGATCCTGGCGCCAATTGCACCCTTGATTTTGATCGGAATTCGATAGCCAAGAATGATGTCAAACATCCGTGATTCTTCGGGGACTTGCCAGCCGTTTATTCCGTACTGCAAGCGAAAACCGGTACCACCGTAGAAGAGCTCATTCCCATCGGCGTCCTGACAGCTCGTCCACATGTTGAGCCAGTCATTGGTCGGGTCAATGACCCGATAGGACAGCTCGTGAGACGAGATGATCTTTTGAATCTCTGTCTTGTTGGGCGCCGGCGAGTTGTACTCAACCTGAAAGTAACCAGGACCGTTTGTGGATTGCAGGTTGCCCTGTGCCCACAGCCAGCCGTAGATTCTTCCAGATTTGCCTGCTGCCAAGACAGCGTGTGAGACCAACGCCGCCCGACTCCCAATCGGGAGAACCTTTTCGTAGGCGAATGTGGTTGAGGTGAGAGCGATAGCCAACATGGCCACCACAAAGGACTGACTGATGTTTTTCATGATTTCTGCGTTTTTGTTGCGTTGATTATTTCCCGAAACTGATTCGATTTGATTCTCCGATTTTCGGGTTGTCGGAAAAATTGGGTTTCATTGATGTCGTGATAGTAACCTCGCCAGAGGCCACCATCAGGTTGTTTGTTGTTTCTTCCACCGCCACTTCAGGAGGCGGGAGGAAGGTCGGCGTGTACGGCATTGGTGCGACCTCGGTTTGCACCAAGGGCGCCGAATTGTCTTGCGTCATGATCTTGTACATACAGAAAATACCTACCACCAAGATGAACAGGACGACGACGGCCGGAATGAAACATGACTGATCTCTTCTCATACGATTTGCCTTTCTGCGTTGTTTGTCCATCGACAACCACACATACCCAATAAATACACCCCTGTCGCACACGCGAAAAGATGCTTTTTTTGGATCTGGGTCTAATTGTCAATGAACGCAAAAGGGCCTTTCTCTAAGAGCCCCTTTGTTTTGTTACCCCTCCAGTATAGCACAAGCGTGCCATAAAGTCAAGGGGGTAAAATCGCTAAATTCTAGGCAATATTTATTAAAAAATATAACAAAAGTCAAAAAGAAAGGGCCAACAGCTTTCGCATGTCAGCCCGTTTTATTCGTTTTCTTCGTTTCCCACTACTCCAGAACCAAGGTCCTTGATGATTTCTCCTATATCTCCTTCCATTATTTTAGGCAAATTGTGCCAGGACTTTTTTATGCGATGGTCTGTCACTCGATCTTGCGGAAAGTTGTAAGTGCGAATTTTTTCTGATCGGTCAGCGGTGCCTATTTGCTCCTTGCGTTCACCGGCGTATTTTTTCGCCTCTTTTTCTTCTTCTAATTGCTGAAGCTTCGCAGTCAAAATAGCCATCGCTTTTTCGCGGTTCGCCAGCTGACTTCGTTCGTTTGTGGAACGCACATCAAGGCCGGTCGGCTTGTGGATGATGCGGACAGCTGTCTCCACCTTGTTCACATTCTGTCCGCCTTTTCCGCCGGAACGAGAATACTCCATTTCGAATTCAGATGGATCAATTTTAAAATTTACTTTTTTTCTGATTGGCAAAACTGCAACGCTAGCTGTGGACGTGTGCACTCTGCCATTTTTTTCGGTCGCTGGTATTCTCTGCACTCTATGTACACCCGTCTCGTAACGCATCTTGTTATAAACGTCCTTGCCTTTTATTTCAAAACTCGCTTCTTTGTAGCCATTCAAGTCGCTCTTTGATTCATAATTCACCCGCCAAAGGAAACCTTCTACTTCTGAAAATTTTTCATACATGTGCGCCAGCTCCCAAGCGAAAAGACTGGCTTCGTCTCCGCCTGCGCCGGCTCGCACTTCGAGCACTATTTCATTGGTGACTTCTTCCTCCTCCTTGTCCTTATCGAGAATTTCCTGCACTTGAGCCTCAATTCTTTCTTTTTCTTCTTGTAAAGATTTAAGTTCTTTTGTTGCCAGTTCATGCAAAGTCTCATCCCCCGCTAGCATCTCTCGCACTTGTTCTTCCTCACGCAAAAGTTTCTCTAGCGCAGTCGCTAGATAATTTGTCCGGTGGTCTTTTTTAAGTTCGTCTAAGTCTAGATTCATTTGATTATTCCCCTCTTGAGGGGTGGCTCGCTTGCGAGACGGGGTGGAAATACATCCACCTCCCCCGCAGTAGCGGGTACTCCTCAAGAGGAGAATTTTATTTCTTTGCCTTAGCAACAGTCGCAGCTTTTCGCTTGTTGAAACGATCAACGCGTCCAGCAGTATCCATTATCTTTTCATTACCTGTATAGAAAGGATGGCACTTGCTACAGATTTCCATCGCGATAGAAGGCATAGTAGAACCAACTTCAAAAATTGCTCCACAGGCGCAGGTTGCCTTTGTTTTTAAATCATATTTTGGATGTATATCTTTTTTCATGGTTTAAACAGACTAACACAATTTTAGTTTTAGAGCAAATCTATGTTGGATTGGATTTTTGTCTTTAGACCCATAACGCTTCTGCTATAAGAACACGATGCTCCACCAGAACCATAATATCTGCAAGCAGCCTTGTTTTGCGCGCTAGCGCTGTTGCCTGTCGCTCCAAGATCAGCTAAATACATTCCCGAAGCCATAAAGCTGTCCTTGGGTGACCAAGGGTTAGCGGCATAGCCCAAAATAGCTTTTAGACGTCCAGCAAAAAGTTTCCAGGTTGAAGGAATGAACTGAGCCGGCCCCATGGCGCCACCAAAGCCCACCACGCCGGCAATAGGGCAAGACACGGCGGTCTGAAACGCATTGAGTCCGAGCGCGCTTGTTATCTCCAAAAATGGAGCCACGTCGCGCGTCGGCTTCATCACATTCGCAAAAACTGTTCCTGTGTTCTTTCCAACTCCGCTACCTGTATCCGGATTTGTTAGATAACATTGTCCGACATTCGCGCCCAAGTTTGATTCTTGAGTCAAAATAGCCAGCAAAAAAGCAGGATCGACGCCCAGCTTGTCCCTCACTTCATTTGCATAAGAAAGAGCTGTCCCGAATTCTATTTTTTGAGAAATACCAGCAAGAGGAAACAGAGCGCTACGGATCCTATCAGCTCGAATTTTCTTATCTGCAGCAAGTTTGTTGTAAGCAGCTTCTGTCTGTTTAGAAATAGCTAAGAGCTGTTTTTTTTCAGCTTCAGACTGGGATACTTTTTTTTGCGCATTTTCCAATTCCGCTTGCGCATCTGTTTCCGCATCCTGTTTTTTTTCAAGATCTTTCTTCACAGATTCAGTTTCTGTCTTTATTCCTCGAATATGATCAGCGGATGCTTTGACGGCCTGCTTGATAGAAGTATAAGATTCCAAATCGCTATAAAAATTTGAGATACTGTCATCTGAAAAAATCAGGTGTATTATTGTTTCATCATCAGATTCATTGGTATTGCGCAAAAGTTGAGCCAGAGATTCATGCTCGCGATCTATCTTATTGGAAAGCGAATTGATTTCACTCACCTTTTCCTTTATGTCTATTTTTAATTGAGCAATGACAAGTGACCTAGCTTTTATTTTAGTTTTCAGAGCATTTATCTGGCTGGTCAAGTAATCCACATCGCCTTTAAGGGTGCCCGTCTGTTTTTGTTGTTGTTTCTGTAGATCTAGCAATTTGGAAAGTTCCGCTTCTATTTGAGCTAACTCATCTTTGCAAAAATCTCTATCGGAATTGCTGGAAGCAGTCGTTAAGTTTAAACAGTTAAAAACAGCACTTGCTTTTGGTGCAAAAAAATAAAAAACAAAAAAAAGACTCAATAAAACAAAAACCATGGTGCGCTTGCCCATGGTTTTCATTATAACATAAATAAATTTTATTTTTTTTCTGCTTTTTCCCCGCCTGCTCCCGTAGGGCGGGCAGGTTCCTTGACTCCCGCAACTGCTTCAGCTCCCGGAACACCCTCTTCCTCCTTCTTGCCTTTCTTCTCGACTTCAATAGCTGACAAATCTGGAGCAACAACAACTTCTTCTTTTTCTTCCACTTGAGCAACTACAGATGCGACAACATCTCCGCTATTTGTGATCGCTACAATTCCTGGCGGTAATTTTATATCAGAGACAATAATATTATTTTCCAATGTTTCGAGTTTTGATATATCAACGCTCAGATTGTGCGGTAGATCAGCAGGCAGAGCTTCGATTTCAATTTCATGAAGCACTTTAACAAGATTTCCGATTCCACTCTTGACCGCATTTGATACGCCTTCAAAGATAATCGGAACTTTAACTCGTATTTTCTTCTTCATATCTATGACCAAAAAATCCACATGTATCGGCTCATCTGTCACCGGATCAACCTGCACTTCATGAATAAGCACATTGATATCACCATCCGGCATCGCAACTTTTACGGCAGAAGACTCTCCAGCATCTCTCCAGACTTTTTTAAATTCAACATTTGAAATAGAGACGGAGGTAGTCTCTTTTCCGGCGCCGTAAAATACGGCAGGAATCTTTCCAGAATTTCTTAAGATGCCCAATTTTGCATCCAAACCTCTTTTTTCAGCTTTAATTACAAACATGGTAACAGTATATAGAAAAAATTTAAAAAAGCAATCCCGAACCAAAACAAAGCTTGATACGGGACAAGCCCTAAACCTTATGTAAGGTTTTGTGTTCCACCGCAATATGCGAGACTATATATTCTTTTGTGCCTGCCCCGCCAACGGCGGGGCCACCCATAGAAGCAGTGGGAACTTTTTTACCAGGATTAAAAATATTTTTTGGATCGAAAACTTCTTTAATTTTTGCAAAAATTTTGATTATTTCTCTGTCATACATCTTCCCGAGATATGGGGTGCGAATGATGCCGTCATTGTGCTCAGCTGTAATCGATCCGTGATATTTAGCTACCAGATCGTATACTTTTTCAGAAAGTTCCATTATGATTTTTGCGGTATCCGGACGTTTGAAATCCATCAATGGAATAATATGAAAATTTCCGTCTCCGGCATGCCCTGCCAATGTGAAAATCAAATTGTATTTGTCTAATATACCATTCAATTCCGGCAGAAACTTCGGCAAGAATTCAGGACGGACGATGATATCATCGATAAACGGCGCAGTGCGCTTGCCTTTCACATGTTTTCGCAGTAGTGCAAAACTCTCTCTTCGGATGTCCCAATACTTGCCTGCTTCCGTTTGATTTTTTGTAATATAAACTTTTAACCCCGACGCATTAGGTCGGGGTCCCGACTTTACGTCGGGATTAAAAATTTTCAATCTTGATTTTAAGACTTCGCATTTTTTATTTACATCTTCTTCGTTCTCTCCAGCAAATTCAGCCAAAAGAATTAATTTAGGGAAACCGCCAGTGATCATCATAAAAGCTTCTGGCAAAAAGCTCCACATGAATTTAACCATTCTAAAAAAACCTTTATTCTTCAAAAAATTCGGGAAAAATTTGACCGCCAATTTCATTGTCTTGTCGTCATATGTCTCGAGCGTTTCTGGATTGAGCATTAAAATCTCGTCTACAAGACGACCAAGAGGCGCTAAATCATTCATAAAAATAACCACAAGCTTTGAATGTTTATTTTCGGGTATTAATTTAAAAGTAATTTCCGTAGCGATGCCCAAAGTCCCCTGTGAACCAACAAGAAGTTTATTTAAATCAAAAACATTATTTTGTATTACATTCCATATGTAGTAACCAGCCGAGTTTTTGTGCACATTTGGTTTTGCAAGTTTTATTTCTGATTGATTTCCATTTATTAAATTAAAAATATTTTTATAGACATTTCCTTCAAAATCATTCTGGGTAATCTTTTTACTCAATTCGATTTTATTAAGAAGATTAACTACGTATTCATTGCCATCTGTAAAAACAACTTTCGCTTCTAAAATATAGTCCTCCATCTTGCCATATTTTAGAGTTCTTTCTCCGGCAGAATTATTGCCATACATTCCGCCCATGGCGTTCAAACTCTTTGAAGCTGTATAACACGGCAAAATCAATCCTTTCTCTAAAGTTATTTTTTCAAAATCCCTGTAAAACATACCAGGCTGGACAGTAATGTATGAAGGCACTAAGGGATAATTTCCAATTTTGTTGTTTTTTCTGTTGCGTTTTTTTGTGTATGAATCATCTATCGGCAATGGTCCGCCAATCAATTTATTCATATGCCGAGTAAAATCCAAGATTATAGATTCGCCGATCGCCCCGCCAGACATATCCGTCCCCGCGCATCTCGCCGTAATAGAAAGCCCGTCATATTTATTTTTATTTTCATTGACCCATTTCACTAAATTCTTCACATCTTCCGAATCTTTCGGGAAAACAACCATCTGCGGTCGCACCTCTAAAAGACTCGCATCATGCGAATATTTTATCAATGTTTCTTCATCATCCTCCACTTCTCCTTTGAAAAATTTTTTAATTTCTTCTTTCACTTTATTTATTTTTCATATTTTCCAACACTTGCCAAACTATTATTTTCCGCAGCTTGTAAAAGAAGTTTCTGAGCACCTTCGATATCATTTGAATTTTTAGCCCAAGCCTCTAAAGCAGGGTTTTGAATTGCTCGTCCGTAAGAAAAGGTGAGTTGCCAAGGAAGAGGTCCTAATTTGTGCATAGCATTTAAATTTTTTGTCGCCTCTTCATCATCTTGTCCACCAGAGAGAAATACAATTCCGCCGATCGTGTCTGGAACTTTTTCTTTGAGACATCTGATAGTATTTTGCGCTATTTCTGTGTTAGATACAGCAACCTCTGTATCAATTCCGGGAAGGACCATGCTTGTTTTTAAAATAATTCCCGGAAGAAAAATATTTTGTCTACTTAACTCTAAAAAAATCACATCTAAGTTGCGAGCCGTCACTTCATAACATTTTTCTATCGTATGATTCCCATCTATCAAAACTTCAGGTTCAACAATCGGCACAATATCATTTTCTTGGCATAGCTTTGCATATTTTGCAAAAAGTATTGCATTTTCCCTCATGCAATCTTCTGAAGGAGTATGTTCTCCGATGGTATAAACTGCTCGCCACTTTGTAAAAGTCGCACCCAGCTTCTTGTATTCTTTCAATCTTTCATCTAATCCCTCAAGTCCTTTAGTGATTTTTTCTCCGGCATGTTCCGAAAAATCCATAGTTCCAGCGTCAACCTTGATGCCGACTTCTATCCCCTTTGATTGCAAGACAGAAACAAAACTTTCGCCATTTTTAGTTTTCTGCCCAATCGTCTCGTCAAAAAGAATATATCCAGAAATATATTTTTCAATCTCTGGCGCATTTATTAAAAGTTCGCGGTATTCTCTTCTTTTTTCTTCGGTTGTCGCTACGCCAAGTTTTTCAAAACGTCTATTACAAGTAGGCAGACTTTCATCAATGGCAAGAATTCCCTTTGGGGGTGTTAATAAACGAGTAATTGTATTTTTTAAAATTTCTGGATTCATTATTTTAAAAGCTCAATTAATAATTCTTTCGCTATTTTTGGATTAGCGGAGCCTTTGGTTTCTTTCATGATTTGCCCAACCAAAGACATCAAAGCTTGTTCTTTGCCTCCTTTATAGTCAGCCACAACTTTCTGATTGGCATCAATAATTTTTTGCGCGATTTGTTTGAGTGCGCCTGTATCGCTTGTTTGCAACAATCCTTCTCTTTTTGCAATTTCTTCTGGAGATTCATCATGCACAACAATCATTGCCAAAATGTCTTTGGCAACCCGAGAAGAAACATATCCTCCCTTAGCCATTTTAATTAGTTCAGCAAAATTATCAGGCTTAGTAAGTTTTACTTCTGGGTTAGATTTTTTAAGTCCCATATAATCCGAAGTTACATAGTTGGAAGCAAGCCTTATCGCATCCACATCCTTTAAAATTATTGCCACATCCTCAAACCATTTTGCTAGCTCTGGATCATTGATGTATATTTCAATATCTTCGTCCTTGATTCCAAAATCTTTTTTATATCTTGCGCGTTTCGCCACTGGCAATTCTGGCAACTCTTGTTTCATTTTTTCCAAATCAAAAGCCTCGTGAAGTTTCAACTTTGGCAGGTCAGGCTCTGGAAAATATCTATAATCCGCGCTTCCTTCTTTCTTTCTCTGGGAAAAAGTTTTTCCCTTGCTTTCATCCCAGCCACGAGTCTCTTGGATTATTTCAGCACCTTTGTCAGTTTTCAAAAGTTCCGTCATTCGATCAAGCTCATATTTTATAGCACGCTCAACACTTCGAAAAGAATTTAAATTTTTTACTTCTACTTTTGTGCCTAATTTTTTGGGATCTGTGGAAATAGAAATATTAGCCTCTACGCGCATTTCCCCCTTTTCCATGTTTGCATACGACACGGAAAGATATAAAAGCAGAAGTTGGAACTCTTTTGCAAATTTCGTGCTAATATTGGCAGCCTCTTCTGCGCTTTCAAATGTGTGAGGTTCTGTCACGAGCTCCATTAGAGGCACACCCGCGCGATTAAAATCAATTAAAGAAAAGCCTGCACTGAGCGAAGTCGAAGCGTCCCCATCAATATGTTTATTGTTTGCAGTGTCTTCCTCCAGATGCACGCGGGTAATGTCAAAACCAGCGAGACATCCACCAGAGACTATCGGATATTTATATTGAGAAATCTGGTAACCTTTTGGAATATCGGGATAAAAATAGTTCTTGCGGTCAAATTCAGTGAAATCTGCAATTTTGCCTTCAACTGCAAGTCCGACTTTTATCACATTTTCTATGGCTTTCTTGTTTATTACTGGCAATGCTCCAGGATGCGCCATGCACACCGGACAAATATTCACATTCGGCTTCTCCTCATCGGGATCATTCTTGCAGGCGCAAAACATTTTTGTTTGCGTCTTTAATTCCGCATGTATTTCAAGACCAATTGTGGGATAATATTTTTTTTCCATAATCTTATATAATTTATTTTTTCCCTCGGCCATAGCCTGACGGGCGAGGCTTCAAAATCTTCACTAGTGCATCGCTGAACTTTTTTACCATTTTATCATCAAATAAAGACAACGTAAAAACCCCGCCTTTGCTGGCCGGGGCAAGCATTTTTAATTTCTTAAATTCTACAACTTTTTTAGCAACGATTTTGGGGTCATCTACAACATCAGACTTTGTTAAAATGATTATTTCTTCTTTTGCCGACAGACCTTCCTCGCCCAGATTTAAATTTTCGTCGTATTTTTTTAATTCTTTACGAATCTCCTTGTAGCTTTTCATCATGTTCGGATTTTCGAAAGACACTAAATGCGCGATCATTTTGGTGCGCTTGATGTGACGTAAGAATTTAACTCCAAGACCTTTGCCTTCTGATGCCCCTTCGATGATTCCAGGGATGTCGGCAATGATATAACCATGAAGATCCCCCAGATTCGGGTCAAGTGTTGTAAAAGGATAGTCCCCCACTTTTGCATCAGCATTCGTCAGCGCGTTTAAAAGAGAAGACTTGCCCGCATTGGGGAGCCCAACAAATCCAATATCGGCAAAAAGCTCTAATTCTATTTTAAAATTTCCCTTCTCGCCAGCTCCTCCGACATTTGATTCGTGCGGAGTTGTATTCACCGAACTTTTAAAATGTTCATTACCAAAACCTCCATATCCGCCTTTTAAAAGCAAAATCGTTTCGCCTTCATTTATTAATTGCCACTGCTCGTCTGTATCCAAATTTGTAATTTTTGAACCAATTGGCAATTCCAAAATAAAATCTTCTCCATTTTTCCCATGTAAACTTTTACTTCCCCCGTCTTCTCCTCTGCCGGCAATAAAACTTTTTTTTGCTTTGTATTTTAAAAGTATATGCACATCACGAACAGCTCGCACATAAAAATCTCCGCCCCGTCCGGCATCTCCCCCCGCAGGTCCACCTTTCGGTTCAAATTTCTGCCGATGCCAACGTACAACACCGCTTCCTCCCTGCCCCGCCTCTGCATATATTTTTATTTCATCGATGAATGCCATGGTTTTTAAGATGTAAAAATAAGGATAAATTCTTTACTTTTACATCTTATACTACTAATGCCAACTCTGCTAATCTAATAGCCCCCTCTTTGGATTTTGCCACAGACAAAAATAAATTTTTATGACAAAAAACAGCGTCAGAAACTCCAGTTATATTCTGTAATTCTTTTTTTCTTAATCCTGCCCATGTTTTTGGAAAATCTTTTCTGTTACCAAAACTATTTTCTTCTTTTCTCATAGCCACAACAGACCAATCTTCATTGTCACCATAGACGACAAAAAGGGGCTCTGGAAAACTCTGCAATGCGTCCCAAATTTCGTATCTGGAAACCTTCGGCTCATCTATCACAACCACTCTTTTATCTTTTGATTTTTCATAAAAACCTTTAATAATTTTTGTGATTTCTATTTGATCCTTAGCTTTTTTTATTTCTCTCGCTAAGATTTCTTTCGCCAAAGCAAGTGCCTTTTTAAATTGTTCGTCTTTTTCTAAATCTTCCAGCGCAGTCGGAGAAAAAATTGCAAAAACATCCTGCAAAGTATATGGCGATACGTTCATAAAATTGGTTTTATATAAATCAATTCCATTATCATTTGCATCCACTGGAATCACGATTTTTTGTTCAATAAAATCAGCTATTTCTTTTTCACCTGCTATTTCTACACCAAATTTCTGCCAAACAAGACCAAAAGAAGAATATATTATGCCGTTTTCTCGTTTCCCCGCTCCACCTATTTGGTGATGGTCAAATCTGTTTAATTGTTCATCGTATATCCCTCCCACATCAAAAATATAATCACCTTTATTTATTATTTCCTCATCTCTCGTGCGAATTATCTCGAAATTCTCCCCTCTAATTTCGAGTAAGATTGAAAGCGTCGTGGCAGCAAAAATATCATCGGCATGAAAAGATCCGTCGTGTGTGACCAATGTTTTAATTATTTTTTTTATCTTAGTCTTTGTCATAAAATTCTTCAAAAATACCATACGCCCAGCTGATTAATTTGTCAAAAAAGATAAATAATACGAAAAGAATTACAATCACCATCGAAAATTTCCAGATTTCACGACTGATATGAAACGCAGTGTATCCAAAAAAATATCCTAGAAACAACAAAGACGGAGCCCAAATCATTTTACCCAAAATCTCCGCTTTTAAAAATTTTTTATAATCTATCTTTTCATAACCGCAAAATATAACCACCAAATAATTCACTCCCACTATGAAATTGGAAACAAAAACTGACCAAAAGGGTTTGATTTTGAATTTAGGTAAAGTATTGTATACCCGTTTTTGAATGTACTGAAAAAATCTATGATGGTTAAATTTTTTAAACAAAAATTCCCCTAATGCATATCCTAAAAAAGTTTTAGACATCGCGCCCAGAATAATAAAAAGGAAAGAAAACCAAAAATTTAAAGCGCCGAGATGCGCCAAAATCCCGACAGAAATGACAATAAACTCACCTTCGAAAATAAGTCCTAAAAAAATAACCGCATACGCCAAGATCTGATGATTCTCAACTAAGCTGGTTAAAAGATTAACTGTATGCATCCCAGTACTAAAATTTTAAATTGTTAATAATTATGGTCATTTGTTTCACTCAAAAATTTAGTACAGGACAAGCAACTTAGAATAAACCTTCTACGACTTCTTTGACTAGACTTCCGTCAGCTTTACCTTTCAAGTCCTTCATCAAAGCAGACATCAACATGCCCTTTTTAGTAGCATCCGTGATAGACAATTCCTCCTTTTTTCGACGAGCAATTTTTTCAACTTCACTTTTATCCATCATCTTCGGCAAATAAGTTTCAAGAATGGCAAGCTCAGCTTCTTCCTCCTTCACCAAATCTTCCCTATTTCCCTTTTTGAATTGCTCAATAGAGTCTTTTCTTTGTTTTGCAAGTTTAGTGATTACTGCAATTGCTTCTTCATCTTTGAGCATTTCTTGAGGTTTTCGATTCTTTGCGACAAGTTCATTGGTAAAAGCAGCGGACATCGCTCGAAATGCTTTCAGACGCAAAGCATCTTTTGCTATCATCGCCTCTTTTATTCCACTTTTTATTTGTTCATGCAACATAGACTCATTATAACATAAAAAATCGTTGAGCCATAACTTTTCGCAGGGGTTTCGAGTCCGACGGGACGAGAACTTCAGGATTTTTTAAGCTTCAAAAAATCCGTACCGGAGAAGAATTGTGGCGAAAAAGATTAAAAAATATGTTAAAATAGCACTATGACAAAGATAATATTTTTTGATACGGAAACCACAGGCAATACGGAAAAAGATTTTCTTTGCCAGATTGCTTATAAGATTTACCCCGCCACAGGCGGGGCAGAGGATGAAAGTTTTGTCGGGCTTTACAAGCCCCCGATTAAAATACCCCCAGAAGCTTCCGCCGTGCATCATATTTCAAACAAAATGGTGGTTGATAAACCATCTTTTCATGAAAGTGGCGATTTGGAAAAAATAAAGAAACTTTTCGAAGATAAAAACTCTATCGTTGTGGCTCACAATGCGCCTTTTGATTTGATTATGATAAAAAAGGAAGGTATCGAACCGAAGAGATTTATCTGCACGCTCAGACTCGCTAGACATTTGGATAAAGAAGGAAAAATGGAAAAATACAATCTGCAATACTTACGATATCTGTTAGAAATAGAAATAGACGCAACGGCACATGATGCCATGGGAGATGTTTTAGTTTTAGAAAAACTATATGAAAGACTAAAGAAAAAAATTATAGAAGAGGCTAAATCCGACAAAGTCGGATCGCCCGACGCCTCTAGTGAGGCGTTTAGGGAAGACGAAGCAATAGAAAAAATGGTGGAAATTTCCTCACATCCTTCTCTCTTGCGAACTTTTGGCTTCGGCAAACACAATAGCAAAAAAATAGAAGACGTAGCAAAAGTAGACAGGGGTTATCTAGAATGGCTTCTCGCTCAAAAACTCGAGAGCGATCAGATAGACGAAGATTGGATTTATACATTGAAACACTATTTAGGGAAATCATGATAAAATAAAAGCATGGAAAATATCTTAACAATCATAATCGTGATTTTGATAGGGGGTATCGTCATTTATTTTTTACTTAACAGGAAAAAAGAAAGTGAAAGCAAAGATAATACTGGACTGAATCTTATTTTAACTCAGATAAACGAACTCTCAAGAACAGTGGACAGCAAGATCGGGGAATCTCACAAACAAGTGCGAGAAAGCCTGCAATTTCACTCCTCTGAATCAAATAAAATAATTCGCGATGTGACGGAAAGGCTTACTAGACTGGATGAGACAAACAAGCAAGTCATTTCTTTCGCCGACCAATTGCAAAGCTTGGAAAATATTTTGAAAAATCCAAAACAACGCGGAATACTGGGCGAATATTATCTGGAAACAGTTTTAAAAAATGTCTTACCACCCGGAAGTTATCAAATGCAGTATCCTTTTCCTGACGGGACTATTGTAGATGCTGTCGTTTTTGTAAAAGACAAAATCATTCCGATAGATTCAAAATTTTCGCTGGAGAATTATAATAAAATGGTGGAAGAAAGAGATGTCGCAGAAAAAAAGAGATTAGAAACTATTTTCGTAAATGACTTGAAAAATAGAATCACGGAAACCGCCAAATACATCCAACCAACAAAGGGCACGACGGATTTCGCTTTCATGTTTATCCCCCACGAAGCTATTTATTATGATCTTCTAACGAACAAAGTAGGTTCCACTGAAGAAAATGCGGAAAATCTAATTCAACGCGCGGCTGGAAAATATAAAGTTATCATCACTTCCCCCACTTCATTTTTGGCATATTTACAGACTGTTCTACAGGGACTCAAAGCCTTAAAAATAGAGGAATCCGCAAAAGAAATAATAAAAAAGGTAGAAGACTTGGGTAAGCACCTAAAATCTTATGACGAATACCACAACAAATTAGGAAACGCTTTAGGCACCGTTGTGAATCATTACAATGCTTCAAATAAAGAATTAAAGAAAATAGATAAAGACGTCCTCCGCATCGCCGGCTCTTCGCCAGAACTTTCCTTGCTTGAAATAGAAAAACCAAAAATCGAAGAATAACACTAATAAACCTCCTGCTGGTAGCATTTCTCGCAGTAGACTATTTCTGGCCTATCTGGAGCATATGAAGTTTCAAATTCTGTAGTGCATTTTCCTTGATGATGTGTATGGTTGTTTTTATTACACATACACTCTCGATTATAAAACCTCGGCGGATTCCTAAGCACAAGACGTTCATAATGACGACAATTTGTGCATAGACGAGGTAATGGAATATTCATTCTCTTCAAAAAATCAAATTCCATTTTGATTACCCGAAAAGCGCCGGTACATTCATGCTCGCAAGATTCTTGGTGGACACATTCAATGATTTGGTTAAGGATACTTTCATCAACATCTTTAATATCATCTGGAATGTCTTTATTTTTTAAAGTAATTTTATGATTTTGTTTTGCGGTTTCATACCACAAAAATCCTTTTTCCTTTGCCTCTTGCTCATCCAATGGAAACCATTCATAAGAAGCAGTTGCTCTATAAGGAAGATAGGTTAATTCACTTGGAAAGTATTCTCCATATTTATAGACCCTCCCATTTTTATCAATAAATGGCATTTCACTCATGTGTTTAATAATTTTTGGAATAAGTTTTTCGTATTCCTCTTTTGTGTATTGTTTATTAAAAATACAATACTGTTTATTACGCAAAGAAACACAACCAAACAAATCTGAATTCGAAGGAAAACAAAAAACGCAATATGTGAGATTTTTTATATTAGAAACTGCTTGAGTGGAGAATTTGACATTAGATACTCCCCTTCCAACAATTAACGATTCATAAATAAGTTCTGCATTGTCGCCAAAATTCGCATAGTCATAACAATCTTTAGCTGGACCAATCAAAATATTCTGTACAAACTTACAGTCTTCTAATTCCCTTACCCTATAACAACCACGGGCATTTTTGGATTCATAAATATAATCTCCGGAAACATTTACATTCTGACGACTATGAATAAACTTCTGCGGATATTTCAACCAATGTTTATATGCTTTATTTTTAAAATTCTGAAAAGCTTTGTCTGAACCTAGGTGAAAAGATTTCAATTTTTCTAAATATTCTTCTCTCGTATATTGAACATTAAAAATACAATACGATTTATTTCGTAAACTAATTGAAGCGATGCAACTATTACATCCTACACAATCTTTACATAAAATTAATTCTTGAGAACTTTCACAATCAACTGAGAAAAAAGTTCTATAACAAGTGGAAGTGTCAACATTTCCATAACTCAATTCACATTTATTAGTCATATGACTATCAAGACATTGCTTTGATTCCTGATCCCAAATAAGATAAGCGGAATCTTCTGTAAAAGAAGCTCCTCGAACCAGATAACAGCCTTTAATATTATTAGCATTAGTACAATACTGACAATTAACTATATCAAACATGGAATGAGCTGGAAGGGGCACTTCATAGAGTAATTCTTTAAATTGCTCAAAAAATGGTCTAGAAAAATTATAATCACGACCATGTTTCATAGGATCCCAGGCGTCAGAAATCCAGTAATCCCTGTCATAAATTTTTGCAGGACTTTCTTCGGGTAAAAAGGAGAAAATCTCTTCACCTGTTCGTGCATCTTTTTTCTTAAATAAGTGCCAATCATTACGCCAGACCATTCTGCGTTGCAATCTGCACTCCGGACAAAAAGTCGGTGGAGGAACTTTCATCTTTTCGTAAAAATTAAAATCCTCCGGCTCGATGGTGAAATCTTTCTTGCAGTTTTGACATATTCTATTTTCATTCTTATATTCCATTTTTTATCTACTTTAGTTAAGTAAAGTAATTTAGTTGGATAAAGTAAACATTTTAGTAAACCTCCTGCTGATAACATTTCTCGCAGTAAACTATTTCTGGGCGGTCGGGAGAATATCCTGTTTTAAATTCTTCCCCACAGAGTTCATTACCATGAATATGCTTTGTAGTATTTTCATAAATTCCAGTGTTATCAGTTTTCCCAGTACACATGCAAGATCTTTCATATAATTCAAATTTCAGTCTATCCGCGATTCTTCTCTCAAATCTACATTCATGACACATTGTCGGAAGTGGAAGATTCTCTTTTTTGTAAAATATAAATTCGTTTTCTAAAATACGATACGGATTTTTACAATTTTCACATTCGACAACTTCTTTTAAAATTTGATCAGTAACTCCGTCAATTGATTCCACAAGTTCTGATGCTTTTTTTGTAATTTTATATTCACCACGAGGAACATCAATCCATAAATAACCGTTTTCTTTTGCTTTCTCTTTTGTCATTGAAAAATACTGAATAGCGGTCGAATTATTATATCCAAATTGTGAATGTTCGATCGGGAAAAATTCCCCATATTTATACATATTGCCTTTTTTATCATAATAGGGTACTTCATCCATGTGTTTTTTTATTTTTTCAACCATCTCAAAATATTTTTCTTTTTCATACTGCTTGTTGAAAATACAATATTGTTTTTTCTTTAATCCAACACAACCAAAACAATCAGAAGAACTGAACATGTGCGCACAATACTCAAGGTTTCTACAATTTGGCCAACAATTATCGCAAAATTTCATATTGAAAGTATTTCCACCAGAAAGACAAGTCTCATAATGCATTTCCATGTTTGCTCCCCAAGCAAAAGCATCATAACAATCTTTGTTTCTCGGAACTTGTAAATACTGGCAGTATTTCATATTTTCCCCTTCTCGTATTAAAAAACTGTCATTCACATTTTTGCAATCTGTTACATACGAACCAGTTGAGTTTAAATTTTTTGTACCTTGTTGATATCGTCTTATATGACTCTGCCAAAAAATTCTGGACTTTTCTCGCGCCTTTTTTAATCCAGAAATTGTATTTAAGCCCATCTTTGCAATTTTATTTTGATAATCCTCTTTAGAATATTTCTTGTTAAAAATACAATACGACGCTTTTGTTAAATTTATACACCCAAAACAATCATTACACCCATGACAATCTCGAGAAAACCACATATTATGTGAATCTCCACACATTATTGTAAAATAACATTGGTAACAATGTCTCAACCAAAAACATTCATAACATCGCTCCGATTGACTGATATGAGAATTGTCGATACAATCTTTGCTAAAATCAGTGGCATTACCATACATGCAATCTTCAGAAGTATTAGAATTAAAACATAGGTAGCAGTTTTTAAGAGCAGTCGCATTTGCGCTATATGGACTATTCACCATAAATTCTACCCTCAAAGAAAAAACCGGCACTTCTTTTTTTAATTCAAACAGTTGTTCAAAGAAGTTTTTTGAAAAATCATAATCCCGAGCATACTCCATAGCATCAAAATTATCACTGAACCACTCTTCCTCCGTGGTAGATTTGTTTCCAGCCTCATCAGGAAAAAGTGAGAAGATACCTCTCCCGGTCAAGACATCCTTGACCTTAAAAAGTTTTCTCTCATTTCTAAAAGTCGCTCTTCTTTCTGCCCGACAAAGTGGACAAAAAGTCGGTGGAGGAACTTTCATCTTTTCGTAAAAATTAAAATCCTCCGGCTCGATGGTGAAGTCTTTCTTGCAATTTTGACATATTCTATTTTCATTCTTATATTCCATTTTTTGTCTACTTTAGTTAAGTAAAGTAATTTAGTTGGATAAAGTAAACATTTTAATAAACTTCTTTGTTATAACAGGTCTCACAGTACACTTTTTCCGACCTATCCGGCGCATAACAGGTGTCAAATTCAACTTCACATTTTTTCTCTCCATGAAAGTGATTTTTACCACGCCCGTCAGAGCTTTGCGAAGTCGGGTCACACATACATTTACGGTGCCAAAGTTTTCTCATCGGTCGGAGGTCAAATCTTCTTCCATAACGACAATTTGGACATCGTCTTGGAAATGGAATATTTTCTTTCCTATAAAAAATAAGCTCATTTTGGGTTATGTTGTAATTTTTAGAGCAATCCATACAAGAAAAAATTTCAGTCAAATAACTATCTGGCACATCTTCTATTCTGTCGGGAATATCTGCACTTGAGATTGTCTCCTTGCCAAAAGTTCCGGGGATATTGTCTTCCCAATGCCAGCCTTTTGCTAAAATTTCTTCTTTTTTCATAGGCATATAGAGGTTACCTTGTGTCTCATTGTAATACACCGGAGCGATTTCTGGTGGAAAGAATTCTCCATATTCCCCCGTCTTTTTCATATGTTCAATAATTTTTGCTTTCAAAACTTCATAATCAGTTTTATTATATTTTTTATTGAAAATCATATACTCGCCTTTTTTCACGCTTACACAGCCAAAAAGATTTTGACTATTCTGACAAGTATCGGAATAAAAAATATTCATACCGTCATAACATAAGTGACAAAATTGACAGTTGGAAAGACGCGTACATCCATGACACTCGTAACAAAGTTCTGTATTCCAACCCACATGATATAGATCCATGCAATCTTTTGTTTCAATACCTCCATAGACATATTTACAATCCTCGCTTCTATCCATCTCAAAAGAATCAATGACGTTTTTGCAATCATAGAGCAAAGATCCACTGGAATTAATACTCCTTTCGCTGACAACATAACGATGAATAGCGCTTTGTTCCAATAAATCTTTAAATTCTTTATTCAATCCTTCTCTCGTCACAAAAGAACATAATTCATATTCTTTTTTCTTTTTTAGATATTCTTCACGAGAGTATTGTTTATTTTTAAAAACATAACTTTTGTTGCGTAAATTCGAAGACATAAAACATTCATTGCACCCATGACAATCATAACAATAATAACAAGTTGAACAATCTTTTAAAAAGATCCCATATTGACATTGATACGAATAACGAGAATCCATCGTTTCATACAGACGTTCCCCTTTATCATAAATAAAACTGCAATCCATACAATCTTGCGACGTCCTTATCCAAGTGCTATACATAACATTCTCGCTGTAAAAAGTTGTAAAAGAAAGATAAACATTCTTATTATCTCCAGAATGGTTTGTGTATTCAGAATTAACGCTTCTCTTGTTCAAGAACGCCATGCGAGGCACTTCACGCTGTAATTCAGCAAATTGCTCAAAAAAAGATCGGGAAAAATCAAAATCCCGTCCGTATGAAGAAAAATCCCAATCATCTCCCCACCAGCAATCTACGCAGTAAACTTTGTATGGCTTGTTCGGAGAATAAATGGTCACTGTGCTCTTCCCGCAAAGGTCGCAATTTCGTCTATACAAAACTCGTTCGTTCCTCCATGCATAACGACGAAGTTGGCGACATATCGGACACCACGTCGGCGGTGGAACTTTAATACGTTCGTAAAAACCCATATCTTCATTGGTTATTTCAAAAGTTGTCTTACAATTCTTACAGTCTTTGTTCATATTTTTTCACCCGCCTGCAACGCTATGCGTAGCATTGCGGGCAGGTATAAATTAAAATCCTCAAGCTATATTTTGTTTATAACATTCTTCGCAGGCAATTTTCTCATATCCCCACTCCGGTAAATAATATGCTTCTATATCTTTCTTGCAATAGAAACAGATATATGGATAGGATTGCAAAATAGTTAAATATTTTAAACTATTTTTTGTGCGAACATCAAAATGATATCGTGGAAGTGGAATATTGTTTTCCTTGTAAAAAATAAGCTCATTTTGAGCAATATTAAACCGCCAGCCAGTTTCCGGACAAATAAGCGCTTGAGTGATAATGATATCTGGTACATCTTTTATATCATCAGGCAGTTCACTTGTAAGCATTCCGTCTATATGACTTTCGTTAACATCCTCCCAATAACCGCCGAGTTTTAAGATATCTTCTTTTTTGGTTTCCGGAAAATAAAGAAAACTGGTAGAAAAATTAAAAGGTCCGGCGCTCATAGAATAAGGCAGAAACTTGCCGTATTCTCCGCTATTTTTCATATCTCCAATGATTTTATTTTTCAGAGTTTCATATTCTTGTTTGTCATATTGCTTGTTTAGAATACAATATTTCTTTTTCTTTAAGCCGACGCAACCAAAGCAATATTCGCATTCAATACATAAATCTAAATATTCAGAATAACGAGAGGAAGACCACATGCTGTATTTAATAGCGTAGGCATTAACACAGCCAACGCAATTGCCCGCCAATTCAGAATACCAAACGCCATTCGCATCAATATTAGATTTTTCACTAATTCCTCTCACGCAATTTCGACAATCTTCGGATTCATTGACTGTATTACAATTGTGACAATTTTTCGTATCAAAAAGATAATTTCCGTCTGAATTGTAATTTTTAAAATTGAAATTTTGCCTATGAACTACTTCTTTCTGTGCTATTTCTTCAAAACGTTTTTTAAAAAACTGAATTGATTTATAGGATTCTAGATTATATGATTTTAGTTTTTCTTCATATTCTTCTTTAGTATATTGCTTGTTTTCTATACAGTACTGTTTATTTCGAAGATTCCAAGACATAAAACAATTTTGGCAATTACGACAGTCGTATAAAAAACTTGAATCTATGCAATCTCGTGAGTGTCTTGAGTAAAAAAGTTTGTATGAATGGTGGCAGTCTCCGCAGTCATAGCATTTTTCTGAATCAAAACAAACATTCATATCTATGGAATTCTTAACTCCTAAATTACGGTATGAATAAAACAAATCTTCACATTTCTCCATCGAGCGAGATAAATAGCAATTTTTAGAATTCCAAACATCATCGCAATAATCACAGTTTGTATTTTTAGATCCATTTTGGTGAGGATGAGGGACTTTTTCCTGTAAATTTTGAATTTGTTCTAAAAACGAAGTGTCTGGATTGTAATCCATTCCGTAATCCATCGGATTCCACTTATCACCATGCCATTCATTTAAAGTATATATAGGATATTTATTTTTTTCCGGCAAAACAGTAATCAAACTTTCCCCCGAAAGATCTGATTTACTTTTCCTAAATTTTCCGAAATACCAAAAAGAAAAATGTAATTTTATTCGACAGAAAAAGCACAAAGTCGGCAATTCGATGCCAACTTTTTGATATAAAGAAAATTCTCCTTCTCCTATCGAGAAATTCTGTTTGCAATGCTCACAGATATTATTTTTCAGACTTATGTTCTTCTCTGTATTCATAAACATTCACTCTCGCCGGACGTATGACACGTTCGCCGAGCTTGTATCCCTTTTGGATTACAGTCGAGACCTTATGGTCATTTTCTTTTTTGTCAGTCGGTGTAACTTCCATGGACTGATGAATATTTGGATCAAATGTTTCATTGACCTCTCCTATTTCTTTTACCCCATATTCTTCAAACACAGTATTCATCTGTCCATAAATATATTCTACGCCTTTTCTCCAATTTTCATCTACCTTTTCCCACGCCTCTTTATTGGCAAAAGCCATGTTGAAACTATCCGATACAGTCAGAAATCTGGTCAGTATGCGTTCGCGCATTGATTCTGAAAACATAGCTTTTCGATCATCTTCCCCTTTTCTATAATTAGCAAACTCCGCCCGTTCTTTTTGCCAGCCAGTTAGATATTCTTCTTTTTCTTTTTTGCATACTTTCAAATCTTCCCTTAGTTTCTTAAGAGTTTTCTTGAGATCTTCCTCCCCGTCTTCGTTAAAGACAACATCCACAACTTCTGAATCATCCGATTCAGTAGAATCGTCCCGAGCAACCTCGAGGGGTTTATTTTCTTCAGGTTTTTTGGTTTCTTCGTCTGACATAAGGTTATTTTAGCATAAAAAACATCTAAGTAAAATTCTCAAAATAATCTTTTTGCCGGTACGGATTTTTTGAAGCTTAAAAAATCCTGAAATTGGCTCGCCGTCGCTCGCCAAACCCCTTAAAAAGATATTTTGAAAATTTTATCTCTTTGACCACTGAGGCGCCTTGCGAGCTTTCTTGAGTCCGAATTTGCGACGTTCCTTAGCACGAGGATCGCGCTTTAAAAATCCTAAATCTTTCAATTCTCCGCGGTTTTCAGGATTAAATTCCGCAAGCGCGCGGGAAAGCCCATGCCTGATTGCTTCCGCTTGACTATGCACTCCGCCACCTTTTACGTGCACTTCCACATTCCATTTTGAACTCGTCTTGCCTGGTTCCGTCTTTAAACCTTTTATCATTGGATCTAAAACCAAACGACGCTCGCCTTCTGTTTTAAAATATTCTTTGCTGTCAATTCCGTTCACTGAAAAAACCGCCTTGGAAGATTCAAAAATGCGAACTCTCGCAGTTGAAGTTTTTCGTCTTCCCACCGCCTCAATATATTTTTCTTTTTTTGTTTCTTTATCCATTCTTTTTTATTAGTCTTCTACTTTTAAATTTTTCATCATTACTCTTCGCAACTTGTTCGAAGGCAACATTTGATAAGTCGCAAGTTTTACCAGCTCGGATAATCCCATTTTTTCGGCTGTTTCTGTTCCTTTTACAATACGCAAACCTCCCGGAATACCTGAATATCTCGTATGATAAATCGATTCCAATTTTTTAGGAGTAATGCTAAGTTTTGAGGCATTCACAACTTTTACAGGCATGCCACAATATTTGTTGCGTTCAAAAGTAGCCTTAGTCTTGCCCATCAGAGACATCGCAACTTCACTGGCAACACGACCAAGCGTCCGTCCGCTGCTATCGATTATTATTTCTTTTTGTGTTTTAACATTTTTCATAAAAATTTTATACAAATTCTATTATCGCCATTTTAGCGCCATCGGACTTTCTGGCACCCAACTTTAAAACTCTGGTATATCCTCCACTTCTCTCTTTATATTTTGGCGCAATCACATCAAAAAGTTTCTTGACCTCAGGACGTCTGTTTGAAAGCTGAGAAATTATCAGACGACGAGCAGCCATGCTTCCTTTTTTTGCATTAGTCACAATCTTTTCAATAAAAGGCCTTAATTCTTTTGCTTTCGGCTCTGTAGTTTTTATCTTCCCACGCACGATCAAATTGAGCGCCAAAGAATTGATCAAGGCAATTCTCACTTTTCTAACTCTGCCAAATTTTCTTTTGTTATTGCTGTGTCGCATGTTATTCTCTTAAATACTCATTACTCTTTTAAATTTAGGCCGAATTTGCTGAGAATTTTCTTAATCTCAGAAATTCCTTTTTCGCCGATACCTTCAACTTCAAGCAGATCTTCCCTTTTCTTTCGAGCTAACCCTCCCAAGGTGCGAATATTCGCGCCAGTCAAAGCGTTTAATGTTCTGGTGGAAAGATCCAGACTGTCGATTCTGGTCTTTAAAACATCAGCAAAGGCATCACCTTTCTTTGCGTCCGTATCTTCTTTTGCGCTGTCTTGAGAATCATCAGTGGCGCGAGTTTCCGTCTCTTCAAGGGTTGGAATCGGTTCTTTGAAATCAACAATAGCTTTCAATTGATTGATCATGATTTCGATAGATCGTGAAAGAGCTTCGCGCGGAGAGAGTGTGCCGTCTGTCTCAATCGAAATCCTCAGGCGATTGTGATTAGTCTTGTCTCCAACACGCATGTTCTCAACCTCATAAGAAACTCGACGAACCGGAGTGAAAATAGCGTCAACAGCGATAGTGCCGACATCAACTTTTTCTTTTTGAAAAATTTCTTTAGGTATAAACCCGAGTCCTTTTTCTATTCTCATTTCAATATTTAAATTAATTTTGCCGGTAACTTCTACAATGTGAAGTTCTGGATTCAAAACTTCTACCTGTCCACCTGTTTTTAGATCTCCCGCCGTGACCTCTTTTGGGCCTTTGATGGAAAGAGTCACTACTTGAGGCTCGTCAGATATCATTTTCAAACGAATCTTTTTCAAGTTTAAAATCATAACAATTACGTCTTCTTTTATCCCGTCAAGAGTTTGAAATTCATGATTTACTCCATCAATCTTGATTGATGTGATGCTAGCGCCCGGCAAGGAAGAAAGAATGATTCTTCGGAGACTATTTCCCAACGTATGACCATACCCGGGATACAGACCATCTATTTCAAATACTCCCTTATTTCCTTCCTCGACTACGACACGAGGCTTGGAGGGCATAACTATTTTATATTCAGACATAATTTTTGTAAAAAGTTAGCTTTTAATTAATTTTAATAATAATTGTCCGCTTTTAACGGATAAATTTAACGACTATAAAACTCAAGAACCGCATTCAAATCAATGAAGCTTTCTGTGTTTTTTGGTTTATCTAAAATACGCCCCTCCATGCCGGCAGTGGTGAAAGTTATCCATGCTGGAGGATTGTAATCTTTAATTTTCTCAGATATATTATCAAAAATTTTCTTTGCCTTGGACCCCTCGCGGATTTTTACAACATCTCCGGATTTTAATTCGTATGAAGGAATAGTGACTCTTTTGTCATTAACAATAAAATGCCCATGAGAAACCATCTGCCTGGCCGCACGTCTGCTAGGGCTGAGACCCATTCTGTAAATAGCGTTGTCAAGACGGAATTCAAGCACTTCATAAAGCATAGCCGCCGCGCCGGAACCCTTGCTACTGATGGCTTTTTTGACATAATTTGAAAGTTGACGTTCAGTCACACCATATGAAAATCGTATTTTTTGTTTTTCAATAAGTTGCGCTCCATATTCAGAAGGAGCTTTTGGGCGTCGCGCAGTAAGAGAACTGCCTTTCGAATACGCAACTGTAAACTTAGAAGTTTGACATTTGTCGTAAACTCCTGGACCTAGCCTTCTGCAAATTTTAAATTTTGGTTTTGATATCATAGATTTTAGTTATAAAAAATTATACTCTTCTAGGCTTCTTGGCTTTTGGTCCATTGTGAGGCACCGGAGTAGCATCGCAAACGGAAGTAATTTCAATTCCGTGAGCCATAAAAGCTCTGATTGCAGGCTCGCGTCCAGACCCGACTCCGAGAACCACCACATCCGCATCTTTGACTCCAAGTATCGCAGCCTTGCTCCCGATAACATCGCCAACCTTTGAAGCCGCAAATGGTGTTCCTTTCTTTGCTCCTCTGAAACCCAGACTTCCCGCGCTTGACCAGAATAAAGTATTACCTATTTTGTCCGCAAAAAGTACTTTGGTATTATTAAAGGTAGCGTCGATAGAAAGGATGCCGGAAGTTACTTTCTTCTTTGGTGTTTTTGGGGCAACCTTCTTGACCTCTTCTACTTCAGGTTTGGCTTCTTCAGTTGTGGTTTTGGTTTTTGTCATTTTTATGTCTTGCTTTCTTTTCTCTTACCTGATGCCATCGTCTTTCGCACATTACCCCTGACAGTCCTTGAATTTGTCTTCGTTCTCTGTCCGCGAACTGGCAACCTCTTTATATGACGAACACCTCGATAACTTTTTATATCTTTCAATCTCTTGATATTGGCTGATATTTCTCTTTTCAGATTTCCTTCTATTAAAATTTTTTCGATAATAACGCGAATTTTATTTTCTTCCTCTAAAGTTAAATCTTTTGCGCGACGGCCCCGATCGATACCTGACTGATCTAAAATCTGGCGAGCTTTTGAAACACCAATACCATAAAGGCAGGTCAAACCAATTTCAAGTCTCTTCTCGTCTGGCACTGTGATTCCAAGAATTCTCATAAATTATTATTGTTTTTGTTTATGCTTAGGATTAGAGCAAGTTATTCTTAAATGTCTGGCTCTTTTAACCATTTTACAATTATCACAAATTTTTTTTACCGCCGATTTAATTTTCATTTTTTAAAATTTACACTCTAGTGTTTTCGCTACTGTATATATGATTGATTATTTATTAAAAACAAAAAACAAGGAAAACACCCTTATTTTTCAATACTATTATTTTTTTTAAATCAAATACAAACTATGAATTATATAATACACTATTATTAAAAATAATACAACCCCCTTACAATCTTTTAACGATTCTTCCTTTTCCGCCGTATGGATCGAGCACTACTTCAACCGCATCCCCTATTAAAACTTTGATTCTGTGCATGCGCATTTTTCCTGAAAGATACGCCAAAATTTCTTTTTTTTCTTCCACTCCACTCGTATTTTTGTCTTCCATTCGTACTCTAAACAAAGTAGATGGCAATGCTTCAGTGACAATCCCCCGCGCCACTAAAATTTTATCATTTTTCAGATCACTCATTTGGTCGTAAAATCATACCAAAAATATTGCCCTAGGTCAATACACTCTTGTTGATAACATTTTTGAAAGTTTATAAAGAAGGGTTTTATATAGCAACTAAAGGACAAAATGGGAGGACTGTGGATAACCTTGACTTTTCGTCCGTTCGTATGATATACTTACTGTACAAATGGCTTCGGCCCTCCCCGAAAGGGGTCAAAAGAGAAAGAGCGCTTTATTTCAGAAATGACATAAGGCGCTTTTTCATTTCAGTAAAATCACTTTCTTTCATGGAACCTATCTTATAATCTAGACGCTTACTATCAATAAGTCTTAGTTGTGAAAGAATGACAGTTGTAGATTCTCCTTCCTTGTATTCAAAAGAAAAATAATATTTACCCTTTTTATTTTTCTTTGTTGTTGGTATTCCCCAACATACCTCGTTATTGAATTTCTTTACAACAATTATAGGCCGCAGAAACTTTTCATGTTTACCATCTTGTTCGAAACCAATATTTACCCCAATTGAAGCAAACCAAACTTCTCGCTCATGAAAAAATGCCCGAACTTTATTTTCATGCAAATCACTTTTCTCAATATGCCAATCTTTGAAATCTTTAGACATGACAAGGGAAGTATCTAAATTACCTACCCATCAATACAAACCAGTAGAAGAACAGAAATTCCAAAAGTATAATTCCAACTCCTGATGCGGCCTCCCTTTTAATGAGAGAAATCAGAGCGAAGATAAGAGATATTACTCCAAAAATCCAAAATAAAATCGTACCTATTTTTTGCGGTATCGTAAAACTTAAGAATTCTGGAATCCAAATAATGGCAAACTGAATTAATAACATTATAAAAGAAATAACGATGTTCTTTTGTATTTTCATAAATTATTTTATACTCCCACCAGTTTTAATAACATGCTCCACTAATGTGTACGTATACCCCATTTCGTTGTCATACCATACTAGTTAAGTGGCCAAGTTATTATGTCCAGTACAACTCTATCCTTACATGGAATACTAGCTGGTTGACTTTCATCACAATTACGCAAATGTTCGTTGGCGAATCCAATTCCAATCACTACATATACATTGATTAGAAGACTAACAATCAAAATAATAAGTAACAATTTATTAGTTGGTGTTTTCATGGTGTTAGATTAATCTCCCTGCTTTAATTACATGTTCAACGAGCGTATATGTATACCCCATTTCGTTGTCATACCAACCCATTACTTTTATCAAATTTCCTCCGACAACCCGAGTTAATTTCAAGTCAGCGATAGATCCATACGGGCTACCTAGGATATCACTTGAAACAAGATCTTCTTCTGTAACACTAAAAATCCCCTCCCATCTTTTTTCCTTTGATGCTTTTTTGAGAATTTCATTTACTTCTTCTTTGGTTGTGTCTTTCTTGGAAATGAAAGTAATGTCAACGATTGACCCCGCTGGCACCGGCACTCGCATCGAGATACCATCAAAAAGACCTTCAAGTTTCGTAAATGCTTTCGTCACAGCGATAGCCGCACCAGTAGAAGAAGGCACGATATTCTGCGCTGCCGCGCGACCTTCACGAAAATCTTTTTTATTTGGTCCATCGACGATGGATTGGCTCGCGGTGTAACCATGCACGGTATTTAAAATTGCTTTCTCGATACCTAAAGCTTCGTCTAAAATCGCAATGAATGGCGAAGCTGCATTCGTGGTGCAGGATGCATTGGAAGTAATATCACAAGTGCCGAACTTTTCTTCATTCACACCAAGCAAAATTGTCTCACCCTTCGGGACGTCGTAGCCTTCGGCATAGGCGCCCACCTCCGCTCCAAGCTTCGGCGCGGCAAAGGGAGCAGAAATGACAACTTTTTTTGCGCCGGCATCTAGATGCGCTTTTGCCTTGTCATATGTTGTAAAAAGTCCTGTTGATTCCACAACCACATCCACACCCAAATCTTTCCATGGAAGCCTGCTCGGATCTTTCTCTGCCAAAACTTTGACCTTCTTATCACCTATCTCGATATAATTTTCACTTGTCCCGTTAGAGCTTGCTCGCACGGGATGAGTCCATTCTCTATACACACTATCGTATTTAAGTAAGTAAGCCATGTTTTCGACGGACCCCAAATCATTCACCGCCACTATTTCAATCTCTGGTCTATCCCAAGCCACTTTCAAAAAAGCTCTACCTATCCTGCCAAACCCGTTAATTCCAATTTTTATTTTTCGCATATTCATATTATATCAAAAACATAAAAAAGTGCTATTATTGAAAAATGGAAAAAGAACTGAAATTCGTCCATTTGCATACTCACTCACACTATTCCCTTCTAGACGGGCTTTCGAAGCTTGAGGATTTGATGGCACTCGCAAAGAAGTCTGGAATGCCGGCAATGGCCATCACTGACCACGGCAATATGTATGGCGCGATTGAATTTTATAAACTTGCTAAAAAAGAAGGCATCAAACCGATCATCGGAGTAGAAGCATATATGACAGCTGGGAATCGCAAAGATAGGGCGATAGAAGCCGGAGGCACAAAAAGATATTATCACCTGACTTTGCTCGCAAAAAATCTGGAAGGATACAAAAATTTAATTAAACTGGTCACTCTCGCAAACCTAGAAGGATATTATTACAAGCCGAGAATGGACAAAGAAATACTGAGGCAATATTCAAAAGGCATCATTGCCCTATCGGGATGTCTAGGTGGAGAACTGTCGCAAACAGTTTTAAAAGGCCTAAACCAATCCAAAGGATTGGTCGGCCGGACAGGCGGAGAGCCTGTCTTAGGCGACTTAAGCAAAGCCGACGAACTCGTTTTAGAATATCAAGCTATCTTCGGCAAAGAAAATTATTTTATAGAAATCCAACACCACCCCTCAGTAGAAAATGACAAAATAGTTCGAGAAACTTTAATCAAGCTAGCTAAAAAACACAATATCGGAGTTGTCGGAACGCAAGATTCGCATTATCCGTGCAGTGATGATCATGACGCGCACCACACTCTCCTCCAGATAAACACTCAGGGTGATGTGAAGGACGGAGCTAAATTTGAATTCTCTGATGATGATTTTTCTTTTATTGATACAAAAAAAGCGCTGGAAATTTTTAAAGACATTCCAGAGGCAGTGGAAAATACAATGAAAGTGGCAGACATGTGCAATTTAGAACTTGAGCTTGGGCGATGGGTTTTTCCCGATTTTAAAGTTACCGACGGAAAAAATTATGACGAGAAACTCCGAGAGCTCACATATGATGGTTTCAAAAGATTAAATTTGGAAGAAACACCTGAAATTAAAGAACGCGTAGAGTATGAATTGAAAGTCATTAAAGACAAAGGGTATGCGCCGTATTTTCTAGTAGTTGGCGATCTATTAAGACATGCCAAAGAAAACGGAATTTTAACAACAATCAGAGGTTCAGTCGCTGGATCAATGGCGACATATCTGCTCGGAATTACCAACGTCGATCCGATAGAATACAAACTGCCCTTCGAGAGATTTTTGAATCCATTCCGTCCATCGCCACCGGATATTGATATGGATTTTGCTGACAATAGGCGAGATGAAATGATTGAATATGTAAAAAAGAAATACGGCGAGAATCATGTAGCTCAAATCGGAACTTTCGGCACGATGATGGCACGTGGCGCGGTAAAAGACGTAGCTCGCGCGCTCGGGTATCCATACGCCGTCGGCGACAGACTTTCCAAAATGATTCCAATGGGTTCCCAAGGCATGCCGATGACCATAAACCACGCAATGGAAATAGTTAGCGAATTTAAGGAAGCATATAAAACGGAAAAGGATACGAAAAAGATAATAGACTTAGCAAAAAAACTCGAGGGATGTGTCAGACACATTTCTGTGCATGCCGCTGGAGTCGTCATCTCGCCATTGCCACTCGTAGAATATGTTCCACTTCAATACGATCCTAAGGGAGAAAATAAAATAATTACTCAGTACGATATGTATAACATTGAGGAGGCAGGACTTCTGAAGTTTGATTTTCTAGGAATCAGAAATTTGTCGATTCTGGCCGATGCGGTAAGTCTGGTAAAAAGATTTTATAACATCAACATCGACATAGAGCGTGTCCCACTCGATGATAGAAAAACTTTTGCACTGCTAGCTTCCGGACAAACCGAAGGATTATTTCAATTAAATGGTTCTGGCATGACCCGATATCTAAAGGAATTGAAACCGACATCTATTCACGATATCAATGCGATGGTTGCTTTGTATCGTCCGGGTCCGATGGAATCTATCCCTGAATACATCAAACGAAAACACAACCCAAAACTTGTGAAATATTTAGATCCGCGAATGAAAAAATTCTTGAAAGAATCTTATGGACTTATTGTTTATCAAGACGACCTCCTTTTTTGCGCCATAGAACTTGCCGGCTATAATTGGGAAGAAGCAGATAAATTTCGTAAAGCCGTTGGTAAGAAAATACCAAAAGAAATGGCGGCTCAAAGAGAAAAATTCACTAAAGGAATTATTTCAAACGGGCAAACGCCAGAATTCGCTGAAAAACTTTGGAAACTTTTTGAACCGTTTCAAGCTTATGGATTCAACAAAGCGCATGCCGCGAGCTATGGCAAGGTCGCCTATCAGACAGCCTACATGAAAGCAAATTATGGAGTGGAATATATGGCGGCCATCTTGACCGCAGAGTCCGGAGACGTGGAAAAAATATCTGAAATAATCAAAGAATGCAAAAATATGGAAATTCCTGTTCTGCCTCCGCATATCAATGAAAGTTATGGAGGATTTACTTGCCTGCCTAAAGATTCAAGTCGACCAGTGAGCAGTGAGAACAAAAGCGAAAAAATAAGATTCGGATTTTATACAATAAAAAATTTAGGAACTGACATCTCTGATTCTATTATTGCGGAAAGAAAACTAAATGGAAAATTCAAGTCCATCTCCGATTTTTTAGATAGAATTAAACATAAAAATTTAAACAAAAAATCTATGGAGGCCTTAATCAAATCCGGATGCATGGATGAATGGAGCGATCGCGGAGTAATGCTTGTAAATTTGGAAAACATGCTCTTATATAATCACGAAATAAATAAACAAAACGAAAATCAAACTTCCCTTTTTGGAAACCTAAAAACTCAAACTCCATCTTTCAATCTCCAACCGGCGCTAAATGCAAATCAATCAGAAAAATTACTTTGGGAAAAAGAATTGTTAGGACTATATATTTCCGGACATCCGCTTGATCGCCTTCGTGAGAAATTAGAAAGCAGAGATATGAATATTAAAAAAATAAAAGAAAATGTAGGCAATGGAATACAAATAACTATCGCCGGAATAATTGAAAATTCGAGACAGGTCGTAACAAAAAATAATGAGAGAATGGCATTCTTAAAAATTGCCGATTTGACTGGTTCGATAGAAGCCGTAGCTTTCCCTTCTATATTTAAAGAGTCAGTGGATATTTTGGTTGCTGAAAAATGCATCGCCATTTCAGGAAAAATTTCTTTGCGTAATGGCGAAAAAAGCATCATAATAGAAGCAGTAAAAGAGGTCTAGATTTTTTATTAATAATTTTATTTTCAAAAATGAAAGAAAAAATAGAAAGAAAGACAGTCCCCTCGCAGGAACAATTAGATGAACAAAAACGCATAAAAATGGCTGAGATTATTCGCGCTAAAAGACAGCAAGGTTTGACACTAAGCGCAAAAGAAAAATTATTTTTTATAGAACAACAAGAAGAAAATCTTAGAGATGATAATCCGTAATTCAAAAACTAATTATAGAGAGACATCGCTTTTTCTTTGCTTTCGGTAAAAATGATTTCCACTGCTTCCGTAATTTTTTTGGAAAGTTTTTTGAGAGTTTCTAATTCTGATTTTTTGAATTCCCCTAGTAAGAAATTAAGCATTGCTTTCTCCCCTTTCGGTTTTTTGACCACGCCTTTTGGGGTGGCTGGAGATATACCCACGCGTATTCGCAAAAATTCTTCGCTTTTTAGAGCCTTGATAACAGAATTAAGTCCATTATGTCCGCCGGAAGATCGATTGAAAGAAATTTTTATTTTTCCTAACGGTAAATCAATATCATCATAAATAACCACAAGATCTTTTAAATCTTTTTTTACTTTTACGAAAGGTGTTATGGCACGGCCAGAATTATTCATAAAAGTATCTGGAGTAATAAATTTTATTTTTAATTTGTCTTCCAACTTCTTTTCAACCAAACCAACCATAATACGTCCAGTATTGTGTCTGGTATTTTCATATTCAGTTCCAGGGTTTCCTAAACCAACAACAATTTTCATAGAAACAATTCTACACTAAAAACTATTTCCGAGCAAATTTTAATTACGAAACAAACTGTGGCATGCTGTCAATACTTTTTTATGCTATATTATTGTTTATGAAAGACGAAATAAGTGAAACATTAGAAAAACCGCGCTCAACCGAGCAGTCATTTTGGGAACTTGCGCGTTTTGCCATGATTGCGTTGATCATCGTTGTTCCCATTCGTGTTTTCATCGCAGGACCATTCATAGTTTCTGGAAGTTCAATGATTCCAACTTTTGAGAATGCAAACTATTTGATAGTAGATAAAATATCTTATAAATTTGGCAATCCAAAAAGAGATGACGTGGTGGTCTTCAAATACCCAAATGATCAGACTAAATTTTTCATTAAAAGAATAATCGGTCTTCCAAATGAAACAGTGGATATAAAAGGCAATGTGGTGACTATAACTAACAAAAAATACGAAGAAGGATTTACGCTCAATGAGCCTTACGTAAAAAATATCGCAAACAACATGACACATGTTGAATTAAAAAATGATGAATATTTTGTAATGGGCGACAACAGAAGCGGAAGTTCTGATTCAAGATATTGGGGTGCGGTAAAAAGAGACCTCCTCGTCGGAAGAGCATTTCTGCGATTATTTCCTATAAATAAGATGAGCGTGTTGCCGGGCGATTATCAGCAAACAAACGACAAATAATAAAAAATCAATTATGAAAAAAACAGCTAAAAGCAAACTTCAAGAAATTTCTTCACCAAAAGGCATGAGAGATTTGATGAATGGGGAATACTATGCTTTTCAGGGATTTTTTGAAAAAGCGCAAGAAATAGCGGTGTATTACGGTTTTAGACCAATCGACACTCCCCTCATGGAACATGAAGAAATTTTCACCACCAGTATAGGAGAAGGCACTGACATCATAGACAAGGAAATGTATACACTAAAAACCAAAGGCGGAGATCATTTAGCGCTTCGACCTGAACACACTGCGCCGTTGATGCGCGCTTATATAGAAAATGGAATGCAGACAATGCCCCAGCCGGTAATGCTCTACCAATATGGACCAGTCTTTAGACACGACAGGCCACAAGCCGGACGTTATAGGCAATTTTGGCAATTTGATCTGGATTCACTCGGCAATGATAAAAGCATCATGGACGCATTGGTGATCAAAACAGGCGTAACTATTCTAGAAGAAGCTGGTGCTCAAGATATTTCAATAGAAATAAACTCAATCGGCGACAAAGAATGCAGAAATGGATATGTTAAAGAACTTACAAATTATTACAGAAAACACATAAGTGATCTAGCTCCGATAGACCGCGAGCGTCTAAAGATAAATCCATTGCGCATTTTAGATTCCAAAGAAGAAAAGACTAAAGAGATAAATGAGAACGCTCCTGATTCAGTTTCATTCCTTTGCCCTTCCTGTAAAAAACATTTTAAAGAAGTTCTAGAATACTTAGAAGAAATGAACATAGGCTATAACATAAACAAGAATCTGGTGCGTGGACTTTCTTACTATACTCGCACGGTTTTCGAAGTGTATGCAAAAAACAATAAAGAAGAAGAACCCCCAGTGCAGATAGCATCCGGAGGTAGATATGATTATTTGGCTCGCCAAATAGGCGGGAAAAAGGACGTTCCAGCAGTGGGGTTTTCTATGGGAGTAGATAGAATAGTGGAATCATCTTGGTACAAAAAACTTGCGCCCCGTATATTGAAGAAACCAAAGATTTATTTCATCCAGCTTGGCTCTGAAGCAAAATTAAAAAGTCTGAATATAATTGAAACACTGCGTAAAGCCCACATGCCCATCGCCCAATCGCTCTCCAAAGATAGTCTGGGCTCTCAGTTGGCAATTGCTGAGAAGCTCGATATCCCTTATGCGCTTATTTTTGGGGTCAAAGAAGCATTAGATAATTCTGTAATAGTGCGAAATATGGGCAATCGTTCCCAGGACACCATAAAATTAGACAAACTTTTGGAATATCTTAAAGAGCTGAAATAAAGAATACAAAATAACACATTAAGTAAGTTCAGGTTGAGACAAGGTTGTGGTGACAAAACAAAACCATGAAAAAAATCCTTCAAAAAAATGAAAAAGTCTTGCGTCAAATAGCAGAAGAAGTGCCGATCAGCGACATCAAAACAGCTAAAATAAAAAAAATACTGAAAGAAATGTCTGAAGCTCTCAAAAGCCAGAGCGACGGCGTGGCGATAGCGGCGCCACAGATAGGGTATGCATTGAAAATTTTCGTTGTATCTGGAAAAGTATTTGCCAAAAATTTTATCAAAAAAGAAGAGGAGAACTTGCTGTTGAATGAAAACAATCTGGTAAGTAAGGTAGAAGAAGAAAAAGAAATAAACGACTTGATTTTTATAAATCCAAAAATTTCCAAACTTTCTCGTGAAAAAGAATGGATGCCGGAGGGATGCCTCTCTGTCCGCCCCCTTTATGGCAAAACATGGAGATCCACAAAAGCGACTATCGTGGCCTACGACGAAAACGGCAAGAAATTTACCAGAGGCGCGTCAGGACTGCTCGCGCAAATATTTCAACATGAGACAGACCACCTAAAGGGCATACTCTTCATCGATCATGCAAAAGATATAGCAGAAGAAGTTCCGAAATAGTTTATAAAGTTATAAAGTGAATATGAATAAATTAAATTTCGTGTTTTGGGGAACACCGGATGTCGCTTCCGAAACTTTGGAAATACTAAAACAAAATGGCTTTACGCCTTCGCTTATCGTCACATCGCCGGACAAACCTCAAGGACGCAAAATGATCGTTACTCCCCCACCTGTAAAAACTTGGGCAATAGAAAATAAAATTCCATATATTCAGCCGGAAAGTATTTTGGACGATAAACAAATCGGAGATGTTTTGAGAACCCTTGGTAGGAGCGACGGCGACGGACAGAGAAAATTTTCAGCAGAAAATTTTCGTGGTGAGCAAAATATCTCCGACTTGTTTATCGTAGTCGCCTACGGAAAAATAATACCGGAAAAGATTATAAATATGCCAAAACTAGGCTCAATAAATATCCACTATTCGCTCCTACCAAAATATCGCGGAGCCTCTCCGGTTGAATCTGCTATATTAAATGGCGATACGGAAACAGGAATTTCAATACAAAAAATGGCATTCAAAATAGATAGAGGACAGATCATCGCACAAGAAAACGTTCCGATCCTACCCCATGAAAAAGCTCCAGATTTGCGTAAACGTCTCATAAAGCTCGGCGCAGAACTTTTAGTTAAAACTTTACCAGAATTTACTGCCGGAAAAATAAAAACAACTCCACAAGATGAACAAAAAGCGACTTATTGTAAAAAAATCAAGAAAGAAGATGGGCTCATAGATTTAAATTCCGATGCAATTACGAATTACAACAAATTCAGAGCTTATGCCTCTTGGCCTAGAACTTTCTTTTTCAGGAATGACAAAAGAATCATAATCACTGATGCGGAACTTATAGATAATCCCCTCGACGGAGCTCGGAGTAAACAATTCATAATTAAAAAAGTCATACCTGAAAACGGCAAAGAAACAGACTGGAAAAATTAATCAAGTTTAATATTCTAATTTACCTATTTATGCTATAGCTGATATATGTATTTTAGTATAATTTTATTGTTTATACTGATTCATGAATTTATACGAAAAAGGTTCAGCGTATTTTTCTAAAATAGTTCTTTCGTATGCATCTATTTTATTATAACCAAGAATAAAATTCTTTATTACATTCCATTCTTCCCGCCCAGCAGGTTTGATATCTTGAAAAGATAATATTTTATCGACTATACCAAGCGCGCGAATCTGGGCATTCCTTGCAGCTTCAATTTTATTTGAATCAAAAAAAGAAAAAAGTCTGCCTATTTCAGGGTAAATATTTGCCATATAAAAAAGTGAATTCTTTTCCATAATTATTTACTATCTATTTTTATTGCAATAAATTTATCAATAGTCTCAGTGGCCTTTTTGATTATTTCTTCATTGTTTATATTTCTAGAACGATTTCCAAAATTTGGTTTTATATTCACCATAGAATCAAATTCTAAAACTCCGTCACTATTTTCCTCAAAACGGATATTAAACCCCCAAACATCTTCAAATTTAGAACCTGTGCTAGTTAATAACTCGGAATCTTCAATGTGATAATCTCCACCTAAAGCAACCCTACCTCCTTCTATATCTACAGCACCCTTTATCATTGTTCCATACCAAAAATCGGCCAATTTCTTGACTTCCCCTATTGTAATCCTGTGATCTAAAATAATTATTCTACTATCCATACTACTCATCTTTAATTTTCCTTCGAAGTAAAAGGATTCCTTCTTGAGAGGCCTTTCATCATTTTTTTGATACTACGAGCTCCACGATGGAGGAGCGTTTGCCTGCGATCCTTGTTTTTGTTTATTTCACTATAGAGACTGTCTTTCAAGGCATCTATCGCTTGGTATAAATCTTCTTTATCAGCGCTAGAATAAAATTCTTTACCATCTATTTTTATCAGACAGTCCGCATGAAAAACCTCTCCTCCTTTATGATGATGGGTGCTCTTACCGACTTCAAAAGCGACTTTGATTTCCCCTCCGCTCTTTTCAATATTAGAAAGCAATTTTTCTAAATTAGTAATTCTTTTCAAAACATAATCTTTGATAGCCTCAGTCAATTCAATGTTTTTCCCCAATAAATTTATTTGCATATTAATATTATATCATATATTATTAAGGCATGCTTGATTTTGAAACGAAAATACCAACCCCCCCATCAAAAGAAACAAAAGAGATGCTAAATTTAAATGTTCTTGTAGCCGATGATGAAGAGATGATCAGAAGAATGATTAGCATGGTCTTAAGAACGATGGGTTGTACTATTGAGGAAGTAGCAAATGGAAAAGAACTCGTAGAGAGACTTGATAAGGCAAAACCTGGAGAATTCAGCCTTATTATTACCGACAATAATATGCCTGTGATGAATGGCATAGATGCCCTCAAAAATATTCGCACAGATGATCGTTTTAAAGAACTACCTACAGTCTTTATTTCAGGTAAACCCGATGATAAGCTTAAAAAAAATGTTAGCGATTTGGGAGGTGTATTTCTAGAGAAACCATTTTCAATAGATAAACTCACTGAAGCGATTGAAAAAGCAACTTCATTGACAGTCGCTAAATAAACGCACATTATTTCTATTTTTTTACATTTCTCATAAGAGCTCTCAAGACAACATCGAGTTCTATGGTCGCAACTCCTACCACCATATCCGCCCCGCCATAGTAAATATAGAGCAATCCATCTTTTACAGCCATTCCACATGGAAAGACAACATTGTTAACTATCCCTGTTTTTTCATACGGCTCTTTTGGTTCAAAAATCGGGTCAGTAGTGCGCGCGAGGACTATGGTCGGATCCTTTAGATCGAGCAGAACTGCTCCAATACGATAAGTGTTGTGACTTTTTGAAACGCCATGATAAAGAAGCAACCATCCATGTTTTGTCTTCATCGGTGGCGCAGAGATGCCAACTTTGGAACTATCCCAGCTATTGATTCTTGGTCCGATTATTCGAATACATTTTTTGACAGTCTCTTTCTTGAAATCAAGCGACTTTAGATAATCTCCGCATATTTCACTACCAACACGATGTAAGAAAAAATACTGACCTTTTATTTTCTCAGAAAAAATGCAAGTATCTTTATCGTCAAAACCAGCGGGAGTAATCAAAACGGGTTTTTCCCAATCCCATTTTTGTTGTAAAAAGTTTTTTTCTGAAATATAAGTTATGGCGACTCGAGGCGGGCTAATGCCGTCGAATGCTGTATAGCACATATAAATAGTTTTCCCAATTTTTGTAAGTCGCGGATCCTCACAGCCTGAATTCCCCCCAGCTATTTTTTTTGATTCAAAATCTTCTCTCGGTCCATATATAGGCTCTCCCAATCTTTCATCAATAGTCACACCGTCTTTGGTAGACGCATAACCGATAAAAGACGTATTGTCATCTGAGAGAGTTCGATACAATATGTGCGTCTTGTTGTGTATTCTCAAAACAGCAGGATTAAAAGTAGCTCTGGCTTCCCAAGAATGTTGTTTGTTCGGCGCAATTATTGGATTTTTTTCGAAACGTTTGAAATGCCAACGCGAGCCCGCATCTTCCATTATGGTGCCTAGAAGATCATTCAAGCTCACATGGGCTACACAACCTGTCATATCTGATGCTCCATAATAAACATAAAGCATATCCCCGCCTGCAAGTTGGCGAGTAGATTTCTTCAAAATTGCGCCCATTGGAAAAACTACATCAGGAACATAACCCAAAAGTTCATAGGATTCACGAGGAGAAAATATCGGACCGCTGGTTCGTCCCAAAATCTTGAGTGGATTATCAAAATCCAGCACAGCCACTTCAACCCCAAATATACGATCTAGATTTTCAGGGGAAGAAAAGTAATTTTGAATATGCGAATATACTAAAAGCCAACCCTTGGGAGTTTTGACAGGCGGAGCTCCGACTTCGATATGATCATAAGGAGTTCTTTTTAAATCAAAAATATGTTTGTCTATCTCTTTATACCACTTCTCCCAGAATTTTGAATCCCATAATTCTTCGATTTTATCGAATTGCGCTATCGCAGTTTTTGTAGGAGGCATGTCTGTGTTAACCGAGAGAACCACTGTGATCTTCCCATTGATGCGTTCCGGGAAAAGAGTCATTGCCTTTGCGTTAAAGGGCGTCACCAAGTGCCGTTCCTTAATTTTTTTTAAATCTTTTGAAACAGCGACCGCGACTTTGATTCCGCCCGCTTCGAACGGATACTTGGAAAGAGCCGTGTAAAATACGTAATAATTCCCTTCAAAATAAGTAACACGCGGATCTTCGCAACCATATTTTTCCCAGTCCTCCGTGGGAACTATAAAAGGCGTCCGCTCGTCAAAATTTAATGCGTCTTTGCTTTTTCCAATGCCTATTATTGAAATCCGTTCGGGTGTGCGCATCCTGTCTACCGCGGAGATAGCGCGATAAACGCCATAAAACGTTTTGCCCGCTTTAATAACGCTCATATTAAAAGTCGCAAATGCCTCCCAGTAATGGTCTTTATCTGGAACTAGAATTGGGTTATGATGATATCTTTTTACAACAAACATAGACTATGCTTTAATTTTTTTACTTTTTACAACTCCCCCGCCGGAATACATCAACTCTTTCAAAAATTTATCGAGGTCAGCCGTGGCAACACAAGAAACTTTATCGGCACCGCCATAATATACAAACAACTTTTCGTCTTTAATAACTGCTCCGCAAGAATACACCACCCCTCCCTTATATCCTTCATTTTCATACCATTCATCTGGTTCAAGAATAGGTTGATTGGAATTATATAGAATCTTTGTTGGATCTTTTGCGTCTAAAATCATTGCCCATAGTTTATATCTATGGGAATCATGTTTCTCCATTTTATGATATAAAACTAGCCAGCCATATTTTGTCTTTAGAGGTGAAGGCCCAACACCTCGGATAAACTTGTCTCGAGACCCCCACAAAGGACTGCCTTGATGAACACTGTATATGAAATTATCTCCATCGAGTTCATCTAAAGATTTAAAATAATTTATCATTATTTTAGGAGAAATACTGTGAAGAATTGCATATTTGCCTTTTATTTTTTCCGGGAAAAGCACCCAATTTTTATGTATTTGTCCGGGAGAAGAAATCAATACCGGGAGTTTCCAATTCCAACGTCTCGAAATAAAATCATCCAAACTTATGGAGGTCATTGCCATTCGCACAGATCCCCACCCATCAAAAGCCGTGTAGATCATATACACTTGGTCGCCTAAAAGTGTAAGCCGTGGGTCCTCACATCCGCCACCCCAGCCACCACCGGAAGAATAAATAATGGGAGGCATATTTTCCTTGCTTTTTTTGTCCGGCTTTTTAAAAGCTAATTTGTGATGGTGATAGAAAGCCAATTCTTTTGAATGTTCAATAATATTATTTCCATCATCACTTTTTGCATATCCCAAAACTGAGATATCGCTGTCCCCAATTGCTCGATAGACAATGTGCACCTTACCATCATGGTAAATGGCAGTAGGATTGAAGGTTGCTTTCGATTCCCAGTATCTATGACCAACTGGTTCAATAATAGGATTTTTATCCGATCTTTTAAGACTAAGAACAGAAACCTTTTTCTTTGTCTTGCGTATCGGTTTTTTTCTTGTTATCTTTTTTTTGACAACAATATTAATTTTCCCCGACTTGTTTAGTCTGGACCCAGAGCCGTTCAGTCTCCGAGAGTGAGTAATTTTTATTTTCTTTTTAGACTCGGCCATATTTATCTTCTAACCTAATAATATCATTTTCATCAAAATTATCATCATAAGATATTTCTAACATCTGCACAGCGTCATCTTTAGCTTCAATTCGATGTTTTTCTAACTTTTTAATCATAAACTCATCGCCAGGATTAGCATTAATTTTCTTTTCACTAATGGTTAAAACCGGATGTCCAGAGAGAACTCGCCAGAACTCGTCTCGATGATTGTGATATTGTAAGCTCAAAGAAGTGTTTGGATTGATTGAGAGAACTTTTACGGTTGTAACTTCATTATGCGTGAATTGATCAAATTGACCCCAAGGTTTTTTTACAACAAGTGTTTTCATACTATTAAAGAATATTATCGCATAATTATAGAAATAAACAATCTCTTGACCAAACCAAATAATTTCATTTTATAAGATATTGCGAATTATTGCTTTAGTTTCTCTAGGTCCTTTAACCTTCATGTAATCCACACCAGTTTTGGTTACCGCATAATCATTACCACCAGGAAAAATAGCATCACCAATAAAAAGCATATTTTTGATGGATATATGAAGATATTTTTTAATCTGATTCATTCCGTATTGTTTATCAACACCTTTTTTTGTTATATCAATTGAGGTAAAGCCAGCAGCATGAACTTCTAGATGTGGCAGGCGCTCTTGCATTAAAGCCGCGATTTTTAATTTCAATGGAGTGTTTTTACGAGTCCATTCTTTTTTTAAACGCACACCAGCATTTTTCCCAAGTATAGTGACGACGTCTTGTCCAAGCGCGGAAAATGTAAACTGTGTTCCTCTATCTTCTAAAACTTTGCCGTAGACTTTTTTCGGCTGAATGTAATTTATTTCTTTAAACACATCGCGAAACGCTTTTCTAATCATTATTATATCACGCTTCGAAAGCACAAATTCATACACTTTTTTCCAACCATTACTATAACGATAGAAAGAGGTTGCTGTGGTAGGAAAAAGGAAAAGACGTGACAACAAATGACGTGGACATTTAAGATATTTTATAAATTGTTTTTTAAACTGTTTATAATTACCGCCTCCAATAACAACAACTTTTTTTTCCTTAAGAAGGGACGTAAGCGCTTCAGACATATCTTGTTCTAAATTGGATTTAGTCTCAGTCAAAGTTCCATCTAAGTCAAAAACAATCAAATCTTTATCTGTAAGTTTTTCAAAGTTCGAAATTTTCATCCCAGTACTAAAATTTTAAATTGTTAATAATATTGACCATTTGTTTTGCCAAAAAATTTAGTACGGGACAAGTTTTATTTTTTATTCTTCTGCGCTTTCTTTACCAAGTCCGACGAACTTTGAACCTTACCACCAAAACCAATATCATTCACTATTTCACAACCTATCTCATTGCAAACCAACACTTCAGGAGACGGTATGTTCCCAACATGCCGATCACCTCCTTTGGCAAAAATATGTGGACGAAGAGCTCGTATTTCTTTGCTAATACTTATATCTTTTGTGTTTTCCTCATGACCACTTAAAATAACCCGATCAACTGCTTCAAACGCCTCAATGATTTCTTTACGTTCGTGTTCGGGCATAAAAGCATATCCCTTCTTTAATTTCAGCCAATTATCATTGTTTAAGACGACCACCAACTCATCGCCAAGCTTTTTCGCTTCTTCAAACATGCGCACATGGCCGATGTGAACAGGATCAAATCCTCCAGAGACCATCACTATCTTCTTTTTTCCTTTTTTATTTTTTATTAATGTAGATTTCTTCTGCATGTCAGTTGCCAAACAATACCCTCGCTACTTCAATAAAAATCTCAAACTGGAAACTACGCGTATTTTCTTATATTCAGGAGAACCGGGATCTTTGTCGGTAATGTCAAAGACTCCTTGATTGCCTCGAGACACAGATCCTAGACTGGAACCGGACTCTTGCGCAAACTGAAGCGCTGATTGTTTTGCATTTTTAATAGCCTCAGCCAACATTTCTGGCTTAACACTATTTATATCCGAAAATTTGAAATCAATAGAATTTTGATTTAGGGTAACTCCCTTTTTGACCAATAGCAAAGTATCTCTGGATGCAGATCGAACTAGATCAACTTTTTTGGTATAGACGGACAACTGAGTATTTGAATTGTATCTGAATAGCGCATCTTTGTATGTATCTTGATAAATATTAACCGGAGCAACATTTATTTCTGATTCTTCAAATCCTTTCTCTTTTAGAAACAATTTAATTGCGGAAGTATTTCTTTCTATCTCAGAATAAAGCAAATCAATATTATTGGATTTAACTTCAAAATTCATAGACCAAATAGCGACATCTGCCTTGACTATCTTTTCTGACAGTCCCTTAACCTCTACAAAAGATCCCTGTTTCGAAAAATCCCGCGCAGATAGAAAAAAGATAAGAGAAAAAATGAATAGAGCGAAACCTAAAATCCACAAACTATAATTTTTTATACTTTCCATACCTCTATTATATCACAATTTTTGAAAATCAATAGCGGTTTATCGAGTCTTCTTTCTTGAAGATTTCTTGTCGAGCATCAGCTTCTTGATCGCCAATCGCTTCTTGGTCTTATGAGAATGTCTGGATCTATTTTTAGGACTAAGTGTCGTGCCTCTTTTTGCCATATATGTTGTGTGTTTATTATTTGTATAATTTTTCCATTATAGCATATCTATTAACTTGTGTATAATACAGGCTATGAATTACAAGTTTTTCACAAATTCGGAAAAGGCGTGGAAAGTGATGTTTGAGGCAATATCAAACGCCAAAAAATCCATTTATCTGGAAATGTATATCTTTCAGAAAGATATGGGGGAATTTAATTTCTTTCATCTGCTGAAGAAAAAAGCGAGGCTCGGCTTGCAAGTCAAATTGATAATAGATTCTTTTGGAAGCGCTGATTTAAAAACCAGTGAGATTCTCGAACTAGAAGAATCCGGAGTAGAGGTGCTTTCCCTATCCTACTTGCTTCATCGCATGCATAGGAAGGTCTTGGTGGTGGACGATTGCGTCGCATTTATCGGAGGAGTGAATTTCTACCAGACTTCCAGATTTTGGAATGATTTGATGGTCAGGATAAAAGGCAGATTGGTGGGAAAAGTTGTTGAATCTTTTAAAAAATCTTACCTAAACGCTGGAGGCAGAGATCCCTCATTGCAATTAAAAAATATAAAAAATATAAAAACAAACATGAACACTTGGATAGTGGAACACTCCCCTGTTAGAAAAAAATTCCACTTTAAGAGAATTTACAAAAAATATCTAAACGAAGCGGAAAACCATATCGTCCTGATTACCCCGTATTTCATACCTAAACGCTGGCTACGAGCGGCTCTCCATCAGGCAGTGTTGAAAGGGGTAAATGTAGAAGTATTAGCGCCAAAACACACTGACCATTTTATTTCTGACCGCGTGAATTATTTTTATATCTACAAGCTCTCAAAACTAGGCATCAAATTTTATCTGGAAAAAAAGATGAACCACGCAAAAGCCGTAATTATAGACGGAAAAGAAGCCATGGTCGGGTCGCAGAATCTGGATTTTTTATCTTTTGATTTTAATTCGGAAGTTGGTATATTTTTTAAAGATTTGAAAGAGGTTTCCAAGCTTTCAGCTATCGCGTCTGGATGGAAAAAAGATTCTATTTTATTTGATTACAAGACTTACAAGCCAAAGTGGTTTGATTATATTCTGTCACCACTGATTAATATTTTTTCTTTTTTTTACAGAATTTTTTAAAAATAAAATGAGGGCGGATCGTCCAGTGAACGAACCGCCCCACAAACCCTCATCCCAGTGCCCCTGTAAAAGGACACTTAACCAGCCCATCTCTTGCTGGCTTATTCCTGTTGATTGCCTCTTGACCCGTCCTTTCCCTGATTTTCCTTTCATGAACTTCCTCACGATCAACTGGGACCTCCGCGGGCGCCTGGACGCCCAGCTTGACGGTTCTGCGATCGATGCAGACAATCTTCACCACTATCTGACCATCAATGAGGGTGCTTTCGTTGAGTTCGAGAAACTCCTCCCGGGGCGCCGATGTTTGCGCGGGCGCATGGATACCTAGTTTGACGACATAGCGATCGATATCGAGAATCTTCACGAAGATCTGACCATCGATGACAATGCTTTGGTTGAGTTTACGCGAGAGAACGAGCATGATGCCCTTCCTTTCCTTGTTTATTGTTTACCGTTTACCGTTTCAAAATAGATACTACATCACTTCTGCTTTTTTAGCCAATCGATCATCTTGAGGAAAGTGTTTTTGCCGGCTTCACCATCAGCATTTACCCCAGAAGCTTTCTGAAAATCTGCCACTAATTTTGCCGTGCCTGCGCCATAATCATTGTCCACTCTGGATGAAGTATTGTTGTAAATATTCAAGAATTTTTGCACTGTGCCCACATTTCCACCGAGGGACTTTTGTTTCAAAAACACATTGCCATCCGCCATTTTCTGCAATTCATTTATCAGGTTCTGATATTTATACACAATTGTCTTGACCGGCTCCGGATCTTTTTCTGTAATCGGCTCAGGCACTTTTAGCTTAGATTCTAGGAGGCTGATCTTATTCTTTTGTTTCTCCACTTCATCTTTCAAATTTTCATTTTCCCTTTCTAGCTGTTCTATCTTTTGACCCGTCTTGTATTCAGCGCCTGATTGTAAGGTGGTGACAGCCCAATATCCAACGAGCCCCACTAAGGACAAGGTAACAATCGAAAATAAAATAAATTTTAATTTTTCCATTTTTTATATTAGCTACATTTGCAATTACTCTCTGCTTCTTCGCATTTCTTGCATTTTACTTGCACCATTGATTTTTCTCGGCATTGATTGAAATGCAGAGGGTCATGTTGGGCTGTCACATATCCACACTTTGGACATTTGAACCCATCCCCCTCGCCATGACAGGTACTACAATGTTTTGAAGATAAATGCTTGGCTATATTGAAGACCATATAATTTATATTCTAAACCTTATTGCCAATAAAAGCAAAAAATAATTTAGAAAACATTGTTTTTTAGCCGAATTCTGTTAATATGATAAAAGTTCTTTAAAAAATTCGAAACATTCCGGCCCGCCTCGACTCGCAAGGCTCGCCGACGCGAGGCGGGGGTAGCTCAGCGGTACCTGCCTGCCGGCAGGCAGGGAGCGGTCGCTATAGTATAATAATTCCATGGCAATCTATTTTGTGTATGCAATAAAAAGCGAAAAAGATGGACGAATTTATGTAGGATTAAGTAGTAATCCAGAAAGAAGATTACTGGAACATAATTCAAGCGATACGAAATCTACTCGCGCATTCAAGCCTTGGCGCTTGATTTATAAACAATCCACCGGAACAAGACAAGATGCCCGAGTGTTAGAGAAAAAGCTTAAATCGGGTTCGGGTAAAGAATTTTTGAAAACATTATAAACATTCCGGGGTAGCTCAGCGGTAGAGCGGTCGCCTGTTAAGCGATTGGTCGTAGGTTCGATCCCTACCCCCGGAGCAGAGTAGGAATTACAGAGGCGAAAACCTCTGTTTTTTCTTTTGAGCTTTTGTTTGTAAAGCTAGGAAAATTATTTCTAGGTTCGAACGCTCTGTTTTCAGATTTAGCACGTAGGATACATTCTGCGAAGGCATTTATTGATTTTCTGTTGATAACAATAAGGTTTTTCTCGCTAACAGTTAGGTTCGAACGCAATTCATAAAAGAGTTCTTTTTTCTCTGCAGGAGTGCCATTTTTGAGGGTATCTTCTATTTCAGTCATTAAATTAAATTCTTTGGCAGCTTCACTATACCAGTCAATTTTGACATTTTTTCTTTGCTTAATATCGGACCATTCTTGCTGTAATTCTTTCTCTTGAGCCTCGAAAATTTCTTCTTGTTCTGACGTAATATCCTGCTTTTTAATTCTGTAACTAAGTAGATTATTTAATTTTTTCTTCACTTGAATTTCTTGTTCATCTAGTGATGTTTTTATAGCTGACTCATCTTGAATTTCCGTGTCTTTGATGATAGAAAGATTCTTCAAACACCAATCTGAAAGTTCCTTACTGATGCAGATTTCATTAGTAAATTTGTCATAAACAGCTGTTTCAATTCTCTTTTGTTCAATTGTACTAGATGGACATACTGATCTATGTTTTTTATTATTGATGCAGTAATAATACACATAAGAACAATAGGTTGGATCGGTCATTGTATTCGTTTTGGTCTTACATTTTGGGCATTTATCCATATTTATGCAGGAAAATTTCAATTTACAGACAGGACATATTAACTGAAATTTAAAATCGGGAGACATGCGACCCTTGCATTCTCCACAAGATAGAAAATGGTTATACAGGCCTTCATGTTTTGAGGGTTGTGGTCTGCCTTTTGATCCAAGCATTGCCTGTATTTTCCAATATTCTTCTTCAGTTATAGCGCGAGGGAGTCTTTTGTCTAATTCGTATCTTTTACCATTATGGGAGAAGAAACCTGCAAAAATGGGGTCTCTCAATAATGTATAAACATATGAAAAAGCTACAGGTTTGCCACCTTCTCTTTTTCTCGGTGTGGTTGTAAGTTTTAAGTCATCTTTTGCATATCTATATATTTGTGCCGGAGAATATCTTCCAGTTAGCATTCTTTCAAGGAGTTGTTTAACGAGAGGAAAACGAATTTTGTCCACAATCCATTTTCTATTGCCTTTTTCTTCTGTCATGTCATTTAGAAAACCAACTTTCGAGACTCCACTTGGAAGGCCACGAATAGCGCGTCCTTCCAATGCTCTTTTAACCACTTCACTCTTATCATCGCTATCTTTCTTAGAGTTACTAAGTTCCTGGCTTAAATAATGTTTATCACTGGAAGTATTGTAATAAGTTCTAGTTGTTGTTTTAACTTCCTTAAGTTTTCCTATGTCCATAAGATAAATAATCATTCCCGTATCAATTGGATTTCTAGAAAGCCTATTAGCGTGCCAGACAAAAAGAGCATTTATTTTCCCCAGTTCAATATCTTTAATTGCATCTGCAAAAATAGACCTACCAGGATGATGGGCACTTTGAGATTCTCCAGGATATTTAATTACAATATTAAGTTTTTCTTTTAACGCTATTGCATCAAGTTCGCGTTGCTGATCTTCAATAGAATTAATCTGCCTATCTTCGTCTTCGGAAGATTTTCTGAGGTATTCACCATATTTAATTTTTTCATCTTGTTTTTTCATAGTTTTTAACAAAAGCGGGGTAACAACTTTAACCTCAATCGCCAGACCGAAGTAGTTGTTACCCCACTTTTATAAATAATAATTTTATTATTACTTCGATCTGGCATACCTATTATACCATTATTTCTATTTTTCAATGTCATTTTGCCTGTTGATTTTAAGTCTTCTTTTAAGCGATATAACTGCTAAATTAAGTAATGTTAAACCGAGATCTTCAATTAATTCGTCTGGGAAGGTCATAGAGCTGTTTTTGAACTGTTTTTGCAGAATTGCTGTTAATTCCTTAGAAGCTTCTTTGGTCAGAGTCGGTTTCATGCGCTTCGGGCGGTTGTCCGGGTAATTTTTGGGGAATCTCAATGCCATCCTTGTCCCTCTCGACCTCTTCGAATGGCTCATTTTGGACATCTTCCTGTTTTTCTCCCTCTATAGGGGGTAAGGAAGCAGGAAGCTCGTTTGGAACATCTCTAATAGAGAACAACCAAGGAAGTCTGTAATATGCTTTTCTGTCTCCTTTTGGCACCTCATCTTTTGGAACTTTCTCAATTTTACCTGCTTCTTCTGCAATTTTTATCCCTCGATCCGCTATATCTCTGCCATAATCATCATCCTTTAGGAGCTCGATAATTTCTGGACGATTCTTCATCCCTTCCGCAAGTAGTATCACTACTGCATCAGAAGCTTCTTCAGCTTTTTTCTTCTTTTCATCAAAATCACCAACAAATTCAAAACCCGATGGGCCTAATTCACTTTTAAGAATAGATATCTCAAAAGGCGGAAGTAATTCACCTTGACGTAATTTCGTTTGTCGAAGAATAAGACGATCTTCTTCTTCACTTTTTTTCTCGATAGTGATATGACAATCTACTGCCGCTAAAATATCAGACGAACCTCGCATACTTTGTCCGGTGTTTGCTTTTTGCCCTTGTTGTTGTTTTCTGTGGTGATGAGTAAAGAGAATGGATGCTCCTGCTGTAATTATTTTCTGGAAGCTGTTAAATACTTTTGCCATACCTCCTGCATCGTTTTCTTCTTGTCCGTGGACTCGAATAAGCGAATCGAATATAACAAGTTTTATATTTTTCTCATTAACGATATCTAAGATCATATCTCGGACTACCTCTATATCAATCTTAATACCACTCTGTGAGAGATAATGAATATTATCCGCTTCTTTTGCTCCGAGTAGCTCTAAACGTCTCTTTAGAAGTCGTAAATGGTCTTCTTCGTCTATAATCAAAACACTTCCTTGTGTCGCTTGGAACTTGCCAAATACTGGAAGATTGCGTGATACACAAAGTGCGATGTGGATTGTTACCCAGGTTTTAAAGTCTCCTGGATTGCCGGAGAGTGCCATCATTCCTTGTTTAGAGATTAACGAATCTACAAGCCATTCTTCTTCACCGAAATCGTGTTCTAGAATTTCTCCGATAGTCCAAAGACGCGGTCTGTTTGCAATATCGAACTTAGTTTTTATTTCCGTATCTTCACCTGACACCTCACGTTTAAGTATTCCATTAAAGGTATTATCTAATTCCTTCTTGCGTTCTTCAAATCTCTCTGGTGAACCTACAACTTTTTTATCCCAGTCGTAATAATTCATTCTTGCAATTTCAACCTTCTCTGGCGTGTCTGCTCCTTTAAGAAATAACCCTGCTATCTGCGCTAACGCACCATGTCGTAAGCCTTTTCCTATGGGTACACCTTTTAGCAATAACTCAATTGCAGATATCTTATCCTTGTCAACTTCATTTTCAGAATATCTAGGTACTGTCATTTCTAATTCTTCAAGCGTACATCTTGCCTCTGGCTTATACGACATCACTTTTATTTCAAAGGGGTTATTAGGATCCTTTAAGTGTAGGCTATAAGGCATACGAAGCACCCTAGAGGGGTCTGTAGCCGCTGTATCGCCATTAAAACAATGGACTAATCGTTTCTGCACATCCTTCCATTTTGCAATATTCTCAAGTGTGGGTTTAAGTATTTCAGTATAAAGCCAAATTAGGTGAGCTCCTTTTTGAGTGCGGTTTATAATTGTTGGAGTTGGTATCCCTGCTTCTATGCCAGACATAATTGCTTCCTTTATAAGCTTTTCTTTTTCTTCCTGTGGAAATTTGGCATCAACGTCGAAATCAACGTAATTACCATTCAAAGATAATAATTGTGACTGATCTGCTTTGCCGGTAGATGGAAATCCATTGACTGTAAAAAAGATGCCATATCCTTTTTCATTCCAAGACATATCAAGAATGTTGTTGCCTTGTATGGTTGATCCATTCACGTCGTGTATATAGCGGAATCGAGTGTTGGGGAAGAGCATTATGAATTCTTCCTGTGTTATTAAGTTTTTATTTATTGTTTGCATATAATTTTAATTAATTGTTATTTTTATAAGTTTCTATTCTCTGGTTCAACATAATGAATGCCAATTAAATTGAACAGATCTTTTTCCTCTCTCACCTCAAACTTTTCACCATACTTGAATAAAAACCCACCCGAACTCTTGAATTCATTTCGGACCCAACCATTAGCTAAAACATAGCGACTAAACTCTGCTGAGCCTGTGCGAATTGCATAGATTAATCCCCAATTTCCTTCTTCCGCGAAGAAGAGATCAAGTTTAATTCCGCTAGGAAGTATTCTTTGTGTGTATTTACATGGTAATTCTCCTTTGACTTTTTCCCATTGATTTACTACTTTCGCTATTCCATCTTGAGATAAGTCGATTCCAAAAGGTTTTGGTATTGCTACAATCTCTATATCTCCGACCTCGGCTTTCTTGCGACGAATGGAGCCTGCTATTTCAATTCTTTCGCAATACGGTTTCAGTTGCTCTAAAACCCCTAGTGCGATTTTGTATGCTTCCGCATACGGATATTTGATTTTTTTTATTTGTTCATTCATATAATTTTGATTTGTGTTAAGTCTTATGAGACAAGCGAAGTAATTTTTTATTTTCTCCGCTTGTCTCTAAGACATTTTTATAATTTTATTGACCACTACTATTTATGTATCTAACATTCCCCAATCTTCACCTAAAACCCAATTCAATGTTTCTAGTCTGCCATTTAACATGCCCCACTCGAACTTTGTATATGGACCTAGATTTTTTTTGCCATATTTTTTCTCCAACTTCTTAGCTACTTTTTCACCTTGCTCGTAGGCTTTTCGGCTTTCAGGATCTTTCTCTTTTGGATATCTTTTTTGCATACCCACCTGGTGCCTGTCGTACCAGACCTTATTCCACGCAATATTTGCTTCTGTTTCTATTTCATCTTTCTTTCTCATTTTAAACATCATAAATTTTAATTCTTAAGTTAATTTTAATAATCGAAACACTCCCCAAATGACTCATTTTTTATTTTTCATATATTTTTATTCCCTATAATTGTTTTAGACAGTAAAGATTTATATCTTCCTCTAGAACCGCCACAAGAAACTAAGTTACTTATAATTGAGAACTTTCGGCCCTCAATATATATGCTGAAAAGTCAGTTAGATAAAAAAACCTGCCATAAAAGCAGGATATTTTCGCTATTTAGAAAGAAAAAAGCCCCCTGACTTTTCAGGAGGCTAATTAGTACTCTTCATTTATGTCTTTATCATCACCAGAATCTTCGTTGTTGAATAAGGTTTCATCGTTATATGGACTTTCGTCTTCCTTATCTTCAAAGAAATTAGGTTCTTGCGATTCATTGTTTTTTATCCGTGAAGACCATATTTCAGGGTGCCTTAACTCTGGTTCAGGTAATATGGTAAAAATAGGCTCATAGAATTCCTTTTTATCTGTGAATGGATCTTCGTTTGTTTTAAAGATAGTCTTAAGTGTGTCTGAAAGTATTCTCTTTGTTTGGTAGACATTTTCTTTTGTTATTCCATTTCCTCCTGTGTGATTTTTAAACATCGGACCTATGTTTGCCGGTGTTGCTTCTGTAATATTTCTAAGCTGGAACACAGAAAGAATTACTAAAAGTTGCCATCCTCTATTTGGTTTATGATTTTTTGTATTTGAGCTGAAGCCAAGATCAATATAACTTTTTGTTCCCAAAGTTTTGTCTTTATAGACAACCTCAACATCTTCCTTCCCATCTTTAATTTTTAGAGTTAATCCATCCCATTGAATCGGTTCGACAAAATCAAATTTAAAAATGTTCTTATCTCTCTTTTTTTCTCTATTTTTTACTAAAATATTCTCAACTTCGTTTGTTTTTTCTTCTGGATTTAATTCAAAAATAATTTTTTTAATCCTTGTCTTTATATCTTGTATACTTTCACCATTAATTTGTCCAAGTTGAACAAAATCATAGTTTGGATGTTCAGGGTCTATATACATATCTGGAAATTCATTTTCTAGATCAAAAGTTATATGAAAATCCACTCCTTTTTTTTGCAGAAATGTTTCAATATCATGTATATGTTTACCATTTTTAAGAACGGTAAAATCTATATCGTCAAAAGAAATCCAAAGATATTTGTCTTCCAATTCTTCTCCTGGATTATATATTTCAAAACGATCACAACAATATTCTAATTGTTTAAGTATTTCTAAGGTTTCGTGGTGAAATGTAGATAACTTTTCCATTAATTTAAAAGATTTTATTTTCTGATATATTTATTGCCTCTAATATCAAATGCCGGTAACGTACCCTCTAACACATCAGATGCCTTCTTATTCATTTCAATATTTTCTATACTACCAAATGTGTATCTTATTTGGTTTTTCTGTTTATTCATTGAAACGGCAACAATTTGCTCCGCATCACATACAATAGCTAAATTAGGGTTGTGCGTAACAATGATAATTTGCCTTTTCAACTTTGCTTTCCGTATATAGGGAACGAGCAGTTCAAAAATTGACTCATTATCTAGATTTTCCTCTGGCTGATCCATAATCAAAGGTATTCTCTCTTTGTCTATTAGTAGGTAAAAAATGAGCAATAATGCCCCCTTTTCTCCTGGTGAAAATTCATTACTGTTTAGATCTTTGCCGTTAAATAATACTTTATATTTAACATTTAAGTAATCTAAACCAAAGATGTAATCATAAAATTGTATGTTCTCTTGTTCTCCACCTTTAAGTTGAGAACGCAGGGTACTTTCTTTTTCAGGATTTTGGGTTTTATCATATTTTAAGTGTTCAATTAATTCTTGTGTAAAATTTTTAATTCCAGTAGGACCAGAAAAATCAGTTTTATCAGTAATCTTATTCAGCACTTTTTGCCCTTTATCTGTATATTGAAAACTACCATCTCGGTTTTGGTTAATGTAACCAAGAAAGCGATTTGTAAAAGAACTTCTATCAAAAACCACACCGGCATCAAATTCAAGCATACTCCCAGATTCCTCTTGCGTTTTCTTTTCAGTCTCTATAAATCTTTGAATTGGGCGGTAAATATCTTTATAAAAATTAGATTTTTGTTGTAACTCTGTATATAGATTTCCAGCTAGTAAGTCTCTTTCATTGAGTTCATTTTTTAGGTCAGAGTAAACTTTTTTATCGAGATATTTTATTTCCGTTTCAATTGATTGAATGGTCTCTAGAGTTAAATCATTTGGCTTACCCTCAATCTCTTTTTTTCTCGCTTCATATTCTTTAATTTTGTTTTGGTATGCAGAATATTTCTTTTGATCTTCTCCTAGAACATTAACCATTTTTTCCTTTTGTGATTCAAGGTCTGACTTTTTTGCATAAAGACTTTTGGATGAAGGGTTATCATTTTGATCCAACAACTCTTCTAGGTGTTTTTTCTTTTTAGATAATTGTTGTTCTGTCTTGTCTAAAATTTTATTATCAACTTTAATATTCAAAAGCTCTGACAAATTGATTGAGAGGAGTTTCGCATCTTCTGTAAAGTCTCTTACTATTGTAGCGGCACTTTCTGTAATACGTCCAACTGCTGCTTTAAGTTTTACAAGCTTGTTGAGCTTGTCGTTAACTGTTTTTATAGAAGCTTTTGCGGTTTCAATTTCTTTTGAAATTGTTTCTATCCCGTCCGTTATTTTAGTTAGTTTATCTTGGTCGATTTTTTTAAGCTGATTTTTGGGCGCAACAACCGTCTTAGGTTTAATTAAGCTTTTTAATTCCTGCTTTTTACCTTCAAGCTTATTTTGTAGTGATTCTAAATATTGGGGATAAAGTTTCCCCTCCAATTTAACAAGTCGCTCATTTACAGAATGAAGATCAGCCCTAATCTGTACAACCTTACCTTCGATTGTAGAAGTTTTTACATTAATAAGATCAAAGAGGCTTGTTGTATTTAATCTATTTTCTTCTGGAATATAGGAAAAAATGACTTTGTCTATTTCTCTTTGAAATTGAGAACTTACACCATCCTCATTACATATTGTCTCGACATATTTTTGAGGTAGATACTTTATTTTTTCAACTTCTGTAGCACTTACCTTTGCATCAAGACTCTCAGTAATAGATACCCCATCTAACCATGTCATAGTTGCTTCATAACCTTTTGCCAAACCTCTCTTACGGAATTTATCTTCACGTAGAAAAGAATAGTCTTTTGGATCTATTTTAGTCCTTCCACATAAACCAACTATATCAGTTAATGCACTTTTACCTTGACCCTTTCTTCCAATAATAGCAACTAACCCGGGATTCAAAGGAATTTCACTATTAAACCAACCAGATGTTTGTTTACTGTCTATATGTCCAACTTTTACAGATTCCACAAATCTCGAACGGTTTGATTCGACATCTAAAAGTTTTTCTGGTTTATCACCTAAAAAGACTCTCTCTTGTGGTTCATGAGTAATTTGCTTTAAGCCCTCAAAGGTTTTATCTGCTTTTATCCAAGTGGGGAAGGTGTGTCTTGTACTATCATTTAAAAACTTTTTTCCAACCTTTTCATTGAAATCTTTAAAAGAGTGAGCATCGCTTCCAGAGATACAAGCTTTTTTCTTTTTTACTTTACCTCGATCATTAAGAAAAAATTCCCTATCTTTCCCATCACATCCAAAATAAATGTCTGCTACTCTCTTGTCTGTTTCTTCAGCAACTGCATTCTTTCTAGAGTTATCCCTTTCCGGTTGTATCCCACCGTGCCCATGGGCCATGAGTATTCTAAAAAATGGTCGCTTATCACCAAAAGTATCTTTAAGAGCTTCGTCGATAAAAGGAATTGTGGTAAAAGCAGTTTTAAAATCGTTTTCTGTTTTTAGTTCGTTTGCTTTTAGTTTTTTACCATTAGTATCCGTATTTTCTAACTTTAAATTATGTAGAAAGTTTTCTAGTTCTACATCATCAATCTTATTATCAAAAACTAAGTGCAAATCATACCCTTCATTGCGATTGTTCGAAGAACGGTCAACTCTTAACTCGATGTTGGGGAAAAATACCTTTTTTGATTTTGGATATTTTACTTCAAACTTCTTTTTAAAAATAAGGTAATTTTCTACAGAGAAATAGTCTGTTATACCAAAAACTTCCACATCTGAATTTTCCACCTTTTCGCAAAATTCTACCCATACATCGCTACTCTTGGCATCTGAGTAATTATTATTTAATTTTGTGAAAGGAGTGTGGGTATGTAGATCCCACTTTCTCCATTCAGAACCCCTGTTAAATTTTGAACCTTTATTATTCATGTTTATGCTCAGAGTATAGCATTTTTTGCTAAAAAACGTTATAATTAATGAGGTATATTAGTTTTCCATTTTCTTCTTTAAGGCACTTGTATTGACATATACCCCCCGAGGGTATATACTTATGTGGTTATATTATGAAACATTTTCTTACATTCATTTTACTTGTTAGTTTTGTCGGGATAGCTATTTTCGGCTTTACTGTTTTTGCTCATGGAATGAATAGCTCCGACAATAATTGTATTACTTCTCCTATTGACGGAACAGCATGTCCGACTAGTATTGCAGCTATGACATTACATCACATTTCTTCTCTGCAAACACTCCTAACATCAGTAATACCATCACTTTCTAATTGGCTATTGTTGCTTGCATTTATACTTCTTGTTTCGGTTTCAGTATTTCTGTTATATAAAAATTTACTATTCCCAAAACTGGAACTCTTACGAAAACGATTACGTGATCTAGAAACCAATCTTTCTTATAGTAAACAAAAAATCATCTCTTGGCTTTCTTTATTTGAGAACAGCCCAGCCTTCTAATATCGGCACGCATTAAGCGTAAGCTTTTTTCGTGCTTTTTAATATCCTTTTTGAGGGTATTTTTGTTATTTTATTAACTTTAATTAATAACTATATAAAAAAAATTATATGGAAACACTCGTAGGAACATCATTAATAGCGGCATTTGTGGCAGGAGTCGCTGCATTATTCGCTCCATGTTGCATTACAGTATTGCTCCCATCTTATTTAGGGAACATCTTCAGAGAGAAATATAAAATATTCTTTATGACTTTTGTTTTCTTCTTGGGAGTAGCAACAGTTTTCTTGCCAATCGGACTAGGGGCTTCTGCTTTAGCTCAAGCATTCAGTAAATACCACAACATAATATTTAGTGTTGGTGGAATCTTCCTGCTTCTTCTTGGAATAACTATGCTTTTAGGCAAAAAGTTTTCTACTCCGACATCTGTTCGAGACGGAATGAAAAAACATGTTTCATCGATCTATGTTCTTGGAATTTTCTCAGCGATAGCTACCACATGTTGTGCGCCAGTATTGGCTGGAGTACTTACTCTATCAGTGGCAAGCGGAACGATTGCTTGGGGAGCACTCTATACATTGGCTTATGTCATAGGTATGACTTTGCCGTTGTTTATAATTGCGGCATTCCTCGACAAGTTTAATCTAACTGAAAAATTCACGGGAATAAAGAAAACCATTCCAATGAAAATTGGGGGGTTCAGTTGGCAGATTACTATTTCAGAATTAATTTCTGGACTAATCTTTCTTCTAATGGGTGGTTATATAACCTACTTGGCTTTTAGCAATAAGTTATTTGCTCACTCAAGTTACCAACTGGAAATGAATTTGTGGAATGCAAAGTTTTTAGGTGCAATTAATGGCTTTACAAGCTTGATCCCTGAATATATCTGGGCATTCATATTCATTGGAATAGTGTCGTATGTGTCTTATGTATTTATTAAACAATATAAAAAACAAAAATATGAGCAAAAATAATAACAATGGAAAATCATCTGTGACTTCGATCATTATAGTTTTAGTTGTGGTGTTAGGGTTAGGATACTTCTTGTTTAAGAGTTCTCCAGACAATTCGCAAGCAAAACAAAATGTTGCTAATAATACAAATGCAAATGCGGATAGTATGCATGGCGGTGGAGCAGTCGCTAATAGTGATGGATTAAATGCTCTTGTGGGAAAACCAATGCCAGACATTCAATTAGCAGACAAAGATGGAAAAACATATACAACTTCTGACTTCAAAGGAAAAAATACAGTCCTGTTCTTTAATGAGGGCTTGATGTGCTATCCAGCTTGCTGGAATCAAATGGCATCATTCGGCAGTGATGTGAGGTTTAATAGTGATCAAATCCAAGCTATATCGGTCGTAGTTGACTCTCCAAGGGATTGGCAGACAGCCATAGCTAAAATGCCACAGCTTGCGAAAGCAACCACAATGTTTGACACAAATGCAAATACTTCTCGACAGATGGGTATGTTGACCACAGCTTCCTCAATGCACCGAGGATCGTTGCCTGGACATACTTACGTAATAATAGACAAAGAAGGCATAGTTAAATATGTGTTTGATGATCCAAACATGGCGATAGCAAACGATATGCTCTTCAAAAGAATTGGGGAATTACAATAATAAATCAAAATTATGAACAACAAACCAACAATGAAAGAGCTTATCGAAAAGATAAATAAATCAAAAGCCTCTGGTGAACTTGATCTCTCAATGGAGGAAGATTTAAGCATTGCCATCATGAATCTAATCAGTCTAGAAGAACACTTCTTCTTTACCGCTGAGAAAACAGAAAAGAATGAATATTTTGATCTCTTAAATCAAACAAGAGAAATCAGAAAACAATTATTAGCAAAAATGATAGACACACATGAGGGAGAAACTTGGTGTATCATTAAACATTTGCTGGCTGCGACAATGCGAATGACAGAAGTTGGCACTAAACTCCTTTCGTCAGGTAAAAAAGAAGAGTCACAGGATATGTTCAAGAAGGCATATGAAATTTATTCGCTCTTTTGGGCCTTGCGATTAAAATTGATTGATTTATCCGGCGTAAAGAAAATAGGAGATAACCAATTAAATATTCACGATAAATCTGGGTCAGATAAACCAATGACCAAAGAAGATATTATTAGCAAATTAGTCGATTGCTGTAAAGAATAATAAAAATATGGAAAATGAAAATGAAGTTGTAGAAGAAATAAAAAAAGAAAATAATTTACCACCAATAACAAGCATTATTATTGTAGTAGCTTTAATTGTTGGGGCTTTCGTTCTTACATTCCGCCTTAAAAGCCCAGGAGCTCTATCAAATTCTGCACAACTTAGTGCCGAACAGCAAAAAGAAGTTTTGCAAAATGGGGTAGAACTTCCCGTAAAATGGGGAAACTTGGGGGTGCAAATGACCGAAGCAGGAGTAATTGATAAAGTACAGTTCGAAAATCTGTATATCCAAAGAGGTGGATTGTCTGAAGCAGATAAAAAGTTGCTTGAGGGTATTGATAACGGAAATCTAGTAATTAATTCTGAAAACTCTGGAGTGATTCTTAACATGCTTTGGGCTCTTGGTTTAGGGAACAAAAATGTAATCCTTGAAAACGGTCCAATGATGGACCCTAAGTATGGCGGTGCTGGGAATTTTGCATCTACAGGAGGCTGGAATTTAGCAAAAGGAGGTGCAATGGATCACTACAGCATGCATAAATTTATAACACTAACACCAGACCAGCAAGCATTAGTGGAGCGAGTCGCAAAGAATATATATCGCCCATGTTGCGGAAATTCAACATATTTTCCTGATTGCAACCACGGCATGGCCATGCTCGGATTATTGGAGTTGATGGCTTCACAGGGAGTAAGTGAAGCAGATATGTATAAAGTTGCTCTACAAGTAAATACTCTTTGGTTCCCTGATCAATATGCGGCGATTAAAACTTTCATAACATCTCAGGGTGCTGACTGGAACACAGTTGATCCAAAGAAAATTTTGGGAGCTGAATATTCTTCTTCTGCTGGTATTCAAAAAGTAATGTCACAAATAAAACCACAACAGCAAAAGGGTGGAACAGGTTGCGGGGCTTAATAGATTAAATAAAAAATATTATGAAAACAGAACATAAAGTATTTATAGGGATTGGATTATTAACATTAGTTATTATAGTCAGTGGAACATGGTTATCTAGTAGCAATGCGACTGCTACTACCGCAAGACTTAGTCAACCTATGATGGGGGAAAAGATGCCTGATTTGGGCGGTCAACATGTTGCTCGTGGCGCAACACATGCAATATACAATTCAAACCCTCCAACCTCTGGACCGCATTGGGTCGATACAGCAGGAGCAGGAATTAAAGATGAATCAACTCCTGACGAGCTTCTACTTCATAGCATGGAACATGGCGCAGTAGTAGTTTGGTATAGAGAAGGATTGGATCAAAGTGATGTGGATAAAATTACGGAAGCATTTAATAGTTCTTCCGGGAAGAAAATAATGCTAGCACGCAAGGATCTTGATGTTCCAGTTGCTTTAACATCGTGGGGTTATCTTCTAAAGCTTCAGACTATTGATGAAACGAAAATCAAGGAATTCATTGAAACGAACAATGATAGAGCTCCAGAAAAAGCTCCAGTTTAAGCAAATTCCCTAAGTTGACAAATAGGGGGTGGGGGTATAGAGTATAGGAAAGGTCGAACCTAATTACTAAATTATAAAACTTACATATGTTAGATCAAAAACTAAAAAAGAAAGCACTCCACAGAGCAAGAATAATTCGTGGTCAAACTGATGGTCTCATAAAGGCCATAGAAGAGGAAAAGTATTGTATTGATTTAATAACACAGTCGAGATCAATACAACTTTCACTTAAAAGTATGGATAGAGTTCTTTTGGCAAATCATCTTAGTAGTCACGTAAAGCATATGCTTAATGACACAAAACAAGAAGGCAAAGCTATCAAAGAACTTGTAGATCTATACGCATTATCAAATAAATAAAATATATTATGATGTACGGAATATATAATGGTTGGGGTTGGGGTAATATGATGGGTTGGTTCGGCGGTGGAATCATGATGATTCTATTCTGGGCAGCAGTTATTTATTTTATTGTTTGGCTTGTTCGCAGCAATAGATTAAATGAGACCGATAGTAAAAAAGCCCTCGATATTCTAAAAGAAAGATATGCCAAGGGCGAAATAGATAAAAAAGAATTTGAGGAAAAGAAGAAAGATTTAGGCAACTAATTATAATTTAACATAAGAAACATATGGAATTTGATTACACCTTAACTACAACGAAAACTTTTGACGAGGCAGTCGAAAGTGTGCAAGAAGAAACGGTTAAAGCCGGTTTTCGGGTACTCTATATTCACAATGTGCATAAAACTTTAGCCGAGAAAGGATTTACTATTGAACCGATGAAGATTATTGAGTTTTGTAATGCGAAGTCCGCTTACTCTATCTTGCAAGCCGATATAAAGATTGGCCTTTGCTTGCCTTGCAAAATTAACGTTTATACTAAAGATGGGCAAACTTTTATTTCCGGCATGCGTCCAATCATTTTGTCGCAATTTTTTCCCAAAGCACAATTAGGTACTTTGCCGAAAGAAATTGACCAGATTATTCAAAACATTATCAATAACGCAAAATAGTTTATGGGAAAATTACCTGTCGAAAATCAAGACGAAAAATCAAGAAAGGTTTTTGACCTTGTGTGCGGTATGGAGCTTAATATGAGCGATGTTACGCATGCTTTCGAGCATGAGGGCAAAGAATATTACTTCTGTTCTGATGTATGCAAAGGTCATTTTGTGAGTGATCCTGACATGTATGTAGGAGAAAATTAATAGATTAATTGAAAAAATATGAATGACAAAATTGCGTTTGGAGCCGGAGGAATATTGATCGGGGCAGTCATTGTTTTGTTGTTAAGCTCTACAGGGCAATATAGATCAATGATGTGGGGAGTAAATAACTCGAACAACATAACTCCAGGCAGAACAGTTGGGATGATGAATAACATAGACGAGCATTTTATTGAGCAGATGATTCCGCATCACGATGGAGCTATAGCGATGGCAAAGCTTGCCTTGCAAAAAGCAAAAAGGCCAGAAATTAATACTCTTGCTCAAAACATTATTAGTGCTCAAGAAAAAGAAGTAATAGAAATGCAGGCATGGTATAAAAGTTGGTTTGGCGGAGATGTTAAAACCGGAAATGTGTACTCAATGATGGGTGGCATGATGTCATATGGAGGAATGCATATGGTTGGAAATCAGCAAGATACTCAAGTATTAGAAAACGCAACTGATTTTGATAAAGCATTTATCGAAAACATGATTCCTCATCATCAATTAGCTATTATAATGGCGCAAATGCTAAAAGCCGGGACAAATAGACCAGAAATGTTAACACTTGCCAATAATATTACTGAATCACAATCAAAAGAAATAGAAGAAATGCAAAATTGGTATAAGAATTGGTATAAATAAGTAATAAAAGATTAAAATTATTAGATTATTAAAAAATTTAATTCTAAATTTATGGAACTATCATTAAAAAAATACGGCTGGAAATGTGTTCTTGGCACAGGAATTTTTTATGTGCTTTGCCTGATCTATGGCGCGCTTCTGTCTGGAACAGCGGCGCAACTGCACCATTCTCTTTTCGGACTTCTCCCCGGCTTTACTTGGGGAACGGTGAGCGGGGTTATTATTGGCGCAATTGATTTGTTTGTCTTTGCTTGGATTTTTGCCTCCTATTTCGTATGGATGCACAATTCAAGTCTTATTAATATTAATAAATAAAATTATTATGTCTCAATGGATAATTATTGCTCTTCTGGTCATTTTGTGTCCGCTAATACATTTCTTTATGATGCGCGGTAAGCACGGTAAACACGAAGAACATATTGGAGATGAACCTGAAAACAAAGATGCTAAGAAGGATCATTCAGGTCATGGATGTTGTCACTAAAAAAATACTATGGAAAACTCTTACGGCCTTTGGCCACTCGTCATTATAAATTCGCTGGTCTTCATAATCTTTGCATTTAGTTTTACTAAACCAAAGACTTCTCGAGATTGGCGATCATTCGGAGGATTCTCAGCATTCATTGTTGCCCTATTTACAGAGATGTATGGATTTCCGTTAACAATATATTTTCTTTATCCGTGGCTCTCTGTAAAATTCCCTAATATTGATTTCTTGGCACATAATTCGGGACATCTTTTTGAGGATTTCTTCGGTTGGGGTGGTGATCCGCACTTTGGACCATTTCACATAGCAAGCTATATTCTGATTATTTATGGCTTTACGCTTCTCTCTAAAGCTTGGAAAGTGCTTTATAAAGCTCAAAGTGAACATACTCTAGCTGTCACTGGTCCATATGCTCGCATTCGTCATCCACAATATGTAGGCTTTGTGATAATTATGTTCGGTTTTTTCTTGCAATGGCCAACACTCCTCACTCTTATTATGTTTCCAATTCTTGTATGGATGTATACACGGCTTGCTAAAAGTGAAGAAAAGGATTCTCAAAAAGAATTCGGAGATCAATGGAATGAATATGTGAATAAAACACCCGCTTTTATTCCTAAATTGAAAAATTAACAGTTAATTAAAATAATAAATTTATGTTTAATATATTTAAAGAAAAGTGTCCTGTTTGTAAAATGGAACTGGAAAAAGGAAAAGATTATCCCGAAAAATCTGGTAAAAAATTCTGTTCAGAAAATTGTAAAGAAGAATACGGTAAAAGGGCTGAAGAACAATCAAAACATTCTGGAGGAAGTTGTTGTCATTAAATTAATATGTTCAATAACACTACAAAATCAATCTTATATGGAATACTTGCAAGCCTAATTTTACTTGCAATTTATTTCTCAGTTCTTACCTTCGTGTCGGGTTGGGTATTTGCTCAGAGTCAGTTTGCGGACTACTGGTATTTCATAGTTAGTCTGGTTGTAGGTTTCGGTATTCAAATTACACTATATCAATACATTAAAAATATAGTACATAGTACACAAGGTATGGGGAAAGTGATTGGAGTGTCTGGAACCACTTCTACTGCGGCCATGATTTCTTGTTGCGCGCATTATTTGGTTAATTTATTGCCTATTCTTGGCGTGACTGGACTCGTTACTTTTGTCGCACAGTATCAAGTCAAGTTATTCTGGGTAGGAATTTTCTTTAACGTTGCCGGTATTGTGTATATGATAAGCAGAATTATTAAAATAAGAAAAAGATCATGAATAACAAAACATTAACAATACTCACATTGGCTCTTGCTTTTCTGGGAGGATTCCTCTTTTTTTATCGTGGCGGTCCCGCAAAACAAATAACTCCCGTTGCTAATCAAGCGAATCAGCAAGTAACTACTACTAAGCAAGGTTGGGAAACAAAGACGGAAGAACAAGCCAATGTAACTGTGGTTGTTACTCCAATAGATTTATCACCAAATTCTAAAGAATGGAAATTTGATGTCGGCATGAACACTCATTCTGTTGAATTGAATCAAGATATGACAAAAATTGCCGTACTTGTGGATGACCAAGGAAAAGAATATAAACCGCTTAGCTGGGATGGACCAGTCGGAGGACATCACAGAGAAGGTGTGTTAATATTTAATCAGATAACACCTGCCCCGAAGTCTGTGGAATTAAAAATTTCTAGTATTGGTGATGTTGTCAGAAGTTTTACTTGGCAGCTTTAATATAAATTACATGCAATATATATGGTTAATATGGAGCTTAATATTAGTTGCGATTTGGCTAGTTATTTATGCTTCTCTCGATTCTAAAAAGGCCAGAAAAGAGATGCTGATAGTTAGTCTATGGACATCGCTTCTTGGTCTCACTGAGCCCCTCTTTGTGCCATCATATTGGTCTCCGCCATCTTTATTTAATCTTACCTTACGAACAGGATTCGATATAGAAAGTTTGATTTTTTCTTTTGGTATCGGAGGTATTGCAATTATTTTATACAATAAAATTTTTCACAGGCAGGATATCCCTATGCCAATGAAAGATCACCATTCACCCAGGCATAAATTTCATATGTGGATACTTATATCCACGCCAATAATTCTTATTTTACTCTTAATTACAACAAATTTAAATTCTTTGCATTCGGCAATTATTGCTATGATTCTTGGTGGACTAGCTACATGGTATTGCAGACCAGATTTAAAGAAAAAAATGATTACAAGCGCATTTATTTTTTTAATTCTTTATTTTTTCTACTTTTTAACACTTATTGCAATTTCACCTGGTTATGTTGAACAGGTTTGGAATCTTAAAGCCATTTCCGGAATTTTAGTTATTGGAATTCCACTAGAGGAACTCTTGTTTGCTTTTAGTTTCGGTTTTTTATGGTCGAGTATATATGAGCATATTACCTGGAAAAAATTAACATAAACATAAATGTATGAATTCTAAAAATGATAATAATAAAATCAACGGGGAACTCTTTCAATGTCCTGAGTGCGGTTTATACTATAAAGAAAGGGAATGGGCGGAAAAATGTGAAGCGTGGTGCAAAGAACATCAAAGTTGCAATTTAGATATTATAAAATATGCTGTCGAAAGTAATAAAGAGAACTAATTAAATAAAAATTATGGAACACAATCACATAACAGAAAAAGAGAAAACAATATATACCTGCGTAATGCATCCAGAAGTTCTTTCTGATAAGCCAGGTGTTTGTCCTAAGTGTGGAATGGTACTTGTTAAAAAAGAAGAAGTTAAAACTAATCATGATACTCACGCGGGACATTCAATGGAGAATCAGTCTAAAATGGGATTTTGGCAGAAATTTAAAATGAGTATGTCTATGACTATGGGCATGGACCACACAGGTTTAGCAGGACGAGAAATGGCTCGTCTCATGGAAATAGATATTCGTAACAAATTCTTTTTTTCGCTTTTACTTACGATTCCAATAATTTTATATTCTCCACTAGGAACTGAATATTTAAAACTTAATCTTCCGTCACCGCTACCTATTCCGTGGCTTCTTTTTATTTTAACAACACCAGTATTCTTTTACTCTGGGTGGATTTTTCTTTACTCAACATACTATGCTTTAAAAAATAAACTGCTCAACATGGCGGTGCTTATCGCCGTTGGTATTAGTGCAGCTTATGGCTTCAGTATTTTATTAACTTTAATCGGTAGCAGAGATTCATACTATGAAGCAGCTGCTATGCTCATTACTTTCGTCCTCTTTGGTCATTGGATGGAAATGAAATCTCGTCGTGGGACGACAGATGCTCTACAGGCACTTTTTAATCTTGTTCCACCTCAAGCTAGAGTTTTTAAAGATGGCAAAGAAATACTTGTTTCTACATCAGACATACAATTGGGGGATATTATTATTCTTAAGCCAGGAGATAAAGTTCCTGTTGATGGGGAAATTATAGAGGGCGAAACTGCTATTGATGAATCATTAGTTACTGGAGAGTCAATTCCTACTTCTAAAAATATTGGAGATCAAGTAATTGGTGGATCTATCAATATTACTGGCTCAGTAAAATTTAAAGCAACAAAAATTGGCAAAGATACTGCTCTTGCTCGAATTGTAGCGATGGTTGAACAAGCACAAAACTCAAAAGCGCCAGGACAAAGATTAGCTGATAGATTTGCGAAGTACTTAGTTATTGCGGCCGTAGGATCCGGACTCCTAGTTTTTATTATTTGGTATTTTGTAGCAGGCTCAACATTTCTATTAGCACTTTCTTTTGCAATAGCAACGGTTGTGATCGCTTGCCCTGATGCACTTGGACTTGCTACGCCGACAGCTGTGGCTGTGGGCACTGGGCTTGGGGCAAAACATAATATTCTTATAAAAGATGCACCAACTCTTGAGCAAGTTTCAAAAATTCAAGCAATAGTTTTAGATAAAACAGGTACACTCACAGAGGGGAAACCGAAAGTAACGGATGTGGTTACTTTCAATGGATTTACTGAAAGAGATATTTTGAATTATGAAGCAAGCGTAGAGGCTGGGTCTAACCATCCGTTAGCTAAAGCGATAATGGAAGAGGCGGAACGACAAGGCGCTACTCCGCTTATATCAATCAGTAAATTTGAATCTATCGCGGGTTACGGACTTAGAGCAATAATTAATGGCCAGATTATTCTGGCAGGGAAAGAAAAACTTTTAACCGATAATAAAGTTGAAATTGGTAACGCCAGAGAAGCATTAGATCGCTTAGCAAGTGAGGGAAAAACTCTAAGCTTGATTGCTGTAGATGGAAAACTGGCTGGAGCTGTTGCCGCGGCTGATACTGTTAAACCCAACGCTAAAAAAGCAGTAGAAAAGTTGAAACAACTTGGGATCGAAGTTGCTATGATTACGGGTGATCATAAAAAGGTAGCTGAAGCTGTCGGTCGTGAACTTGGTATAGACAGAGTTTTTGCTGAGGTGTTGCCTGAAGACAAGGAGAAATATGTAAAGAAGCTTCAAGATGAGGGTAAATTTACAGCAATGGTTGGAGACGGGGTTAATGATGCGCCTGCTTTAGCTCAGTCAGATGTAGGTATCGCCATAGGCGCGGGTACAGATGTTGCTATTGAGACAGCAAAAGTGGTTCTTATGAAGTCGGACCCATTAGACATACTTCGGGCTATTACTTTGAGTAAAGCAACAGTACTTAAGATGAAACAAAATCTTTTTTGGGCTTCAATTTATAATGTGCTTGCAATTCCTATTGCTGGTGGAATTTTGTATCCGGGGTTTGGGATTATGCTCCGTCCAGAATTCGCAGCACTTCTTATGAGTATATCTTCAATAATTGTTGCAACGAATGCCGTGTTACTTAAGCGTGTCGAGAAAGATTTAGTTGCTGTGTAATAAAAAGATTTGTTAAAAAATTAATATGACATTCCTTAACCACTTTAAAAACCTTTTTACTGGCTTCCGTTCGTATAATTTCGTATCAAAGCGTCTGCGGGCAAGACCGCAACAAGAAAAGCATTTGTATCCACAGGATAAGCCACATAAGAGATTTATGTACAAACACAGATATACCCACACAACACACAAATGGAATATCGGGAATAAATAGCAAAATCTATTTTACGGCATTATAATACAGAGAGTAGAAGAGAATCGTCGAACTCAGTAAAAAAACTACAATACTTAAAATTTATGGCAAAACTACCAAAATACATAGCAAGGTCTGGTCAAGCTTGGACCCCTACCGAAGTAAAGCAATTAAAAAGTATGGGAGGGAAAGTGCCAACTCGAGTTATTGGTTTGAAACTTCAAAGACCAGTAGCAGGAGTTCAGGCAAAAGCCCAGGAAATTAAAATGAGTCTAAAGCCGGTAAATAGATCTCCTCGTTCAAAATTAAAGTAGCACAAAAAAACGGTGAGTCCAAAATAGGACCCACCGTTTCAATGTATATCTATTTACCAAATAGAATTTTCGAGCTCGTTAATCCATATTCTAGCTTCATCCTCTGAAACGTATGGAATCTGATTAATATTTACTTCTCGACCTTCTCCGTCTTCCATTCCTTCGCACAAGAGACGGTAAATGGTTCTTTTCTGATGGCTCGTAGCCATACCTGGCTCATCGGTTTCGTCCAAGAAGAAAGAATGGCGAGGTATATCTGCACCAGCTATTGCTATATTTGTCATGATTTTAAGTTAATGTTGATAATTAATTCACCAGCTCCTGAATTCTTTCTGAGGCTTGATCTTTTGTTAAAGCATTTATTTCATCCTCATCGGCTTCAGAACCTAAGAGACTTTTTAGGTAGCTCCTTTGTTTTTCGGAAGCCGGTTCATCTACTCCTTCTGCTATGCCAATATCGTTCTGATTATTGGGATTGACATATAGAGCATCGAGAATTCTAATAGATCTCATAAATCCATCAATAAGACTGGCATTTTTAGTGAATAAAACGGTTCTCTCCACAAATTTGTTCAATCTGTTGAGCACTCCTATAGATGACCCTATTCCGATGACTGTATTGTCTTTTCTTAGTGTAGATTTAAAGGCAATCAGTCCCGGAATGTGACGAAATGATAAAAGCGCATCTTTGTCTTCTTCTATTTGAATGGAGATATTGAATACCCCCGTATTTTTCAGAATTTCTTCCTGTATCGGACTTTTTTTCTCCGGCACACTATATTTCTTCTGCATTTGATATGGAGAAGAAATATGAGATTTATAATTTTGGTTCATAATGTTTAAGTTAGTATTTTGATAATAATTTTCCCGGGAGAATAACAAACACTCGCCTTACTTCCAATAGAAAAACCATTTTCTAAAAGAAGTTTATTAGCGAGTATTATTTTGGGGACCGCTGGCAAGTCTCTTGAGAGAGAACCAACGCCACCGTAACCTCTTGAGGTTCTATTTTGATAGCCTACGGTCATTGTTCTTTGCATCATTCTATTGGACTTACTTGTTTGCGATGGAAAAGCCATATCTTTTTAGGAATCTTCTTTATAACTTCTCCATTCTTGTCTTTCTTTTCGACTATGACAAAAGACTCTATACCTGCTTCCCCTTTATTTACGACGAAGTTTCTTGCAAGCCATGCCTTAAAGGTCCTGGCATCATGACTTGCCCGAAATTCATCAGCTGTTTCTTTACCCCATCGCTTTTCTACAGCATTTTTAACAGCTAAATATGTAGCTTGTGAACCACTCCATGGTGTAGGATCATCTTCAGTGAGAACTTGTTTAATTGACTTCATAACGTTAATTAATTTAATGAGTAAGTTGCACGAGAGACTAGGCTCGTGCTTTATGAAGATCTTTATCGACCCTATCTTCACTAACTTAGTTTTATATTTGTGTTATCGAGTATTTAAAATAAGTGGTTCAGGGGGGGCTGTTTTGGGTAATTCTATGGCGGCTAGTACTTGGTGTGTAACGTAACCTCCTGGAATTCTGCAAAATATTTTCAGAACATTTTTTACCACATAAATATGAGACCTAAAAAAAATTTCTAAAAATAAATTAGAAAATGCCTCAGAAAATAAGGCCTATTTTGCATTTGTGGTAATAACAAAATAGAGGTAATATATGAATACAACGCCTAACCCAGAAATGGTATGGCTAAATAGAGGAAAGCCTACGCGAATAAAGATGGTCTCGTGACCAGACACTATTCGCGTAGGTCTAGGCTAGAAATAGTCTAGTGACAGTTCCGAAAGGAATTGCCGTCTGTGTCGCGAGACCTTTTTTGTTCTCGCCATTATCAATTAAAAACCTACGCGAAAATATGAAAAATAAAATAGTTTTGGTTTTTTTGTTTTTTTTATTAATTCCAATACACTTTTCCTCTGCTGACCTTAAAGCGGCTGGTATATACGGTACTGGAATCGGTTCACAATCAAACCCAATACATATACAAGTAGACCAGAATCCTACTCAAGCGTGGAGTGATGCCTGGACCAAATTAAGATCGATACAATATGTTTCTGCTTGTGCCAGTATCTACAAAACTATCAATTCGCAAAGTGCCTTGAATGTTGATTTAAGTAATCCTGCCAGCGCTACCAGAGAAGCAAACTATTTAAATTATCTTTACTCAAGCTATCAATCCTGTGTCAGTCGTGCCGCTCAAGTGCAAAGCCAAACTTGTCCTAACGGCACAGGGTTAAGAAATGGCATATGCGTATCTCAAGACAGAGTATGCGAAATAGATCTCGGAGTAGGTTTTAAATGGGATGGAACTTATGGCAAAAATGGAGGGGCTAACTGTTCATGCAAAGATGCTTATTCTTTGCAGAGTGGAAAATGTGTTGTTGTTCAGCAAGTGCAAATAAATAACTCTACACTTCCTTTGGGTTGCACCTCAACTCAAGGTTTTAATGCCATAAATGGAACACCTTGTGGAAATACAAAACCGACAGAACCAAGCTATCAAGTTCCTAGCGGTGGTGGAAGTGTAACTGTTCCTATTCCAAAGGCAGAGGTGAAAACAAAAACTCCTGTAGTAAAAAGGGTGGCAGAAGTGAAAGAAAGCACTCCTGCTATCACCAATCAAGATATTAAAATTACTAACACAGAAGAAAAACCTAAAACATTTTGGACCAGATTAAAGGGATGGTTTAGCTTTTAATATATGAATGAGCAAGATATAGTAAAAATTAAAATCCTGAACACGCAATACTGGATACAGGGAGAACGAAGAGCAGATAATAAGTGGGATCTTTTTATGGTTCAGCCTGGGTCAAGTTACAAAAGTTTGGTTAAGAAAGGAATAACTACAAACGCATTCGCAATATTTAGTAACATGACATTAAAAACACCCTTCCCAAATAAATGAAAAGAAACTCACTCTATATTTCTTTAGCTATTGTAATTTGTGTTTCTTTGTATTTCTTTAATACCCAAATACAGAAAACTCTCGCTAAGTGTCCAGACGATTATGCTACTTCGGAAGAACAATTAACAGCAATGAATTCCTGGACCAATAATTTTTATGACACTCATCCTGGTGCTACTCTATCTGACTGGTCAAAAGCACGATATCAATTTTGGATAGATAATAAATGCATTAAGGCAATAGAAAGATATAACGAAGCAAAAAGTGGTAATGCTGACTCCGAAACAATAAAATTAATTAAAGATACAATACAAGAAACAGTAAATGAACATAAATAAAAACATGGAAAATAAAAAGTCTAACAACAGAAACTTCCTATATTCATTTTTATTTTTCGTTCTCACGAATGTTGCTCTTTATTTTGACCCAGATAGGACTAGAGAACTGGTCTTCTCTCTACCAATACATATTAAATCTAGGTTGCTTTTTTCGGACCTATTCCCAGTCTTTGAACACACAATAGATTCAGTTATAATTTTGGTTACTATATTATTGCTATTCTCATTATATTTTGGCATCCAATTTATCCGTAAAGAGCCAAATGATAGAAAATTATTTGGGATAATCCCTAAAAGTATTACTGGATTCTTCATGTTTGCTTTGATTGTTGTTTGTTTAATCTATCTTAAGATGATCATAGTTGGATTTGTGGCATATCTTTAACTCAGTAGTTTTAGGTACTGGAGTATAATTAAGGTATGAACACATTGGTTGAAAACTGCTTTAAGCTAAGCACAAAACTGCTGAAAAATGATTTTAAAAGGGCGCGCAATAAGGAGGTGGTAAGTGGAGGATATTTAAACTTTCTACACAATGGCAGACCCTCTGCGTTGGATTATTCTATTGAGTATGGACCGGAGGATAATGCCTATTTAGTCGTTAATTTTGACGGTAATCCGCAAAGAATCCTATTATCTAGTCATGAGTTGCATTTTGGCTCTAGGACATATTTATCATGTGCTTGTGGAAATAGAACAAATGCCTTATACCTAAAAAACACCTTCTTTGCCTGTTTTAAGTGCCATAAGTTATGTTACAGATCTACTACAATAAATACTAGAAGCGATCACGGACGAATGCTTTATCAGCAGAATAAGAGGCTACAGCTTATTGATATGCGTGAAAGCATTCCACGACCTCTATATAAATCTAAATACACCAAGAAGTTTCTGCGATTCTTGAAGCTTTGCAATAAGTCGGGATTATTCAATCAAGTAAAAGATGCTCAGACAACAATGGAGGCAATAAAGACATTTCAATCTCAACAAATTTAGACGAATGCAATAAATTAGCTATATTTTCAGAAGCTGTCTGTGTGGTGGAGGAATTTCTTGAAACTATAAAAGGAGGGTATTTTCTTATTGATTCTACTGTGCTATTATAAGCCTAGTCGTTTTTTAACAGGTCTAATTGCCTTAATTCATGCAATCTTTCTTCAATAAAAGCAGTTCGGACAGAATATAGTCCTCGGAGCACAAAACCAGTTTAGCCCTGATGCGTAAGCATTGGGGCTTTACTGTTTTACTTCGGAGTAGGTATCGAAAGACGGAGGCGGGCACCCTGAGTATGTCGAAGGGTCGCCGAGTCGGGGTCGAGAGTACTTTGCAGAATTTGAGCGAAGCGAAAAATTATGCTTAGTAACTCGTGACCGATCCCTACCCCCGGAGCTAAATTGACAAATAGATTTTAGTGTGCCATACTCATTATGAGTAGATTTTTGTTAAAACCTGAAATGAAAGGATAATAGGTAATGAAGCCAAATTCTAAGAAGTGGAGAATAATTTCTGGAATTGCGGGTTTTTCATTCTTCCTCATTGCCAACTGCACAAATTTCTTCGAGAATCTAAACATACTCGCGGGATGCCTGCAGATTATTGTCAACGTGTTTGTTTTCGTTTGTTGGATGAAGGCTTACCCACGTTGTCACGGTTTTGAGAAGTTTGTAACATTCATCGGTGTGGTCTTCCCTCCAGTAATGGCGGGCATCACTATCTGGAGAGTGTTAATACCAGCGATATTGAACTAAACCCCACGGGAGCTCTGCTTCGGTGGGGCTTTCTGTTTATCTAAGTTTTCGCAAGGACTGTCCTAGTGAATTCGGAAGCTATTTACTTTAGCCAACTAAAGTACTTTAGTTAAGTAAAGTAACGTGGGAGAAATGTAAAATAGAAGGGGGAAATGGAGGCAGGTATGCATATATGCATATTTAGTTTCGCGTAGATTTCTTTGAAATTTGGCGAAATTCGGAATTCTGCCCGCAAGCGATTCAGCAGAATCGTGTCGTGCACTGTCCCATTAAAGCGCGACTGTATTTCTGGGGAGGAATGCGGGGGAAGATTTTGGAGACACATTGTATTACAAAACAACATTGTTGAAAAAGACAATAAGGATTATACTCAGGTTGTGAATAACTCAAGAAAACTCGGTTATTACCAAATTAGCAAAAGCACTTGCCTGCCCGTCCTTTGGCGGGGGTTTCGAGTGATGAGCTTTTGAGATAAAATTATGAAAAATATTAACGATTTAACAAAAAGAATTATAGCTTTCCGTGACGCCCGAGATTGGAAGCAATTCCACAACCCGAAAGATGTTGCCTTATCTTTAGTTTTAGAGGCGACAGAAGTTATGGAACATTTTCAATGGAAAAGCAAAGAGGAAATTGAAAAATATATTAAAACTAATAAAGTCGAGATTGGTGAAGAATTAGCGGACGTACTTTATTGGGTCTTGCTGATGAGTCATGATCTAAAGATTGATGTTTCAGAAGCACTTAAAAAAAAGATTTTAAAAAACGAAGAAAAGTATCCAGTCGAAAAAGCTAAAGGAAGGCATACAAAATATAACAAACTTTAGTTATGAATGAAGTAAACATTTTTGAAATCAAAAAATACGATTTTAATTTCAGTTTGTTAAATAAAATTGATAAAAATCATTTTGTAGATGGTTTGTGGCCACTGGTTTATATTTTAAGTGATGGAAATATTAAGGAGGCCTATGTAGGTGAAACAACTGACGCAATCTCTAGAATGTCTACACATCTTAAAAATAATTCTAAAAATAAACTTACAGAGGTTCGACTTATAACAAGTGACAAATTTAATAAATCAGCAACGCTAGATATAGAATCTAATTTAATTAAATATTTATCGGGAGATGGCCAATTTAAATTATTAAATGGAAATCTTGGGTTAGCTAATCATACTTATTATCAAAAAAATGAAATATATTGGGATATTTTTAAAACAGTTTGGAAAGAATTGAAATCTGAAGGAATAATAAAAAATTCGTTAGAACAAATTAATAATTCTGATTTATTTAAGTATTCTCCCTATAAAACTCTTTCAGTTGATCAAAAGAATAGCATCATTGAACTTATTAAAAATCTTTTACAAAATGAAACAAACAGTATAATTGTTGAGGGAGGTGCTGGTACCGGTAAAACTATTTTAGCTGTATTCCTTTTTAAATTATTAAATTCCGATCTAAATGATTTTAATTTTAAGGATTTTGGGGACGACGAGAAGGAATTTATAAAATTAGTTAGAGATTTAAAGAATAAGTACCCCGATCCATCTATGGCATTAGTTGTTCCGATGGCTTCATTTCGTGGAACATTAAAAAAAGTATTCAGAAATGTAAAAGGCTTGAATGCTTCAATGGTAATTGGTCCAGCTGAGGTTGTAAATAAAAAATACGATATTTTAATTGTTGATGAATCACATAGATTACGAAAAAGAATTAATCTTGGTACATATTTCGGTGCTTTTGATATTGTAAATCAAAAATTGGGTTTAGAAAAACATGTTGGCAATGAATTAGATTGGATAATTACACAAAGTAAAAAAAGTCTGTTTTTCTATGATGAAAATCAATCTATAAAACCATCAGATGTTAATAAGAAAGATTTTGATCTTCTTAAATTAAAGAAGACAACATTAATACAAAAACTTAATTCACAATTTAGAGTTAGGGGTGGGGTTGATTATGTTAGTTATATTGATAAATTATTAAATTGCAAGTTCCGTAAAAATGATATTTTATTTAAATCTGGGGACTATGAATTTTTAATTTTTGATTCCTTGAATGATATGGTTGAAAAGATAAAAAATAGGAATGACAAATTTGGTTTATCAAGACTCGTTGCAGGTTTTTCTTGGCCATGGATTTCACGAAAAAAAGATATACATGACATTGTCATTGGCGATATTAAATTAAAATGGAATAGCGTAACCAAAGATTTTATTAATTCCCAGAATGCAATAAATGAGGTTGGATGTATTCATACCACGCAAGGATATGACTTAAATTATACAGGAATAATTTTTGGAGATGAAATATCTTACGATAAAGAAAAAAACGAGATTATTATTTTAGAAGAAAACTACTTCGATAAAAATGGAAAGCAATCAATTAAAAATCCAGAAGAACTTAAAAAGTTTATAATAAATATATACAAAACTCTTTTGCTTAGAGGGATTAAGGGTTCATATATTTATGCATGTAATAAAAATTTAAGAGACTATTTTAATGAACACGTAGAGATGTACAACATTAAGAATAAGATAAAAGATGAAGTTATTTTATCTCAAATAATTGAATCCCCATATGTTATTGATACAATTGGTATTCCATTAGTCGGTTCTGCTCCATGTGGAAATCCGCTTCTTAGTGAAGAAAATATTGAGGAATATATTGAAGTTGAAAAAAGTAAAATTAAACCTGGAGCAAAATATTTTATAGTTAGAGCTGATGGAGATTCTATGAATAAATCCGGAATTAATGATAGGGATTTAGTATTGTGTCGTTATTCAGAAAAGGGTGAAACTGGTGATAAGGTTGTTGCCTTGCTTGGGGGTGAAAATGTCACAATAAAATATTACGACAAAAGAGATGGTCGCAGAATATTATTACCAAAAAGTACCAATTCCAAACATCAACCAATTATTCCAGAAGAAGGAGATATTATTCAGGGGATAGTTCAGGAAGTTTTAGAGAAAAAATAATTTTATGTCATTTGATCCAATAAAATCAGCTACAGAAATGGTAAAGAAAGTACGTGTTAGTACTGTGCTCAGTTCTCTGTTATGGATTTTACCTTTCCTTTTTGCCGGATTAGTGGTTGTTAGTTTTACTGATAATATTACTGTTCAAATTTTTTTTATGTGGGCAATTGGATTTACTTTAGCTGTATTTTTACTTTCTTTTATTGGAATTTTAATTTGGGGAGATAAAAAATTTCTCCAGTCCGAACATCATATATTCATGATGAGAGCTTTAGAAGTCTTAGGAGATCAACAACATACATATAAAGATTTTAAATCATCTACACTTGAAAATAATCCAAGCTTACCCAAACCCGAAACTGCCGATTCCTTATCAATAGATAAAATAGAGAAACAAGAACATGAATAATAAAATTTACATGATTATGCCTAATACAACTCATCCCTTTGATCTGAGTAAATTTCATGTTTATATACAACAACTCTATAAACTTGGTTATATTAAAACTTGGTGGCATTATTTACCGGGGGGACTTTATTTTGTTGAGTCTGCATTAGAAGTGAATCAACTTTATAATCTTTTAATTAAGCATATGCCTCTAAGACAACACATAATAATGGAAGTTAATCCAAAGAACCAACAAGGGTGGCTTCCAAAACAAGCTTGGGATTGGTTTGGATCTCACCGAAATTAATTATGCCCGACGAACCTCAAAACCCAACCCCCGAAGAAAACTCTATTCCACCAAGCTCCAAAGAGCCCACCGAGCCTGCTCCTGAAAACACAGCACATTCTGAACCCACCAATGCACTTCCTGAGGCCCTAGAAAGCTCACCAAGCAACTTTCCGGTGAAAAGTAAATATTAGCTCACGCACTTTGGCAAGAGTTATAAAACAGCACAACAAAAATCCTAAATCTATTCCTATATTCTCAAGAATACTAGAATAGTTTATAATTAATAGTAGTATGAAAACAAACAAAACAAAAACAGCAAAGCAACTCGAAAGATATTTTAAGGGCGCGGCTAATCATCGTCGTATTTCAATATTACTACTTGTGTTAAAAAATCCCGGGATTTCCTTGGATGAAATTTCAGAAAACCTAGATTGTAATTTTAAAACAATTTCTGAACACACGAGGCGATTGGTACAAGCAGGGTTACTCAATAAAAATTACAAAGGCACTACAGTAGAGCATAGAGTTTCACCTTATGGAAAAATGTTCTGCGATTTTTTATGTAGATTTTAGTGTTCTGATATTCTCAAGAATATTAGAATAGTTTACAATGAACTTTGGCAAGATTTGTAAATGGTGTTTTTGAAGGAGTATTGATATAATATAATCTATGTTCGGAAAAGAAAATCTTAAAAATATAGAGCGAAAAATCGACGAATTGTCTGAAAAAGTCAGATTGATTTCAGAGCGTCAGAACTCGCAATATTCAGATATTATAATGCAGATAAAAAATGAAAATGGGGGTATTTATGATAATCTTGATGATGAAAACTTATATGAGAAAGTAAAGTCCGCTGTGATAAAAGCAGGCAGAGCATCAACTTCTTATATTCAAAGAAAATTTCAATTAGGTTATGCGCGATCAGCTAGATTGATGGACTTACTGGAAGAGCGAGATATCATAGGTGAAGGAGATGGAGCCAAGCCAAGAGAAGTTCTGATAAAAGAAAAGGAATAAGTATGGAAACAATGAGTCTCTTGTGAGGTTTTCCCTTTTAGTATTTCTACCCGAACATACTTCCCTACCCCCGGAGCTCGTAAACTAATCTAAAATTTTGCTATAATTTAAATATGCAAAAATTATATACTCAACATGAAGGTAAAGTCGTGGAAACAAACAGTAAATTTAAACATGTCATGGCTATTACCCTTGATCCTAAAACACATTATCGGAATGGAGTGATTAGGTGCATCAGAAGCAGGGAGGGTGATGTTGAAGTCAAAGGATATGTTGATAGGAGTGAATTATATAAAATAAAAGGAAATTCTTTAGAACACTTCGAATTAGATAGAAAATTAGAAATAAAAAATGAAGAAAAAATAATCAACCAACTCACAGAGAAGGGTTGGGATTTTATTGGTCTAGAAGACCCAGATATCTGGATAGATGACAAGACAGGTTTAATGCATTTATATTTTACGATACCCATCAGACCTCCGAATGATACTGGAAATAAAATAAAGATTCACCTTGGGCATGCTGTTGGAAAAGATTTAGATTCTTTAGAAATGACAATGCCTGTACTTATGGACACTGTGCAATTGAGCGCTAAAGAAGTTTCTATTGCCCCAATTAACTCTAAGGGTTTTAGATATAATCTTATTGAATCTAGAGATAGGCAAATTGACACAACTTATTCCATCGTGAAAGTAGCTATCGCAGAAGATATGGGTAAACCCTGGAAATACGGCGACACTGTGTTTCATCCCAAGGAACATAATATTTCTTGGATTGGCGGTCATGCTTCACCAGGACCTCTTTTTTCAAAAAATTTCATTGATATTGGAGAAGGAAAACTTTTGGGTGTCATAAACGGACGCGAAGCTAATGAAAAAGTTGGTGATAAAATAAAATATGGCATGTTTTCAGTTGGATTATTCATTTATGATTACGAAAATGGAAAAATTGATTGGGTTTCCCCCGAACCATTTATTCAAGACAGTGAAGCAAAGACCATCACATTTGCTAGTCAATTTATTGAAACAAAAGATGGTGAAGGAATACTTTATGCTCACGTTGATGATTCATTCGTGAGAGCTTATACATTAAAAGCTGAGTCTATCAAATCATTATTACCCAACAAATAAACCCCAACTTCATCCACAAGTTTGAGCCAAATTAATTATTTTGTGATATTATTTTTATATGAATAAAATCAAGATAATAGGCTTAATTTTTGCAATCTTGTTTGGAATATTTATGTTTGTATATGGTGGATATGACGACAGCCCCGGAGGACAAGGGCTTGGACTTGTGTTGGTCGTCATCGGCATTGTGGGTATTATAAAGAATAAGAAAAAATCTAACTAAATAAAAATCTATGGAAATTACATTTTTTTTCACTACTGCATCCACTTGCCATTTTCTTGTTCGTAAGTTATGCTTCTAAATGAGCCCCCGTTATAAAATAATTTGGGGGTTTTAGATTAAAAATACACGGGCCCTTAGCTCATCTGGTAGAGCGCCTCATTTGCAATGAGGAGGTGTGGAGTTCGAGCCTCCAAGGGTCCACAAACTTTAAAATATCTGCCCTGCGGCAGATTTTTAAATTTGTGGAGACCGCAGCGATGTTTTGCGAGCACGCAAAACCGCGAGGGGCGGGCTGCGAAAATTCCGAGCGACGGCGAGGAATTATTTGTAGCCACAAGTTAAATTTTAAGTCGCGAGAAAGGATTTTCTTTGCGTAGCTAGAAAATCACCTGGCTATGTAGTAGCCGAGCCTCCGAGGGGCGGGCTGCGAAAATTCCGAGCGACGGCGAGGAATTATTTGTAGCCACTAAATTTGATAATGAATAAAAATTGTTCTATAAATCTGTCTCCATCTTTGCTTTCGTTTTCGGTCCAATTATACCGTCAGCCACTAAACCATTCTCTCTCTGCCATTTCTTGACGACAACGGTCGTCTTCGGACCAAATTTACCATCCAGCACAAGGCCAAGATTTAATTTTGCATTTAAAAATCTTTGGAGTTCTTTAATCGCTTCACCTTTGCTTCCATTCTTGAGAATAGTAGAGCCGAAGTTGTAAACTGGATTGTTATTAGCGCACAACGCTCCGGTGGACCTGTTATACTGGCTACCGTCGTAACATTCTTCTATGGGTATGGGCGCAGGCGTAATTTTAACAACTGTTCTATTTTCAGAGAAAGTCGTGGTGTCTGAAATATCCTCCGACACGTTATTACCAACATCTTGGATTACACACTCGAGATTTACTATATTCATGCTAGAAGGAATTGATAATTGAATTCCTGAAATGTTAGAGCAGAGGTCGGGAGAAGGAGGATTGGAAGTCTGTTCGTTATTTATTGGGGGAATGACTGGATCTACTGGGGGAATAACTATTGGAGGAACAACCGGGGGAATGATTGGAGTAGTTACACTTGTAATTTCAGATATTTCTGATGAAAAATAAGTTGGGAGCCTATCCGAAGGAGAGAAGGCATCTGTAATGAATACCTCCCCAAAATTCTTTTCTCGAGCGACTCGCGCCACATTTTTCATTTCTTCTTCACTCGACACTCCATAGATGATCGAATAAAAACGGCTAGCGGGATATTTTAAAACCCATTCAGGAAAATGTGCATTATTCCACGACGAAAGATTGCTTTCAAATATAGTATTCACGTCAGACACATTCATATATCCTTCATCGGTAACAGTTCCGGGATTGATGACTACCCTTAGAGAAGAATTCAATCGCTTTATATAATCATAGCGCGCTTTATAGTAAGGAATTTTGTCGGAGCTCGAAGCAGTTTCGTCCAAGAAAATACCACTGATTTGGGGATAAAGTTGTAGCCACCTTGCCACATCTTCGTCCACCTTGCTTCCTGCCCTTGCCCCATAGCTTGTGTAAACATAACCATATACTTTTATATGATTTTGAATAGTAGCTTCAATCATGTTCGTCCAATCGGAATTTACTTCCCCGCTTGGACCGTTGTAGACATTAGCAATAATAAAATCAATTTTTTGTCCAAAAGTATGAGCTTTGGTCCAGTTTGTTTCTCCATTTGAGGGATAAATATATAAAGGGAGAGCAACTTTGGCAGTTGCAAGTTCCGCGGAAGCTAAGTTGTTTGCTAGAAAAAAAAGGAGGAAAAAGAAGAAGATACCAAAATAAGAATTTCGATAACAACAGATTTTTTCGGTACTTCTTATCCTTTCATGCACACTATAGTATACCATATTATGTCTTTTATTTCCATGGCGCTTGACACTATTTCTGATTGCTCTACAATTGGATTATTATAATTAAATAACTGATATTATTATCAATCTATGGCAAATTTAGAAACATTAGAATTCATTCTAAAAAATTATAAAAATTTTAACGCTCGCGCTACTCGCGACGCGCTCGTTGCTTATTGGAGACATTTAGAAAAAGGCGGAAAAATGTTTTGGGCTATGGCTGGAGCCATGTCTTCAGCCCAGCTGGGCATCACACTCGCGCCCGCTATCAGAAACGGCCTTATTCACAGCATGTCTGTCACTGGCGCAAATCTAGAGGAATCTCTCTTTCGCCTAGTGGCGCATGACAGTTATAAAGATTTCCCTGATTACAGATATTTCACCAAAGAAGATGATACAAAAATTTTAGAAAATCGCATGCGCCGAGTTACAGATACCAGCATCCCAGAAGATGAAGCATTCCGCGCAGTAGAGAGCTTGATTGTGCCTGTCTGGGAAAAAGCAACAAAAGAAAAAACCCGCAAATTCTGGCATGAATATTTTTATGACTTGATTCAAGCGATAGATAAAAAAAAGCACGAAGGTAAAGCAGAAGAATGCTGGCTCTTGGCCGCCGCCGAGAACAATATCCCCATTGTTGTGCCGGGCTATGAAGACTCCACTTTTGGCAACATTTTTGCTTCACATGTAAAGAAGGGCGGTGCAAGCGCAAACATCGCCAAGAGTGGCATAGAGTATATGGGAGCATTCTATGACCAGTATCAAGAACTTTCCAAAGGCAATGGAATCGGTTTTTTTCAAATAGGTGGAGGAATAGCCGGAGACTTCCCTATCTGTGTCGTACCATCTCTCAAATATGACATGGAAGTCAGCAAGGTAAAACCTTGGGCTTATTTCTGTCAAATTTCTGATTCGACAACTTCTTATGGTTCGTATTCTGGAGCAACTCCAAATGAAAAAATAACTTGGGATAAACTAACCAAAGACACTCCAATGTTCGTAGTAGAATCCGACGCCACCATCGTCGTTCCTCTTATTTTGACCGCGCTTTTAGAATGTAAAGCAAATCCAAAAGAAGCAAATAAGTTGATAAAAAAGTATAGTTAAAAACTAAATTAGTTTGTACTTAAACTTATGCGCTATCATTGTGTAAACTAATTGAGCAGCACCATATTCGGTAAGAATAGAATCGCGTGTCGGAGAGACTTCCACAATATCAGCGCCGACTAGCTCATGGCTGTCTATAACTCTCTCAATCAACTCCACGCCATACCACCACTCGATGCCCCCCTGGACAGCCGTACCGGTGCCGGGCATATGTGCTGGATCAAAACCATCCACGTCTATCGTAATATACACATACTTTGTTTTGATAGATTTTATAATTTCTGCTATGCTCGGAACTTTGTGACCATTTCCCCATTCAAAAACTTTTATATTATTTTTCGGATCACTGAAATATTCATACTCACCTTTATAATATGTGCGAATACCGACTTGAACAAGATTATAGCCCAATTCGTGCACACGACGCATCACACAAGAGTGCGCATATTTTGTCGATTTTAAACTGTAATCTGAATCATTATCTCGTAAATCACAATGCGCATCTATCTGTAGTATTGTCACATCTTTTGGGCTGATATTTTTAGCAATCGCCTGTAAAAGTCCAAGAGATACAGAATGTTCTCCGCCTAACAAAAATACAAATTTATTCTCATCTAAAATTTTCTTGCACTCAGCTGTAATTTTAAGAAGAACTTGTGGGGAGGAAAGCGAGTTAATATTATTTAAATCTTTTTGCCCTATTTTTATCTTGTCGCAAGACCGCATTTTATACGCACGGTCAAAAAGCTCAAGCTTTGAATCGAGCATGTCAACTACAGCTTTTGGACCATTTACTGTTCCTTTCCTGCTGGAAGTTGTTTTTTCATATCCGGCCGAAACGATAACTACATCAGCTTCATCTAAATTTTTCGCACTTAATATTGAATCTATCATGGGATAAAGTATAACAAATAAAATAAATCTCTCAAACAAAAACCCCCTTGCGGGGGCTCTTGCGGCACTTATGTTGTTTACGATAAATGTAAGTATTGCCTTACACTCACCTCTCTAGTGTAGCATACTTGCAAAAAAAATGCAAGTTTTTTGTATCTTGAATAGAAAAATCCTCTCTTGCGAGAGGATTTTTCATGTTTTTGGTCTTGTATCTATAAGCCGAATTTTGTATCTTTGCCAAAGCAAAGAGATAGCAATTTATCTAGGTCCTAAATTACTCTAGGACTCAAGCGATTCTCTCCAACCGAAGTCGGAGCACGATCTTGCACAGAAGTAAGTATTTAGCCGTTTCACCCGAACTAAATCGGTTCGTCACTGTTCGCAACTATATATTGCTATATGTGGGCGTTACCCACTACCATTCTCCTCGACCGAAGCCGAGGCTGTGTTCGGACTTTCCTCCCCGACTTTACGTCGGAGTAGCTATCCAATACAGGACCAGAAACAATTATACTATAAAATAATTAGTATGTAAACTCCACCCTATCCCCTTCTTTTAAATTATTTTTATCTGCAAAGCCGGAAACAACTTCCAGAACATATTTACTAGGGATTTGAGATCTATATGTTTCCGGATACGATTCAGGACGAGCATCTCTTTTTATATAAACTATACGCAAATCTTCATCAAGCCAAATTATATCTATCGAAAAATTCATATCTTTCATCCAAAAAGGATGACTACCGAACTCGGAAAATATAAAAAACATGCCTTCATTTGTTTTCAATCCACTCCGACCCGAAAGTCCTTGCGCCTGCGCGTCTGTCGTCAAAGCCAAATCTACTTTAACATCCTGCCCATTTATTTTCACACCCTTAATATCTTCCAGATTATGTTTTTGGGAAATGAGAAAAAGAAAAACAAAAAAAATAATTATAAGAATAAAACTAATATAAATTTTGTTCTTATCCATATTTATTTAGGATCCCCATTCCAACCAAAAAGTCTGCCTATAGATTCCGCCGTTTCGCGTCTGCGAGCGACTTTGATCATCCCATCTTGAGCAACTATTTTTGTGGGCGCAGAAAGCAGACAGTGGTGAGATGCCAAGCCATCTTGATATGCGCCGGTATCTAAAATTGCTAAAAACTGATCCTGTCCATCTTTGAGTTTTGGTAAAAGAATATAATTGCCTCCGGCGGTGTATTTGTCATCTGAATCGCAAGTACTACCTGCAAGCCACGTCGTTTTTAAATCTCCATGCATATTGTTCACAGGAATTATATGGAACTTCTGATGAATTGCCCAAATATCTTTTAAATCATTCATAAAACTTCCATCAATGATATACCAAGCCTTGGCGTTTGCTTTTGGTATAATTTTCTTAAAAAGAACTTTGTAAATCGTCATTTCTGCAGGAGCGACAATATACTGACCCCACTCCACCACCAAGTTCGGATGCCTAATTCCAGCCTTATCCGATAAATTTTTTAGCACTTTAATAATCTTACTAGAAACACCCTTTGCAGTATAAAATTTTTTCTTTTCATACGGAATACCGAATCCCCCACCCATGTCTATCGTATCGAGCGATGGATGCGTTTTTTGTAATTGCGTATAAATACTAAAAGCATGCTTGACTGCATCCAGAATACTCTTCTGTGTTTTGATCTGGGAACCCATGTGATAATGCATGATTTTAAGATTTTTTAATTTACCTAAATCCAGCACATCTTTTTCGGAAAGTCCAAAACGATCAAACTTTTTATCCCAATGAGAATCAGTTTTAACATTCAAATCTACTCGCACACCAATGTCTCCCCTATATTTAGAAAGCCTTTCCACTTCTTCCAAGCTTTCCATAATTGGCACGACATTCATACCCTTTCCACGCAATTCTTCTATCAAATCTAGATAGGCATCGGTTTTTGGGCCATTGCAAAGTACACGAATTTTGCTGTTAAATTTTTCACCTTCCCAAAGTTTCTTTACAATCCAAAGTTCATTGACTGATGTCGCTTCTAGGTTTGCGCCTTCTGAAAGTAGAGAAAGGATAAATTCCTTATTCTGATTTACCTTCATTGGATAATGATAAAAGAATTTGCCTTTGTATCCATATATTTTCATATAGGCCTGAAAATAACCAATCAGATCTTTTAGACGATCTTCTATGATAAATGGAAATATCACCTGAAGAGGTGTTCCATATTTGCGCGCGAGATCGCTTAAATTATAAATATGATGACCTTCGGTAGCTGTCAATTCTCCTTCTTTATTCACATTAAAAAATTGAGTGTTGAACTCCTCCGCTCCCAGTTTCCAAAATTTTTTCCAATTCCTTTCAGGTTTTTTTAATTTTTGCTTGCCCATTTAATTAAAATTAGTATACCAACTTATACAAAAAATGTAAACCCCCCTTATACAAGTGTATAAGTAAAACTATCCCTCGGTTCAAACTTTTAGATACTCTTTTAAAAATTCATCTTTAAACTCAAAAAAGTTATCTTCCAGGATCGACTGCCTTATTTTTTTCACTAAGTTAATAATAAAATATAAATTATGCATGGAAGCGAGTGTCGCGGCAAGCATTTCTTTTCCGTGAAAAAGATGCGTCAAATACGCGCAAGTGTAATTTTTGCAGACATAACAACCGCAATCTTTTTCAATCGAATCGAAATTATTTTTATATTTCGCATTCATTATGTTTATTTTTCCATTCTTGGTATAAAGCTGACCGTTACGAGCAATACGCGTAGGCGCGACACAGTCAAATAAATCACAACCATTCTCTATCGCCCCAAACAAGTCTTCGGGCTCACCGATGCCGAGTAAATGTCTGGGCTTTTCTTCTGGTAAGATTCCATTTACCCATTTCACCGCCATCGACATATCTTCTTTTGCAAATGATCCACCGATTCCAAAACCATCAAAATCCAAACCTGCCAAAAACTTTGCAGATTTCTTGCGTAAATTTTCGTCTCGCCCGCCTTGCACAATACCAAAAAGTGCAGGCGAGGAGAGAAAAGTTTCCTTGCGGGGTGTCTCACAGGCTGACGAGCCGAGAGGCAGCGCTGTGCGAGCACGCACAGACAGCGACCCCGCAAGGAAAGCTTTTCTCTCCTCGCTTAACTTCTTATGCTCCACCAAACTCCTCTCTGCCCAGCGATGCGTGCGCTCAAGCGCTTCTTCTTGATACCGCAAATCCTCACTAGGAGAAGTGCATTCATCAAATGCAAAAATAATATCCGCGCCGAGATTGTGCTGAATCTGTATTGACTTCTCCGGGGTAATGTAATGAATGGAACCATCCAAATGCGATTTGAAAGAGACACCGTCTTGCCCGATTTTTGCCAAACGAGGAGCTCCGGAATCATCAAAACGTTCAGGAATAAGGAGAGATGGGTCAGTGATTTTAGTAATTTTAGATATCTCCTTACCATAAGCAACTCCCAAGGAAAAAACTTGAAACCCACCAGAATCAGTCATTATCGGACTATTCCAATTCATAAATTTATGCAAGCCTCCAGCTCTGGCAACTAATTCATCGCCCGGCTGTAAATATAAATGATAAGTGTTGGATAAAATAATTTCCGCGCCCGAACCTTTCACTTGTTCGGGTGTTAACGACTTTACACTGGCTTTGGTGCCCACAGGCACAAAAGCTGGAGTCAGAATGTTCCCGTGGGAGGTTGTCAAAACTCCCGCTCTGCCTAAATATTTTTTTTCGCCTAAGGCAAATTTATTCTTAGTAGAAATTTTTTTTTCAATTCTAAAAATCACGATAAAATTACATTCCTAAAATTTACAAAACAATGTTAATAAGTCTACCTTTTACATAGATTATTCTTTTAATATCTTTACCTTCAACGTATTTCACTATGTCAGCGTCTTTGAGAGCTTTATCTCTTACATCTTCTTTCTGTTCATCCACATGGATAATGATTTCACCTCTGACTTTGCCGTTTATTTGTACCATAATTTTTACCTCTTCATCTTTTATCAAACTCTCTTCCCATTTCGGCCATTCCGAAAGATTGATTGTTTTCTTTTCACCAAGCATGCTCCACAATTCTTCCGTCACATGTGGCGCAAAAGGCGAAAGAATTTTTAAAAACATTTTGAAATCATCTACGGAAACATTCTCAGCTTTCTCCATCTCTGTTGCCAGAATCATCATAGAAGAAACAGCAGTATTAAAACGCATATCTTCAATGTCTTCAGAAACTTTTTTGATGGTTTTGTGTAGTAATCTTTTTAGATTTATATAGGCTTCGCTTGTGAATAATTTTTCAGGTCCTCGGTTCTCCGGGTCCCTCCCCCGGCCAGACCGTTCAAAATCATTCACAAGCTTCGCCTGAATTCTCCAAACTTTTTCAATAAATCTCCTTGCACCGATGATGCTCTCCGTAGACCAAGCGACGGATTGATCAAACGGCCCCATAAACATTTCATAAACACGCATCGTGTCTGCGCCGTATGTTTTCACTATTTCATTTGGATTGATCACATTACCTAGAGATTTAGACATTTTAACTCCCCCTTCGCCTAAAATCATGCCATGCGAAGTTCGCTTCATATATGGCTCATTTGTAGGCACAAGTTTTAAATCATATAAAAATTTATGCCAAAAACGAGAATACAAAAGATGTAAAGTAGTGTGTTCATTGCCTCCGTTATACCAATTTACTCCACCAACAACTTGGTCATTCCCGAGCCAGTATTCTAAATTCTTTTTCCCTGCAAAAGCTTTATTATTTTTCGAATCAACATATCGCAAATAATACCAAGAGCTTCCTGCCCAATTTGGCATTGTGTCTGTTTCCCTCTTCGCTTTGCCTTTACATAGTGGACACCGAGTGTCCACAAAACTCTTTATGTTTGCGAGTGGTGATTCACCACTATCTGTCGGCTGATAATTTTTAACTTTTGGAAGTTCTACCGGCAAATCTTTTTCCGGCACTGGCACTGTCCCACAAGTATTACAAAAAATCACCGGAATCGGCTCGCCCCAATATCTCTGTCTCGAAAAAACCCAATCGCGAAGTTTGAATTTGGTGACTATTTTACCACCCACTTCTTTTATTATTTTTTGACGAGCTTCTACAGATGGCATACCGGTAAATTTACCAGAATCTATCAACACGCCCTCACCAACAAATGTTGAAGGCTTATTTAGATAATTAAAAAACAATTTATCATCTTCAATATTCAGATCTTGCGCAACTTTATTTACAGAGACAAATTTCCAATCGTGAAGTTTTTTTTCTTTCTTATCAACTTCCGCACGATCTTCATTTATTAAATCAAAAACAAGACAAGTTACATTCGCAATCCTGTTAACATCTTTATGGGCGGCAAAAAATCTGGATTGAGTAGATATTGGCAATTGTTCAACAAATTTTAAATTTAAAAAACCTGTTTCTTCTCTTATTTCTCGCATAGCGGCATCAATCAAATTCTCACCGTTCTCAACACCACCTATGACAAAAGTAACCGGAGGTTTACCCTTCCATTCTTCACCCTTCCAATAAAGAAGCAGGATGTCCCCATTATTTTTTCTAATCACAGCATGTATCGCTTTTCTTTCTACTATTTTTTTATCCTTAACCCATGGATGCACTTTATCTTCAAACAAAGGCATGACTGACTGACGCATCGACATCTTGTATTTTTTTGCGAATGCAAAATCACGCTCATCATGCATATCTGCAAAGACAGCTCCTGTGCCATATTGAACCAAAATGAAATCCGCAATCCAAATAGGAATTTCTTCATTATTTACTGGATTTATTGCTTTCAATCCCTTTAATTCAATTCCTGTTTTATCTTTATCTTCGGAGGTGCGTTCTATGTCTGTTTTCTTTTTTACTTCATTTAAATACTTTTCAACTTCACTAAAATTTTTAATTTGTGATTTTGATTTTTGCACCAATTCATGTTCTGGCGCAAGTATGACCGCAAAAGCACCAAAAATAGTATCAGCGCGCGTAGTAAATATTTTTATTTTTTCACTACTATCTTTGATTTTAAAATCTATTTCCGCGCCTTCACTCTTCCCTATCCAATTCCTCTGCCCCAGTTTTATCTGAGGCAAATAATCCACTTCATCTAAATCTTTATAAAGCCTATCAGCGTATTTTGTAATAGCGAGCATCCATTGTTCTTTTTCTCTTTTTTCTACAGGAGTCCCACATCGCTCACAATAGCCAGCTTGCCCTGAGCCTGTCGAACGGGTTATCACTTCTTCATTAGCCAGACCGATTTTATCTTTCGGGCACCAATTTATCTCCATCTTCTTTTTGTAAGCCAAACCTTTTTTCAAAAACTGCAAAAATATCCATTGCGTCCATTTGTAATATTTTGGATCAGTAGTATTTATCTCTCGAGACCAATCAAAAGAAATGCCAAGCGATTGTATCTGTTTACGGAAAGTATCAGTATTTTTTTTAGTGACAACTCTCGGGTCCTTGCCTGTTTTTATGGCGTAATTCTCTGTCGGTAAGCCGAATGCATCCCAGCCAATAGGATACAAGACATTGTATCCTTGCAACCTTCTTTTTCTAGAAATTATATCCATTCCTATATAAGGCCGTGGATGTCCAACATGAAGACCCTCGCCGGATGGGTAAGGAAACTCAATTAAACTATAATATTTGGGTTTTTTTGAATTACTTGCCCCGTCCTTGGTAGGGTTCTCTGCATGATAAATCCCTTTTTTTTCCCATTCTTTCTGCCATTTACTTTCTATCTTTAAGTGGTTATATTCTTTCATCCCTACATAATAAACAAAAAACCGCTTTTTTGCAAAAGCAGTTTTTTGTTATTTTTTCGATTTTTATCTTAATGGCTTAGGATATGGGGGATAAATGTCTTTGTCTATCGTGCGAGAAAAACAAGTGCGTCCTTCTTGATGATCCCATGATTCGTTTATTCCAGCTCCAGGATAAGGATAAGAGGTGTTAGATATACCTTTATCATAGGCAATCATTGGCGTTACTCCACCTCCACTATATTCACGCCAACCTTTTGGTATAGGTAAGGCAAATGTAGCGCAAAGTTCAAAAGTAAGTGGACCCTTAACTGTATACTCATATTTTTTTCCTTTTTCAAATTCAGGTTCCACAGGCAAAGAGTAACCAGAAAGCGGATTAGCAAGCTCTTTCAAATCTACCGGCAATTTTTCTTTTTGTTGCCAAAAATTAATAACTTGGTATTGAATGTTCTGTAAATCGTTTACTCTTCTGTCATCCAGACGAAGCAACCTCTGTTTCATAGGACTGCCAATAATCACAAAACTATAAGAAATTGAAGCAACAACGAGGATAATTCCAACTACTCCGAAGATCATATCAGTCTTTGATTGAGAACCCTCTTTTTCTCTAAGTAGAAATACATAATAAAAACCCACTAAACCTGCAACCACTAAAACCGTTATAACTTTCAGAATAAACCTATAAGTTATCTCTCCAGAAATAAAATATCTTACAAGGGTTACAAGATCCCCCACTATAATGAGCGAAGAAAGAAATAGAATAATATAGATAACCCATTTCCTGACAATTTCATCTATATTTCCTATTCCGGCCTTTTTAAACTTTTTCCAGAAATAAGAAATAATAATAAAAACCGGAAAAAAGATAATGAGTGTGGCAAGCGCCATGCGAATACTTTCGTATTCATAAGTGGAATATCCATATTGATAATTAGAATTCAAAACATCCGGAAAACGCTTGTTGAGCGTTTCAAAAACAAGATTAAGAAACGATACGACCGAAGTTATTAACGATACCAATACACCCAAAGACAAGAAAAAGAACCCTATATTAAACCTAGATTTTATAATATTTGTTTGTGTTTCCATGTTTGTTGAATTACGACTAATAATAAAAATACCTATTATAAGAATACCAATTATACCACCTAAAATAAACATATGTCTATTTTATCATATCTGCACCCCAAACCGCAGTATTAGCAAGCGGGATAATGCGATTATTAGATTTTTCTAATACGCAAAGTTCCCCCGCTTCGATGTTCCCCCTAAAATTTTTCATCATTTCCTCGAGGGCGTATCCGAGAGGGAGTGAAGAAGAATCAATGGCATAAGAAGTTAGAATAACAAAAAGAGGCTTATCGCTCAAAACTTTCTGCACTAAAGAGAGGAGTTTCGGCAACATTTCTTCAATTTTCCACACTTCCCCTTTCGGCCCCCTACCAAATTTCGGCGGATCCATGATGATCGCATCGTATTTATTGCCCCTTTTTATTTCACGTTCAAGAAATTTTATGGCATCATCCTCAATCACACGCATAGGCGCTTCGACAAGCTCAGTATTTAATTTTTGATTTTCTTTTGCCCAATCTAAAGTTTGCTTTGAAGCATCCAAGTGCGTCACCTCTGCACCTGCACGAAGCGCAAAAAGACTAGCTACTCCAGTATAACCAAATAAATTTAAAAATTTAACTTGCCCGCCTCTGGCGGATTTTGCTTCCTTAATTTTCGTTTCAATAAAATCGAAGTGGCTTGCTTGTTCAGGAAAAAATCCCAAATGCCTAAACGGTGTAGGCGAAGCCAAAAATTTAATACCTTTGTATTCCATCTCCCACTTCTTGTCCTTGTCAAAGATGCCCTTTGACATCATTTTCCAGCCAGCTTTTGCACCAACTTTTGAACTCCAAAACTTTCCATCAGCATTTGCCCACATTTCTTTCACTTCCTTCGTCAGTGCCTTCGGCCAGACAGCATCTTCATACGGTCGCACAAAAGCATACGGACCAAACCGCTCCAGCTTCTCCCCTTCGCCTGTATCTAGGAGTTCATAATCAATCCAATCTTTTGAATAAAAAAGTTTAATCATATCAAAAACTCTATTACATCCCCGTCTTTTACAATATACTCTTTCCCTTCAGTGCGCACTAATCCTTTTGAACGGGCGACTGCATACGAACCGCAGTCTAATAAATCTTTCCAATTTATCACCTCTGCTCTAATAAATTTTTCTTTAAAATCATTGTGGATAGAACGTCCAGCCTCTGGCGCTTTTGCATCTCTTTTTGTCGTCCAAGCCCTTGACTCATCCTCACCAGTAGTAAAAAAAGTGATCAAATCTAATAAATCATATCCAGCCTGAATAAGCTTATCCAGTCCTTTGCCAAAAATAGGATCGACTTCGATGTGTGGGCCGGGTAATTTAGAGATAAAATCTTTTTTAACATTTTCCGCCGCCTCGGATGTATTCAAAACATAAAGCGTTGGCTTTTTTATATTCGCAAGTTCGAGTTCCATATTTATAACTTCTATATCAAAAAGCGGATCAACTTTATCGTGAACATGAATCATGTCTTTATCTTCAAAGATTCTGACAACTTCAATTATCGCATCTACCTCACGAATATGTGACAAGAATTTATTTCCCAATCCGGCGCCAGTGCTGGCACCTTTCACCAATCCGGCAATGTCGACAAACTCCACCACAGCAGGTATGGTTTTTTTGGATTTAGACATAACTGAAAGCTTCTCCAGCCGTTCATCCGGCACCGGCACAATACCTACCGATGGGTCAATCGTGCAAAAGGGATAATTTTCTGCCGGCACGCTTTGTTTCGTAAGCGCGTTAAATAATGTACTTTTCCCCACATTTGGTAAACCGACTATTCCGATCTTTAAAGAAGACATATGAAGAATATAGCAAAAATATCATAATTTTCAAAACTTACATCTAATTCTTTTCTATTGAAACAATTTTTCCATCATCCAAGTGGACTATCCTCTCTGCAAATTTACTGTATTCCACCTCGTGGGTAACCATGATGATGGTCTGTCCTCCTTTATGCAGTTCTTTAAAAATATCCATAACAATGCGCGAAGATTCATTGTCCAGATTCGCAGTCGGCTCATCAGCAAAAAGAATTTTAGGCTCATGGGCAATAGCTCGCGCAATGCTCACTCTCTGCTGTTCTCCTCCAGAGAGTTTACTTGGCAAATTATTTAATCTTTTCTCCAGACCCACTTTAATCAAAGCTTCGGTCGCTTTCTGATAAGCTTTTTCCTCCTTAACATTTTGCATTAAAAGAGGTAAAACAACATTTTCGAGAGCTGTCATTTCTGGAAGCAAAGCATAATCTTGAAACACATATCCCAATTCGGAAAGGCGAAAATAAGTTTTCTCATTTGTTCCTAGGGATAGCATATTTTTTTCATTTATATAAATTTGCCCAGACGTCGGCTCATCTAAAAGACTCATTTGATAAAGAAGGGTGCTCTTGCCGGCGCCCGAACGTCCCATAATCGCGACAAATTCTCCGCTTTTCGCCAAGAAATCTATCCCTTTCAGAACTTCTGTTATAGTCTCTCCATCTTTAAATGATTTCCTTAAATTTTTTACTTCAATCATCCCATTCAAAATTTTAATTAATAATTTTTATTCTTATATCCTGTTCGTTGAATTTTGAACGGGACAAGTATATTTATCAGTTTCTTCCTAAAATTGAATCCAGCGTATTCTTGCGGACAACCAGCCGTGCCGGAATAAAACCAGCAATAATTGTAGTCACCATTAAAAGTCCTATCCTAAGCATCGTGCCACCTATGGGCGCAACAAGTATCCCATCACTAAAAGGAAAATCAATCGGGTGAGACGCCACAAAAGGCTGTAAAAATACATAAAGCACAATGATGCCTATGAGAGAACCGCAAAATGCGTAAAAGAAAGATTGCAAAATATATGATATTTCAATAGCTGATTCGTTGATGCCGATACCTTTCAGAATTCCAATAAACTTTCTTCTGGTTATTGCATTTATAAAAATCACGATAAAAATCGTAATCGAAGCGACAACAAGACCGATCGAAGAAAGCATATTCCCAAGCAAAGCAAATGTATCCACCATATCTTTAATAAATTTTGGTTGAGCATCAGTATATGTCTGAACTTTCGCTACCCGATCGGCTCCATTTCTCTTCAAAATATCCCGCACGATATTGGGGTCAGTCCCCGGTTTTAATTTAATTGATATTTCAGCCACATTATAATCATTGCGACCGATCATGCTTCGCAATTGGGAATCAACCATAAAAACCCTCATACTAAGTTCGTCAACTTTAGCTTTTATAATCCCCTTGATGGTGACTTCACGCTCCACTCCATGCACTTTCAAGCGAATCTTTGTACCCGGTTCCACATTATTCAAGGCAGTAAATCCCGGAGAATCAATCGGTAAATATTTTTTATCAAGATAAGCTCCGAGCAATACCTGGTCGTAATCTCCCGGAGCGAGATATTCCCCTTCGACTATAAATTTTGAAAGGTTGGTCACTTTATCTTCCGCTATCGGATCAATGCCGGTGATAGAAGCAACCGCAGTATTTGGTTTTTCTTTTTCATTAGTACGAGTTTTATAATTTGCCTCTAGAGTTCCCCCATCTAAATACCGCGCCGACATAGCTTCAACTTCCGGTATTGATTTTATAATGCTGATGATGTCAAGACTGTTTTCTATGTAAGTCTTGTTGTTCAAACTGGAGACAATCACGTCACTAGTATAATGAGTGCGCACCGCGTCGATGGCACCCTGAATCAGTCCCACAAGAATCCCGCTCACTACGACTAAATTAAGAAAGGTGAAGAACATCACAAAAATTATGAGCACAGTAGTCCATGGATTCGATCTTCTTATTTGTCGCTTGGCCAAGAAAAAACCAATGCGGATATTTAATGAAGAAAACATTTTATTCCACTAAAGATAAAGAATTAGGCGGGTTAAGGATGACCAAATCACCATCAGCAAGACCCGAAACAATCTCAGTTTGACCTAGAGAAGAAATACTTCCCAAGAAAACTTCCCGATCTGATATTTCTTCACCAATTTTCACTTGTACGAACTTCTTTCCGCCTTTTTCAAAAATAACTCCTCCGGGAATCACTATAACATTGAGCTTGTTAAAGGTTGTTATTGAAACATTTGCGGTCATGCCTGACTTTATGCGATCATCTTTCTCAGAGAATTGAAGTTTTATTTTATAAGTTGAAACCCCATCCCTGATCGTTTCTGCTGGGTCTATTGAAACTATCTTTGCATTAAATAAAACGTCTTCTCCATAGGCATCGAGGGTGCTGACAGCTTCATCGCCCAACTTGATTTGGGCAATGTTTACCTCCGGCACATAGCTTTCTATTTGAAAATTATCCACGCTCATCATCGTAATCAAGGGAACATCCGCAGTCGCAATCTCGCCGACTTTTGCGTCTATCTTTGTTATCACTCCATCAAATGGCGCGCGAATATAACAATCCGACAATTTATTTTTTGCATCCTGCACGGAATTTTCTTTTTGCTTTATAGAAAGCAACGCGTCTTGGATGTCTAGACTAGCGCTCGGAAAAGCATCTTTAGAATTTTTTATGCTCGTCTGGACAGAAAGCAGGCTCCCAAGATGTCCACTTATATCGTCAGTATATTCGGCAAGAGTGTCTTTGGAGGAAGCATACTCCGTAGTTCTACTTGTATCATCCGATAAATAATCTACCAGATTTTTCGCGCTTTTTACGGCATTGGAAAAGATCTTTGCTGTTTCATAAGTCCCGTTTATAATCGATTCGATTTCTACCCTAGAAGAACTTCGATTAAGCAATCTGAATTTCTTTCTGCTGTTTTCAAGGGAGCTCCTGGCTTGATAAAATAGTTTCTCGGATTCATTTTTATAATTTAAAGCGATCTGTCCGCTAGCCCGCGCAGTATTATCGGAAACATTTTCTTCATTTAAAATATCATCCAGACCGGTTACAATAGTTGATAAATCTAAAAATGAATCCGAGACTGCAGTAAAACCATCGTCATAGGCTTTAACTAAATCAGCATTCATTTCTTCATCTGAATTTTGAATTTTTATTTTTGCCAGAGATAATTTTGCGCTTTCTAGGTCAATCTCTGCATCATGAACAACTTTTTCCGCATTTTTTGTATCAATCTTTGCAATTAGAGTTCCAACCCTTATCATCTGTTCTTTTTTTGCTCCCTGTCCGACTGAGAAGAAAATGCTCCCAATACGTCCTCCGCTTTTGAAACTCAAATCAACATCTTCTGTCGCTACAACTTTTCCGGAAATAGATACCTTATTGATAAAATCGGTATGTTTGACAGCAAAAGTCTGATCCACCGCCTTTTTATCGTTAAAAATCAATATCACAGCGACAATCAGGAGAAAGGCAATTATCCCGTAAATATATTTTTTCCTATTCAAAAACCCAAAAATCTTGTTAAAAAAATTCATGTTAGCTATTATAGCATGATAAATTATTCGTCTAAAATTTTAAAATCATTCCCAGTTTCTAGGACAACCCTCTTTTGACGGATAAAATATACTGCGATGGCGCCGACGCCGAGGAAAACAGTCAGGATAATCGTAAAAAAGTATGCGCGAATTGGATTGTTCTTTGCGATTTCACCTTCACCGGAGACGGCAGAGGCTAATAAATTTTCAACAGAAACTTCTTCTGGAACAGATATTGATTTTATTGATGGCTGAACCGCCACATAAGGGACCTTCGGCTGTATCGCAATTTTAACTGGAGGAAGAACCGAAGCTGGATAATCAAAGACAAGTTCCCCAGTCGAGGAGGAAAGTTTTAAATTATATTGATCGCCATATTTGAATCCGGTAATCTTACTGGAAATAGTCATCATTTTCTTGGACATAATTATGCTATTTCTCGGTAAAGTGAAAATTTTTCCATTGGCGCTTATGACCCAGTTTGAGATGTCTATATCAGAGTTGGCATTGTTTGAAAGTTCAACAAAAAAATCTTTCGCATCTCCAACTCTAGAGATAGTAACAGTCACAGGAAGAACTTTTATTGTCACCTTACTTGTCGCATCCGGAGTTTGAGATGATTTTTTCTGATAATATTCTAAAAAAAGAGCATACTCACCCGGATAATAATATGTATGGTAAAACTTCTCAAAATTATTTACTTGCTCAAACGACTCGCCGTCACCAAAATTCCAATAAGCCCTGCCAAGAACAACATTTTCGTTCGAGTAACCAAAAACATTGGTCTTGATTTCAAGAGGCTGTCCGGCAAAAGCCAAAGTATTAACTAAAATTTTTGCTTTGATTGTGAGAGGCTCGGAAATTTTCGGTTTTGATTCGGCTGAATTATCCTCGCTTTCTTCTTCGTTAATGTCATTGCTAGTTAAAGACACGCTAGTGGCTTCGTTTTCCTCGTTAGGCGTCGGTGCTGCCATATTCCAAGATCCGGCGCTAGTCTTTTGAATGCTTTTCCCCTCTTCCGGATTGGATGGACAAGAACTTCCGCAACCACTCGCATCTCCCCAGCCAACCTCGTCCACTAGAGTCCCGTTTGCATCATACAGGAGAACCGAGTTGTCATTTGCAAGGTTATATGATTTAGCCCATGTTATATCTGGCGCGCTACCTCCTGCATAATTTTCATTGGCCAATAAAAAATAGTCGCCGGCTGAAATAGACTTGCCTTCCAAACGGCTTGCCGAAACAAGCGGATACTCTGTTCCACTCGCAGTCTTGCGCTTGAGCGACCAGCCAGTTAAATCTTGAGAAGCGTCTATATTGTGAAGTTCTATAAAACTTTCCCCAACAGGTTTTACTTGAACTTCATTTATGACCACCTCCGCGTATGCAAACCTGGCGCTGAAAAACAAAACAATAGTTAATAGAAATACTTTTTTAAGCATATCACGACTATTTATATCTTATAAAATAATATGCTACAATAATAACATGAGCGAAAAAGAGAAGAAAATAGATTTCTTGGCAATTGGGGATATCGTTATAGACTCATTTATAAGAATAAAAGACGCGCATGTGCACTGTAAAATAGATTCCGACGCCTGTGAGCTATGCGTGCGTTTTGGAGACAAGGTCCCGTATGAATCTACACACATCATCCCAGCCGTTGGCAATAGCCCCAATGCCGCTGTCGCCGCTGCGCGCCTCGGGCTAAATACAGCTATCGTCACACACATTGGAGACGACAAACATGGCAAAGACTGCCTGAACACCTTGAACAATGAAAAAATTATAACAGATTATGTCGTAACAGAAAATAATAAAACGACAAACTATCATTATGTCCTTTGGTATGATATCGACCGAACGATCCTGGTCAAACATACAGAATTTAATTACAAATTTCCAAAAATAGGAGATGCATCTTGGATATATCTGAGTTCACTGGCTGCTAATTCTCTGGATTATCATAAAGAAATAATTGAATATTTAAAAGAACACCCAGAAACAAAGCTCGCTTTTCAACCGGGAACTTTTCAGATAAAATTTGGCGTAGAAAAATTAAAAGAAATTTACGCGCGCACGGAAATATTTTTCTGCAACCTTGAAGAAGCGGAAACAATCTCCGGACTTCAAACTAGAGATATTTTGGCGTTATCCAGAGGCATACAGGCCCTAGGTCCAAAAATAGTTTCTATCAGCGATGGAGGGAATGGGGCTTATCTTTATTTAGACAATGAACTTTGGCTAATTCCTATTTATCCAGATATTGCTCCGCCATTTGAACGCACTGGCGCAGGAGACGCGTTTTCTTCCACTTTTACCGCCGGACTTGCTTTGGGTCTCTCCCCACTCGAAGCATTCGCTTGGGGACCGATAAATTCTATGTCAGTGGTTCAACAAATAGGCGCCCAAAAGGGACTCTTGACTCGAGAAAAACTCGAAGAGTATTTTAAAAATGCGCCAGAAAGTTATAAAGCTAAAAAAATATAACCATGGATAAAAAATTTAGTGCACCACATCCTGAAAGAGTCAAAGATTTGTTTGCCAGAGATGTTTCAGAAAGAATAAGTACAGCCGAAGCTGCTCAAGACCAACTTAATTTAAAATATCAAAATCTTTTAGGGAGAGCACAAAAACTCCTTGAAAGATTAGAATCACAAATGATCGAAACCACAGATGGAGCCGATCGAGGTATGCCAATGCAGAAAGGGTCAATAAACGAGAATGAAAGAGAGATTCGAAAAATACTCGGAGAAATAAGCGAACTATGGAACGGTAGAGATGGAAAAAATATAGCAACTATAGGAAGAGAATTAGAGTTTCTGGGAGGAAGGATAGCGAGTCTTGAAGCTGCTCGACCAGGAACAGGAAAAGAAGCAAAAAATTAATATTGATTTATAAAATACTACCTGTCTAAAATTTTTCGCACAGCTTTTTTTATAGAATCTTTACCCATACCGTAATGTTCTACGAGCTCATTTGGCGTACCTGATTGGCCGAATTTATCTTGCACTCCTATGAATTCTATGGCCACTGGATAATTCGTTGCTAAAATTTCGGCCACAGCTCCTCCCATTCCCCCCGCCACTTGATGTTCCTCAACTGTCACAATTCTTTTAGTTTCTCGAGCTAAAGCTACAATAGCTTTTTCATCAAGAGGTTTTACACTGGATAAATTCATAACTTTTGTTTTCACACCCTCAGCCTCTAATTCTTTAGCCACAAGCAACGCGCGATATGTCAGCCCGCCTGTAACAATTATCCCTACTTGCGCGAGTCCCACATCCGGCATCCAATAAATCTCCGCCTTTCCTATCTCAAAAGGAGTTTCTTCTGTAGTTATGATTGGAGTTTTTTCTCGAACTAAACGCAGATATGCCGGTTTCTTACCCTTTGTGAGAGCAAGCGTCGCCTTTTTGGCTTCAATGGCGTCACAAGGAGATACGACATCCATATTCGGCACAACTCGCATCAAAGCTATATCTTCCAGCGCTTGGTGTGTGCCACCATCGGGTCCAACGGAAATGCCTGCATGAGAACCCACTATGACTACTTTTCTGTCATTGTAAGCTATTGTCGTCCTTATCTGTTCCCAATTTCTACCTGGGGAAAACATCGCATAAGAAGAACAAAAAGGGATCTTGCCCATCGCTGCCATACCAGAAGCAACCGTAACTAGATTTTGTTCTGCTACGCCGATTTCAACAAAACGCTCTGGAAACTTTTCTTTAAAAGAATTCATCTGAGTAGACTCTGTCAGATCTGCGCATAACGCCACCACGTTCTCATTCCCTTCTCCCGCTTTGAGCAAACCTTCTCCGAAACCTTTTCGAATAGGCGCTTGTTCAACATCTTCATTGAAAATTTTCGGATTTAATTTTAAATTTGGGTTAAGCATAATTACTGATGTTCGCTCCTTATTTTACCTGATAATGTTCGCAATTCATCCAATGCCATCTTTGCCTCTTCTTTGTTCGGTGTCTTTCCATGCCATCTAAAATCTCTTTCGAATTCGCGCACACCTTTGCCGGGAATCGTATGCGCTATGATAACTGTCGGCCCGCCTCGCGTCGACGAGTCTTCGCGAGTCGAGGCAGGCTTTTCATACATAGCCTGTGCTTCTTCTACCGCTTCGTTTAGAGCTCTAAAATCATGTCCCTCCACCTCTATCACATGCCAATTAAAAGCTCGCCACTTATCAGCTAGTGGCTCTAAAGGCATAATGTTTTCCGTAAAGCCATCTATCTGAATATTATTTCTATCTACCACGGCAATCAAGTTTCGCAATTTATTCTTTCCAGCAAACATTATCGCTTCCCAAGAATTTCCTTCATCCTGCTCACCATCAGACATGAAACAATAAATAAATCGATCTTGGTCCTTTCCATCCATTCTATCAGCAAGCGCCATGCCTGTCGCCTGCGAGAGTCCAGCGCCAAGCGGTCCGGAAGAATTTTCAAGCATTGAAAGATATTCTCTGTGTGGATGCCCTTGAAGCCGGGTGCCAAACTTACGCAAAGTTTTTAATTCTTCAATCGGAAAATACCCAGCGTGCGCCATTGTTGCATACAACACCGGGCAAATGTGCCCATTTGACAGCACCAATCTGTCCCTCTCTTCCCACGATGGATTTTTTGGATCATGTTTTAAGACATGAAAATAAAACAGAGTAAAAACATCCGCCATGCCAAGCGGTCCAGCCGTATGTCCGCTCCCCGCCTCCAAGAGCATCTCGATAATACTTTTACGAATCTCGTTAGCTTTGATTTCGAGTTCTTTTATTTTAGTGTCAGTTAAAAACATAATTCAATTATACTCGGTAGTGAGACTTTTATCAAAGACAAAAGCTATACTACCGAGTTATACCAAATTTTGGAAACTTTGGAGCGCGCCGATTGGGTCAGAACTTTTCCAGATACCAGAACCTATAGTGAGCCTGTCTGCGCCGGCATCTAATATTCTTTCCGCATTTTGCAAGTTAATACCAATATCTACAGATATAACTACCCCAGATAAATTTTTCTTTAAATATTTTATATTCTCTAGTGCCTTTTCACTAAAAGGTTCTCCTTGAAGACCAATCTTGTCAGAACCCATACAATGTAAAAAGTCAGCTTTATGTGAAAGTTTAGAAACAACAGTCAAATCATCACTTGGCCTAAAAGCAATACCTATCTCTACATTATCGCGTATATACATATCCAGACCTTCCAAAAAATTCTCAAATTCTTCAATTTTACCTCTCTCACCTCCTATGTTTGGATGAAAAATAATTCTCTTTGGTCCAAGCTTCATGTATAAATCAAAATTCTCCACCGCATCCGCCACCATAAGATCAAATTCAAAATCAAATTCTTCCCAAAAGGGCATCCCCTCCTCTTCGTTTATAATTTTTCGAAAATCAAAATCATCAAACCCACCCGAAGAAAAAGGCCACGTCTGGCTCGGCACTGCTACCCCGTCGCAGATATCTATATGCACGCATTTCACCTGTTCGCGCAAGGCTGTAAGCTTATTTTTTATCTCGCTAAAATTTTTTTCTAAAATTGCCGGTATTATCTCACTCATGAGTTTTGTCTATTTTTTGTTTATTTGAATTTTGTCTATCTTCCCCAACCTACGAATGTGTCTTTCATCTTCACTGAAAGGAGTATTGAGCCAAAGATTGACAGCTTCCATCACGCTTTCTTCTGTGAAATATCTAGCACCCAGAGAAAGAATATTTGAATTGTTGTGTTGTCTTGACCTGACTATAATATTTGATTCATCATCTACAATAGGCTTTGCATCGCCATAAAAAACCACCGCTCGAACGTTGGGAAATTTATTGGCTGCGATAGCTTCTCCTTCCCCCGTACCACCTAAAATAATTCCTTTAGTATTATTTGAATCCTGGCTCACCTCTTGCGCAACTGGAATAACAAAATCAGGATAATCGTCGTGTTCGTTGTACTCGTATGCACCTTTATCCACAACCTCGTGCCCCTCTCCCCTTAAAGACGACACAAGTTTCTCCTTTAGCACATAACCCGCATGATCTGTTCCAATAAAAATTTTCATATAACGTATTATACAATAATTGACAAATTTCTACAATCTTTTACTTTGGGTAATTCACAATCACTCTTATATTTTTTGCTTTATTAGGTAGGGATGATTTCCAGAAAGGGCTGATTGTCAATTCAGCGGAATCAATATTTGGATACTGTAACAATACTTGATTAAAATCTTTTTTTGATTTACCCAAGAGATCCGTCACAAGCTTGCTCTCATCTAATTTCCAAACAATCTTGGCAGAACCGGATAAGTTAAAATTTATATTGCTTACATTTTCAAACGCAATTTTATCTTTATCGAAACCGGAGAAAGTCAAATCTCGAATGTTTGACACATATACATCACTGCCATCATATCCGTTTATGTTTTGTTTTGCGATTTCTTTTGTCAATTTCTCTTCATTAAAGAGAAAACCATACAGCGTGCCTTTGATTTGTATAGGCAATTCTATTTGCGTGAGTAGCATTTTGTCTTCAGAAGAAACCGCACCGACATTATTTTCATCAATTTTTAGAAAAATCGCTTCTTTAAACAATACAAATCCGCTTGGAATCTGGTCTGTCGCTTTTTTTAAAAGTTTCGCCTGGAGAACTGTCTTTAAATCATTAATGACAGAAGACTTTTCTGCATCGGAAATGGCGACTGTCTTGCCTTTAAATCCGCCAGTAATTTCACCCTTGGATCTGGCATAAAATTTTGAATATTTAGGCGTCCCTTTAAATCCAAGAATCGTGAAATCAAGTGGATTGCTGTTGTATTCCACTCCAGAATTTGCCGCATAGATACCCACTTCGACAGATTGGGGAACTCCGCCTTTCATTCCCGGCACGGTTACTTGTCTTTCGGTTTTATAAATTTTTCCATTTGAGCCTTCCAACCGAGTATCTACATCAAGTCGCTGAGAAGAAGAGCTGAAATTGTTATAAATCAAAACAACACCTCGAGCTTTTTCTGAAACATCTTTCGTCCCAGTGGTTAACACTTTTTTTTCTTCTTCCCCAGAGATGACTATTAAATCAAAAGGCAGTCCCTCCACGCCCCCATTCAGACTGGCGGAAAAATTTTGATTCAAAACCACATCTTTCATTTTTGGATTTACGGTTACTACTGCCTTTAAAAATAAAAATGAAATACTGGAAAGAAAGAACACCAGAGAAATAACCGCTATTACCCAAAGCATATACCTAGGTCGACTCTTGTTGTTTTGCCTGTCAGGGACGTCATAAGTATCTTTTTGGACGGGAGTTTCCGCCCGCCTCAACGGAATCGCATCGCGCGAAAGTAACTCAGAACGCTCTTCATTTTCGAGCGTCTGTTTCTCTCGGTTAATACGTTTTATTTTTACCATATCTTGAAATAAATTTTTTGACATAATTATATTTTTTCCAATCCATTCTCCATATCAGATGAAGTTTGATTAATTAAAAACCGATTAATGTAAATAGAATCAATGGATAAAAAAGTGTCACGGGCGAGATTTTCCTTGAATTGAATCAAACCATTGAATACTTCCGCACCCAAAAAGATAATTTTAAATTTCGACTCAGTCAAAGTATATTGATTAAATTGTTCATTTTTGATTGTATCCGAGAAAAAACTAGCCATTCCTTTGTCGACAGCTAGATAGACAGTCGAGGGAATAGAAATATCATTGGAAAGATTTACTAAAGATTCTTGAAACTTTTTTAGCCACTGTGTTCTCAATTCATTCATGACAAGATCGATCTTTTTTACCATAGAATCCGTGGCATGTCCGTCTCTAAAAAGAGAAAGAATCGACCTCGTTTCACCGAACGAGAGGTGGAGGGCAGATGCAACTTCACGTATAATAAAATTACAGCCTAAAGGAAAAGAAACCGACTCGCGCAATGTATTCTTCTTGACCATGGAAATGTCTGTCACCTCTCCACCGACATCAATCAGAAGAAAGTTTTCGCTCTCTGCAAATATGTCGCGCACCACAGCAAAAGATGCCATAGCAAAAGAAGAAAATCTTATCTTTTCAAAATGAAAATGCCCCCTTATGGTCTCTTCGATTCTCTTCAAGATTTGCTCTCCGCTGATTGAAATAAAAACAGCCATTTCGAGTTCCGATGTTTTTTGATTCAAGGGATTTGATGTTTCATAACCATTCAGCATTGTTTTGATATTTTTAAATTCAATGGAACGAACCGGACTTTTAATATCCGAATACTTAGCTAAGTATTCTTCTTCAAAAAGGGTTATTTCTTTTTGGATTAAACCAAGAGCTAATTTGGAGGTAAATATAAATGGAGTATTTTTTTCAAACTTGATAACCCTAGTCTGAGAGACATACCAAGGCGATGAAAGAACACAAAAGATTTCCTCAGGTTTTTCCATACCCGCTTTATATATTTTTCCAACGACAATCTCTAAAGACTTTACAGTAGAAGACAAAAACTGATCGATATCAAGACTTTTTTGTAGAATTATAGGTTCGCGCGTAGAAAAAATTATTTTTGGAATCCCAGATCCTCGCGCTCCAAAAAGCGCCCCACCCACCGAAGAAGATCCGATATCAAAAACCAAAAACAGTCTGTCTTTTTCTTTTTTATTTCTCGAAAAAATTCCCATTAAACTAATTGTATCACAAAAAAAGACTACACAAGCACAGCTTTGATACGCCGAATGCCTTTAGCCACTGCTTCTTCCTTTAAAATCTTAAAATTACCCTTCGGATTACCTTCAGGGTCGCGAACACTAGCGAGTTCACTAGTGTTCGCGACATGCGGACCGCCACAAAATTCTTTAGAAATAGGATTACCATTTTTGTCTTCAATAAAATAAACAGATACTACATCTGGATATTTTGCCCCGAATTCCATTTCTGCTCCAAGTTTTTCTGCTTCATTAAGTGGCATCTCTTTACGCACAACACCCAAATTTTGTTTTATTTTTTCGTTTACCCAGTCTTCTACCCTCTTTTTTTCTTCATCGGTCAATTTGTGGTCGCAGAGAAAATCTAAACGTAAACGCTCTTCGGTGATGTTGCTTCCCCGTTGTTTTATATTTTTATCCACCACTGCTTGGAGTCCAGCTAAAAGCAAATGATGCGCCGTGTGAAGTTTGATAGTTTTTTCATTATGATTCGCTAGACCCCCCTTGAACATCCCAGCGGAAGCGGTACGAGATTTTTCTTGATGTTCTTTCATTTTTTTAAAAAAATCATCTCTATTACTTACTTCTCTTGCTTCTTCTAAAAGTTCTAGAGGAAAACCATACGTTTCATAAATTGAAAAAGCTTTTTCTCCTGTTAAATTAGGCATCCTTTCAATTTCTTTTAACCCCTTTTCAAGTGTCTCCCTAAATTTATTTTCTTCTTTTAGAATTTGACCCTTATCGTCAAGATAATATACTCCCTGATATATTTTTCTTACTTTTTCAACTTCTTGAGCCAACGGTTGCTTGGAAAATCTAACTGCACGCCTTATTAATCTTCTCACGATATATCCACGCCCAGTATTGAAAGGCACCACACCATCTGAAATCATGAAGAGAGAAGCTTTGACATGATCAGCAACAATGCGTTCTTCTCGGGTCTGTTCGTCATTAAAGAGATCAGTCTCAAAAACATTTTTCTTTTTTTGAACTTGCACCGAAAGTCTTTCTAAACCCATCCCAGTATCAATACCCCGAACTTTTAACGGTTCATATTTTCCTTCTTTCGTCTTATAAAATTCATTAAAAACTATATTCCAAATTTCTACCCCATTTATATATATCTCAGTCGTCGGACCACATGGACCTTCGTCTCCAGTTGGTCCCCAAAAATTATCCGCTCGATTGTGATTTTTTATTTTTAATTTTGAATCGATATTTTTCCAAATCTCTCGAGATTCATTATCTGCAGGAGTTTCTGTATCCCCTTCAAATACTGAAACATAATCAATAGTTAAATTAAGTTCTTTAGTGATGAAATCATAGGCATATTCTATAGCCTCTTTTTTCCAATATCCGCCAAAAGAAAAATTGCCAAGCATTTCAAAAAAAGTCAGATGCGTGGCATCGCCGACTTCATCTATATCGCCAGTGCGAACACATTTTTGCACGGTAACAATATTCCTGTTGCCAAAATCTTTATCCGCGCTTTCGGGATGAGTGTAGTAATTTTTAAATTGTTGCATCCCTGCCGTCGTAAAGAGAACCGAAGAGTCATTTTCCGGAACGAGTGAAGATGAAGGAATTATTTTATGTCCTCTTTTTTTAAAAAATTCTAAAAATCTTGACCTGATTTCATTTGAGTCCATTTGGATGAATTAATTTGTCGGCTGATCAATATCCCCAGAAATTCTTTTAATCGGCTCCTCAAATTTATTCACTACGACAAGCACTAGAAGCACAAGAATTGTAGTGACCACCGCTAAGCTATAAAATCCAAACCCGGCCGCCATACCAATGCCAGCTGTTACCCAAAGCCCACCAGCGGTCGTGAGGCCTAGAAGTCTATTACCTTGTAAAATTATTGACCCAGCGCCCAAAAATCCAATACCGACAATTATCTGTGAAGCTATTCTAGAAGGATCAAAACCTGTAATGCCTCCATATTTAATAGATATCATTTCAGAAACAATTACAAACACCGCCGCGCCCAGTGAAACAAGGGCATGCGTTTTCATCCCAGCTTCCTTGTGCACTAAAACTCTTTCAATACCTATCAATATTCCGAGCCCAACTGCTACCAATAGCCTTATAATCATTTCACTATTTTGTGTAAAAAAATGAGTCATAGCCCGATTATACAACAACTCCTCCCCCAAGACAAATATCTTTATCATAGATAACCACAGACTGACCGGAGGCAACTAAAACTGGTTTTTTGAAAATTATCTCAGCTTTTGATTTTCCAGTTATTTTAATTTGGCATGGTAAAAATTCTCCGTGATAACGGATTTGGGCGGTATACCCGCCTGCATCAGCTATGCTGAAAGCATTGCGGGCAGGACTTTTATTTTCTTCTGGAATTTTATCTATCCAATTTGTGTTAATTATTTTAATTACCTCACCCCTTCGCCCCTCTCCATTAATAATTAATGGAGAGGGGTTGGGGAGAGGATTTTGAGACACCATTAAAATATTTTTCTTCACATCTTTCCCGACAATATAATATGGTCCATCAGTTGGACTTTTTTTGGTAATTGTAAAACCATGTCGTTCTCCGAGTGTATGAAAGACAACACCATTATGATGACCAATTACATCATCTTTATCTCGCCCCTCGCTTTCGCTCGGGACGACGATTACGTCGCCTTTTTTTTCTTTTATATAATGTTTCAAAAATTCTTTTAAATCTATATCACCCAGAAAGCAGATGCCTTGGCTATCATGCTTTTCTGCAACCGGCAGATTGAATTTCTTGGCAAGTTTGCGAACTTCCGTCTTTTTTAAATGCCCAACGGGAAATAAAATTCTCTTCAATTGTTCTTGTTTCAATGTCCACAAAAAATAACTTTGATCTTTTGACGGATCTACTCCTTTAAACAAGCAAACAGTGGGTTTTCCTTTTTTGGGTGTCTCGCAGGCTGACGAGCCGAGAGGCAGCGCTCCGCGAGCACGCGGAGACAGCGACCCAAAAAAGGAAAACCCACTGTTTGCCATTGCGTAGTGACCCGTCGCCACATAATCCGCCCCCATCGCAATGGCTTTTTTGAGAAATGCGCCAAATTTAACGTGCTTGTTACACATCACATCGGGGTTAGGAGTTCTCCCCTTTTTGTATTCGGAAATCATGTAATCCGCAACTTCCTTTTTATAGACATCTTCAAAATCAAAAGTCAGAAATGGAATATCAAGATGGGCTGCCACACGCATGGCATCAAGCCGTTCTTCCTCTTCATTGCACTCTAAGAAATCTGGATGCCAAGTCTTGATAAAAACTCCTATGACCTCGTAGCCAAATTTTTGAAGCAACGCCGCGCTGACAGCAGAATCCACTCCTCCCGAGAGTCCGACAAAAACTTTTTTCTTTCCCATAAAAATAAATTATCGCAAGTATCTTTCTATGTTCCTCCTATGCTCGACGAATGATTTTGCATAGTGAATGTTGCCATCTGTGTCGTGAATATAATAAAGATAAGGAGAATTCTGGGGATATATAGCGGCTTTTATAGCCTTGAGACCTGGACTAACGACCGGGTTTGCAGGCAGACCTTTTTTCTTGTATGTCTCCATAGCCACATCCACTTGAAGTGGCATATCCATAGAAAGTCTTTTCCATAAAATTCCGGAAATAAATCCTCGATCAAATTCTCCTTTAGCTTCTCCCTCGACGAGAGAAGCCATAATGATAATCTCCCGCTCGGTTCTTCCTTTAGTCTTGCTTAAGGAAATGATATCAGGTCGGACAAGCTCGATTTTTTTATTAAAATTTTCACTCATGGATTTTAATACATCCTGTTCATTGGCTGTGGTAAAGAAAAAATAAGTATCGGGAAAAAGATAGCCCTCTAAATCTTTTGCTGACTGCAGGAATTTTTCCGAATCAAAGTTCGACAACTTGGTCGTAAAAATTTGCGCCATCTCGGAGACATTCAACCCTTCAGGAATAGTGACCTTCACCGGCGCCAAGTGCCTCTCGCCTCTTGATATGCGTCCAGCAATTTCAAAAACCGGCAATCTGCCCTCAAAAAAATAATCAGCCGGTATTATGTGTTTCTCTCCGCCAAAAAGAATCACAAATGCTTCAAAAGCAATTCTGGACCTTATAATATTATCTTTTTTGAACTGAAAAGAAACACTGCGCAGGCTTTCCCCTTGATCTATTTTTATGATAACTCCGACGGGAAAATTTGCGGGCGCGCTAAAAAGAAAATAATAAAAAACTGCCAGGAGCGTAGTTGCGCCTAACACATAAAAGAAAACCTTGTTGGCTGAAAAATAATCCATCATAAAACTTAAGTCGGCAAGTTGGTGGGCGGAGAAGCTTCTTTGGATTCAATACGTTCAAGCGTAGGAACTTTTAATATCTGTCCTGGGAAGTGCCACATGGTCGCGATTTCTTCCACATTCAAGACAAATGTAGATGGATGAAAATACGCCTTGAAAATGCCGTCAAAGGGCCAAGGAATGTTATGTTTGGATAAAATTTTCTGTCGAAGAGATTCATGGAAAAAGGAACGTTCCCTGAATTCAGTAAGCATCCGGTTGGCCAAGCGCATGACCGTCTGTGGAGAAGCGGAAAATATGCCACTGTAAGCATCTCCCTGAGTTGAGTTATGGCGATTGAGCTGATTGCAGTCGGGCTTCGCATATTGACGCCAAATAAGACGAAGATTTCTTCTGTTGTTTATATTCCACGCTTCTTTTTTAGCTACGTAATATACTCGAATGCCGACATCAAAACCAACTTTGCCTGTTTTAGCGTTTACGGCGGTTATTACATTATCAAAAAATTTCGGAGCACGGACTTCCTCTGAAAGTGTGCCATTTGGGTTTTCCCTCAAGTTCGTATAGGGCTTAAGTAATTTTTTCAATTGCACTAATGACTCTTCTAACCAATCATGATGTCCAAACCATGTGCCGTGCGTATGGTATCTTTTTTTTGAAGGCGTGATAACGATCTGCGACCACATTTGTTCTCCTTTTTTGAGCGAACCAAAAAGCTCCACTACTGGAGAAATCGGATCAACTTTAAATTCTTCCTTTGGATCTTTATCCAGTCCAAAATCAATGTAAGTCTTTAGAGGAAATGCCTCGGGTTTGTCCAATTCAAATTCACATCCCCAACCATTCCAAGCGCTATCTTTTGTTATTTCATCAACGGCCAAAGTATAATCCTCTACGGCTCTGATCTGCGCCTGGGGATATTGGGCATACATTTGCGTCTCAATCAAACCCCGCACGCGCGTCGGAGTGCGGATGTAAAAATGCACTTGTCCATCAATCGAAGCTATTTCCAAAGAAAACCAAAACCAAACCGCTCCTTGCCAATATTCTTCTCTTCCGCCCTTGTTGCTCATGTGGTAAAGAGCATTGGTGATAAAAAGCTCCATTGCTTTGGGACTTCGCAGAACGTCCCGCGGAGGTATGATTTCGAGTAGAACAAAATCAATGCCAGAAATAAAATCCTGCTGGATATAGTGAATCCAAATAATCCAAGCAACGCGACCCAACAACGCGACACCCGCCAAGGGTAATAAAATATCTCCGATCAAGCCGTGCAGTAAATTAAATTTCCAGAGAAAAATAACGACGGCCACAACCAAAATCGAACGCCAATATTCTTTTATCCCGTTCTCGATAGCTTCAAAAAACTCACTCATGCCTCTATTTTAATATATAAAACCCAAAAAATACAGGTTAAACCTATTGACTTTCTCATGCATTTGTGCTATTCTAAAGGAGAGCTTCTGTGTAACTTGAAAACCGCATATAAACATAAACTTTCCATCGAATGGAGAGGTGTGTGGTCGTCAAGGGATAACAGAGAAGAAAAAAACGAAAACTATGAGAACTAACAGAAATTCGGGCTTCACCCTGGTGGAAATCATGATCGTCGTCGTCGCCGTCGGCCTCCTCGCCGCCATCGCTATTCCCAACTTCAACAAGGCCCGTGTCGACTCGCAACGGAACGCCTGCATCGCCAACCTGAAACTAATCGACGGCGCCAAGCAAACATGGGCAGCGGAGAACAAGAAGGCACCGGGAGATATCCCCACCGACATCGATCTCAAGGTTTACATTGCCCATAGCCGGACATGTCCGGCCGGTGGCATTTGCACTTTTGGTCCGGTCAAGGAGAGGCCAAAGTGTTCCATCCCCGAACACTCCTACTGATCGCGGCAAATGCCGCAACCCAAACGGGGGACTTCGCAACCGCGAAGTCCCCCGTTTTTAGTTTGTATTTTTTTTTCTTTAACTTTTTATACGCTTTCAATTCCAGAAAACCTAAACCACATCGTAAAGTCCACTTTTGTTTTTCTTGAAATATTTTGGGTTCGCGAGATTTACTAGGATGGTGTTCTTTTTGAAATATCTCTCTTTGTTCACTTTTTGAATTATGTCCCCCTTTCCCAGCGGTCCTTCTCTTTTTAAAATATCCGCAATGACTTCGCGGGCAATGCCTTTTTTATAACCCCACTCCGAAAGGGCATACATACCCCGACCAACCAAGACAAACCGAGAATCTTTTATAAGCTCGTTATGACAGGTGGCATAATGAATTTTTTTATTGAAAGTTTTAGAGATAGAGTCTGCAACCTCCTTGAAATGCAAAGGTGTTCCGTGGCGTCTCATAACTAAATACGCATAATCCTTTACCCCGCGAATGCGGATATTTGGAGAACTCGCTTTACCCCATTCGCCTAGGGGATTTTTCGCAACATTTTTAGACATAGAGAGCCATCTTCGGACCATCTCTTCATTTCTATAATCCAGGGCCACATCTTTCAGATGATCAAGGAATTTCTTAATTATTTCCGTTTCCGGCACAAGATCTTCATCTTTCAGGCTTTCATAAAGCTTCCGCAGGGCTTCATGCACTTTCTCACTCATTTCATCATCCACGCTATAGCGGGCATGAAAATGATCGTCTTCACGATGTTTCTTGAAAGCATCTCCTAATGTTAGAAAAAAATGAATATGATTTTGAGTCGTTTTGTCTTTTGAGATATAAGGCAAGAGTTCATGTTCGGCAACGATTGAACCCAGCTTGTGCAACAATTGCTTGAGCTCATCAAAGATAGCCTGTTCAGCGCGATACATGCTGGATTTTTTTATGAAAGTCAAAGCCGCATCCTCGATCTGACGGACACGCTCTCTGGTAATATTGTATTTCTTGCCGATTTCTTCAAGAGTCTTTCTTTCTCCGAGAGCGGTCAAGCCAAAACGATTCATGATAACATCAGACGCGCGCGCTTGAAGTTGCGAAGTTATTTTTTTTGTTATTTTTTTTGGTTTAAAAGATATTGTCGACATAATGGCTTGGTTAAATGGTTGTAAGGTTTATTATCTCTTGGCTTTTGTCCTATCGATTTCAGTCAGGTACCTCTTGCGGAGTCGAACAGATTTTGGAGTAATTTCTAAATATTCATCTTCATTCATAACTTCCAAGCCTCGTTCGATATTCAAAATAAAAACAGGATTCAAAGTTATGGCCTCATCGGTACCGGAAGCTCGCATGTTGGTAAGTTGTTTTCCCTTCGTGGGATTTACCGACATGTCATCCCCCTTCAAAACATTTCCGACAACCATTCCTTCATAAACTTCTACACCATGTTCTACATACAATATACCACGTTCCTGTAAATTTGCAAGGGAAAAAGCCACTGCCTTGCCGGAAACCATGGAAGTCATCGATCCATATTCACGTTTTTTTATTTCTCCCGCGTATTCCCGAAATCCAGTAACTCTCGAACTCATTATCCCTTCTCCCTTTGTATCTATGATGAATTCTCCTCGATAACCCAGCAATCCACGTGTCGGTATGTCAAAAATGATTCTCGCTATACCTTGCTTTTCTACCATATCTTTCATTATCCCGCGTCGCTTGCCTATCTTTTCAATAACACCGCCTGAAGACTCCATCGGGACATCAATCACTAGTTCTTCGTAAGGTTCCGTCTTGACCCCATTCATTTCCTTGATAATAACTTCCGGCTGAGAGACCTGCATTTCAAATCCTTCTCGACGCATATTTTCCAATAATATGGCTACGTGAAGCTCTCCTCTTCCGTATACTTTAAAAAAACTCGGCCCTGATTTATCGCCCTGGTCTGGAGAAAAATCAACCTTTAACCCAACGTTTATCTCAAGCTCTTTTTCCAATCTTTCTTTGATCTGCCTTGAGGTGACAAATTTTCCCTCCTTACCCGCAAACGGAGAATCATTCACCAAAAAATTTAGAGAGAGAGTGGGCTCATCGATGGCAATGTGCGGTAATTGTTCTACAGACTCATCTTCACATATTGTTTCACCTATATATATGTCTGGAATCCCGGCCAAAAGCACAATATCGCCGGTCGTAGCAAAATCCACTTCTTTTCTGGTTATTCCCTCAAAAGAAAAAAGTTTTGTTATTTTACCTTTGCGTGTCTCATGCTCTCCTTTTACAAAAATATTGCTAGAAGTAAAAATCTTCCCAGAATATATTCGCGCCACTGCCATTCTGCCCAAAAAATTGTCATAACCTAAGTTAAAAACTTGCGCAGACATTTTTTCATTAGTAGCCCCGCTAGAAGCGGGTAAAACTTTTTCTAAAATTACATCCAAAATGGGAGAAAGGTCGCTAGATTTGTCGTTCAAATGTTTGAAGGCCTTCCCTTCACGTCCGATCGCATAGACTGTTTCAAAATTTGCCTGCTCTTCACTCGCACCCAATTCAAAAAACAATTCCAGAATTTCATTATGCACCCTGTCCGGTTCGGCAGCTGGCTTGTCTATTTTATTTATAACCACTATCGGCTTGAGCCCGAGCTCTAAAGATTTTTTTAAGACGAATCTAGTCTGAGGCATTGGTCCTTCAACGGCATCCACAAGCAAAAGCACGCAATCCACCGCGCGTAAAACACGTTCCACCTCCGAACCGAAATCCGCATGGCCGGGAGTATCCACAATGTTTATCTTGGTATCCTTGTAATAGATAGAAGTATTTTTTGAATAAATAGTAATACCACGCTCTTTCTCTAAAGCGTTTGAATCCATCGATACTCCTTCATCTAAAAGCCCGCCGTTTTGCTTCATCAAAGCATCGGTCAATGTGGTTTTACCATGGTCCACATGGGCGATTATTGCAATATTCCTAATTTCCATAAATAAATTTTACTAAATTTTTTTGTTTAAACAAAAAAGCCCCAAAGAAGATCAGAGCTTTTTTGAAAGCTGTTTTATAATAACATACTTTCTATAAAACAACAAGTTTTTATTGAATTTTGTTTTTATTCCTATGGAAACCCATATTTTGGTCAACAATTTTTACTATTTTGGCATTTATTATATTCGTTGTTTTGTCTAACTCCCCCACAACGATTACCTTTTGCCCTATGGTTAGATCAGAAAAATTCGCATTAATTCCATTTTTGTTGTATAGAGTCGAAACATTTGTTTTGACATCAGCTGAAAACATGGTTCGCGTCTTCATATTTTTTATATCTATCGTAAAACCAGCACCATTTATCGATTCCACGACCCCCACGACACTGTTTTTTATCTTATTTCTAATCTTTATTTTTTTATTATTCTTGTCGTGTTTTTGATAGATAGATTGTATATCTTTTATACCTAAATCTTGCGGTGTGGAAGCAAAAACAGAAGAGCCTCCAACTAGGAGCGACAACGCCAAGGCACCAGTTGCAATTTGTTTTTTATATTTCATATATAATTTTAAAAATTAAAAAATAATAACTATTAATTTAATAATGTCCATACATAATGACCATAATGTATGTGTATATTATAAATCTATAAAATGAAGTTATCATGAAGAGATAGGTAAAGATATGGCCACGCTAGTGCCCTTGTTTACTTGACTCTTGATGGAGATAGTCCCCTTGTGATTTTCAATGATTTTTTTTGCCAAAGTGAGCCCGAGCCCCGCGCCATCCGTACTTCGAGACAAATCTCCTCTAAAAAATGGATCAAAAATTTTATCCAAAGTATCTTTCGAAATACCATTGCCGTTGTCGCTTATGATTACAATATATTTACCGTTAGAAACTTTATCCAAGATAGATATAATTCCGTTGGGCGGAGTATATTTAATAGCATTATCTAAAATATTAAAAAATACTCGGCCTAACTCCATCTTGTTGCCAAAAACCATTGCCGATGATTCTATTTTTGTTTCAATATTTATATCTTTTTGTTTCGCTAGACTCTTATTTTTTTCTACGATAGATTTTACCAATATACTCATGGCTATGGGTTCATACCCTATTTGCACTCTCATGTCATATTTTGATAAATCAAGTAGACTATTGCTGAGTTTTGAAAATTCTCTCATTTCATCCAAAGTATTTTCAAGTGTTTTTTTGGCCAAAGTCAAATCCAACTTTTTATTATTAAGGTTAACCTCAAGACCAGAGATAACTACGGCAATAGGAGTGCGGAGCTCGTGCGATGCATCCGCAATAAACCTCTTTTGTTTTTGCATATTAGACCGAATCGGTTCCAATGTTTTGTGAGTAAGCAAGAAACCCAATATTATAATAAAAAATATTATGATAAGGTCTATCGTTAAAAAACGATTGAGCAGTATATCCTGCGCTCTATCTATGACTGCTTGATAAATACGCGGATCTAAAAATATATCCTCTGAAATAGAATCCGTTAGATTCGAAAGAATTGTTTTATAAAGTATAATACTCGAACCACCTAAAATTATTATTGCCGTGATGGAATAATAAAAAGTAAGACGAAGTCGCGCAATAAAGAATTCATCAATCTTGCGACTAACCTTCCATCTTATAACCAACTCCACGAATTGTTTGTATAATTTTTCCATTATCATTTATTTTCTTTCGTAGATTTTTTATATGCACATCGACAGTATTACTAAAAGATGAGTCCGCAAAATCCCAAGCATGCGAATAAAGCTCATCTCTAGTAAACACCTTCTTCTGATTGCGCATTAGATATTCTAACACCATAAACTCTTTCAGGGTTAGAGAAATTGGTTTATTTTTAAGAGTTACGATTCTGCTCGTGGTGTTGACACTAATATCTCCAGAAATAAGCACCGAGGGTATGCTTTGTTTTGGACGTCGCAACAACGCATGGATACGAGCTAAAAGTTCTTTGAAAGCAAAAGGTTTGGTTAGATAATCATCCGCGCCTGCATCTAGACCTATGACCTTATCATCCGTAGTATCGAGAGCAGTCAGCATCAGTACTGGAACGATGACATCATTTTCACGCCAAGAAGCACATACTGAAGTCCCGTCTTTTCCAGGAAGCATTCGATCGAGAATAACAAGATCATATTCATCACGATTAATTAAGATTCGACGTTCTGCCACAAGCCCATCTTCAATCACATCCACAGCATACCCTTCTTGGGTAAGCCCCTGCTTTAGGTTTTCTGCCAGCTTTTTATTATCCTCAACAACTAATATCTTCATGCCTACATGATATCACTGTAAGATGAAAATTTCATGAAGAATGAATTCTTAGGCAAACCCCGGAAAAAAGTCGGTTTTTATTTGCTTGCCACTGAGACCCAAATTTTTAATTATTTTTTCGGTGTCGGAAACCATCGAGGGAGGACCAGAAATATAAAAAGTTCTTTCGCGCCAATCTTTTATTTCTTCCAATATCATTTTTCCATCAATAAATCCTCTCCTTCCATTCCAATTTGTTTGCTCATCTTCCATATCAGTCAATGTGTAGATCGTTTTCAAACCAAAATCATAAGAAGCTTGATCAAAAATATTTTTATAGACTATATCTGTTTCTTTTTTATTAGAATAAATCAAAAATATATCTCTCTTTTGTTGCGTATCAATCAAATACTTGATCATACTCCTGAAAGGAGTAATGCCGATACCACCAGCGATAAAAACCAGTTTCTTTTTCTTGTCTCTCGGCAAAACGAAATCTCCCGAAAGTTGTGAAGCAAAAATAGTGTCGTCGTCATTCATGCCCGACAATGCCTTTTTGAAACTGCTCCCATTTGGATAAAATTTAACACCCAGATGCAATTCTTTTTCTGTGGGAGAGGAAGCAATCGTAAAATAACGCCTATTACCACGACTATCCATTCCATGATGCCCTAAAGTCCATTCCAAATATTGCCCCGGCTTGAAAACAAACGAAGAATCGGGGGTAAAAATAAACGAAACGGTATCGGAAGTATGTTGAACAATCTTTTTAAGTTTCAACATCAATCTCTTCTTTGAGCTGACCAGATAAGAAAATATATTTCCAGACAACAATGCGATTTCGGGAGTAAAATAAAATGCTCCTATGTGTACTGCTGGAGCAAACATAAATCCCACAACTATTCCATATAAAATACGCAAAAATCGCGAAGATGGTGCAGTTAGCGGATCGGTGATCATAAAGAATGTGAAAAACAAAATTGGAGAATAAAATATCGTTCTGTTTAGAGTGCTGACAACGTCTCCACCACTTGATAAGCTAGAAATCACGATAGTGAAGAGAGCGACGATGAAAAAACTAAAAGTGAGATCTTTTCTTTTAATTTTTCGGACAATAATCAATCCACCTAAAAATACAAACGGCATCATTGAAATCGTCCCAATCCACCAACTTGCGCCTTGGTTAAGAAAAAAAGCGGTGACCGCAACAGCTAATGCTGCCGGATTGAAAACATGTTTATGTTTAATGGCAAAAATATATTTTGATGCCATGGCTAAAATCCCAACCCAACCAAGAAAAATATATTCAGCGAGTGTCAATGCGGGAGTAATAATCAATGCAAGAATAAAAACAGAAATATAAATAGATTCCGCATTGGCCGGAACTCTAAAAACATAGGCAAAAGCGCGATTGGTAATGTAAGAGGCACTAAGCAAGATAGCCAAAGAAATCATCATTGAGATCGGCGTAAAAGACAATAAATTAAAAAAACTGAATACAAATGCTACTATCCAAAGGACAATCAAGTAATACAAAACTACTTTGTACATCGTTGTCCTATTTAAGAAATCATCCATAAACTTAATGACAGGTTTCATGCTATGTATATTTTTCAAATCCAGTTGTTAATGTTGCAACACCATCTTTATCAATCATATATCCCTCAAAACCAGGCAATTTTTCTATAAACAATATTCCGTCTTTACCCATGGCGAAAGCCGCGGTTGCAAATCTGTCAGCTTCGTAAATATTCGGACCTATCACCGTCAAGCTAACAACATCATCCCCGATCATTCCATCCGATTGTTTAGGATTGTAAATATGGCCTCCCCTTTCATATGTGCCAGAAGTGGCAATTCCACTCTCGCTTAAATACACCACCTTTACATTCTCTGTTTTATTAAATGGATTTCTGACGCCGATAGCCCACTTTTTCCCCTCGCTATTTAATCCCGCAACCTCGATATCACCGGCAATTTCTACATAAAAGTTTTCAAACCCCCTATCTCGCAAGATAAGCGATGCGTTACGAATTGCCCAACCCTTTACAAGACCAGATGGATCGATTTTTCCATTGCGCGTAATGTCAAAAAATCCATTCGTGGTTTTCTTTGTCTCTTCCGAAAGCTCAAGAACTTCTTTCATATCAGTACTCAAGTTTTTTTTATCAATTTTTTTCCCTTCATTAAATAAAGTTATTTCACTATTTTTTTTATATGTGCTGAATCTTTCGTCCGCAGAAACCAGATAATCAAAAACTTCTTCAAATATCCTATCAGTCGCATTTAAATCAACTATTTCTACAACTGCCAACATTCCCATTATAGTTCTTTGTTTTTTCATCCCAGTACTAAAATTTTATTAATAATGTCTATCTTTATGTCCCGTAATCTAAAATTTAGTACGGGACAAGTAATATTTTATATTCTTGCCTGATTGAGAGCAGATGTTAAAGATTTCACAAAAGCCGGGCTGGTAGCAGACGCTCCTGAAACAGCATCAACATTCGCGCTTTGAGCGATGATGGCTTCTCGTTTCAAAATAGGCATGGCGTATGAATTAATCCGAACAGAAGTTGATCTGCTTTGAGGATAATCCAGAAAAATAACATCCGAAAGCTTGCCGTTTGTGATAACCGCTTTCACCTGCACATATCCATAATAAGCATCAGCAACAGAGCCTACATATTCACCATTTCTAAAAGTGCCTTGATTCATCATTCCTCCGCCTCCCATCATCCCCCCATTATTCATCATAGATTTAGAAGGAGGATTATTTACAACAGGAGTGGTTCTAACGACCGTAGTAGGCTTAGTAGTTTTTTTTGTACTGTTGTCTGCGCCGTTAGGACCAGTAGCAACCACCGGCACTGATGGAATATTAGCAGAACCAATCACGTTCTGCTGAAAAACGTAAAATCCAAAAGACGTTATAATGAATATTGATAAAACAAATTTTAACATATATCTATACTATTACAGTATAGATGAAAACTTCATGAAGTAAAAAGGTGGATTTTTATTGTGCGCCGGGTTGGACTCGAACCAACGATGCCCGAAGGCGGGTGATTTACAGTCACCTGGAATAGCCACTATCCGACCGACGCATGTTGTTTGAAATGTTTAAATATCTACTTACATGTTTAGGATTAGATGGTTTGATCTCCTGAAAAAATCTTTTAACATCTTCCCTTTTAGTAAGATACATATTATACGAACTTAAACGTGACGGATTGTATTCTAACTTTTTAAGCATCTTTTGTAAAGATAGAAGTATCGGTAAAGACCGATTGCAAAAGGACACTTGAATACCATATTTTAATTTGTATACCGATCCGTCAGTGTCAAAAAATCCCCTTAAAAAACGCTTTATAAAATTATTTTTACTAAATATCCACATTGGCACATCGACCTGTGATTTGACCTTATTGTGAACAAGCCCTTCCTTAAGGAGCCATGATGTTATAGCCACTGAACCAAGATAAACATCTCGGTATCCCTTACTTCGAAGGGAAATTTTTACATTCGTCTTAAATATTTTCTTGATAAGCGATTTGACATATTCTGCATATTTTTCTTCTTTATTACCCAAGCTAACCACAACTTGAAAATGACTTATATGCCCATCACCAAGCATAATACCAAAAAATTCCGCCAGATCTTCAGAGTATTTATCTGGAATTCGTACATCAATCCGCTTTTTTAAGTAATTCTTTTTTAAATGCGGTTGTGTTTTAATCCCCAAACGCCCCAATCTTCGAAAAACTGCTTGCTCCGATATATCTAAAATTTTTGAAACCTCACCCAAACTTTTATTCTGTTTAACATAAATCTTAAAAAGTTCTGATCGATACTTGCCTTCTTCTTTTTTTGTCCAACGTCTAACCATTATCTAATGATAACACTATCTAGAATAAGTTGCAATTGACTACTCTACTACATATTCATTTTAACATTTTATAAAGATTAGATGATACTTTAGTGGAAAACACGATTGTTGCAACTACAATGTTGATCAACAAAAGAAATCAGCTAGCACAATATGAAAACCAACCTCATCCCTATTGGCCTTTGCAAAATCGCAGGCAGAAATCTTGGTCGCCGGCGATATCGCAGACACCAAAACGGCACTTTGGATTCCTCGTTGCATAAATTGCTGCTTGATCTTCAAGCCCTTGGTAAGGAATTGAAGTCAGGACAGAGGAAAAAACCTTAATCATCCCGTCCCGCAACAAAAAAACTTGTCGCAAGACGGGTTTTTTGTTTTTCATTTCCTTTAAACCGACGACCTAGATCGCACATGAAATGTGCTTTTCCCGCTTTCTGCGGGACTCCTCCAGAGGCGGTGGTGATTTTTACCTTTTTTAGTTTCAATGACCAGCTCGTTGTTCTTTGTTGAGACAAACACAGTATCCCCTTTCTTTACTCCGTTTGAAATAATATAAGAGGCAACAGGGTTCAAGATTTTATTCTGAATCAAGCGGTTTAAGGGACGAGCTCCATAGTGCGGATCATAACCTTCTTTTGCTAGATGCGACAATGCCTCATTAGAAATCTCGAAATTAATCCCCTTGGTTGCTAGTCTATCTACAACTACTTTTATTCTCAAGCTAACTATTTCAGCAATAGCTGATTCCGATAAGACATCAAAAACAACAATCTCATCGAGACGATTTAAAAATTCCGGACGGAAATTGTCTTTCAGCGCTTCCAGAACTTTTTCTTTCATATTGCTATAATCTTGTTTTTTAGAATTATTGGAGAATCCGATTGATTCCATTTTCTCCACGAATTGTGAACCGATATTAGAAGTAAGAACTATAATGGTATTTTTAAAGTTCACCACTCTGCCTTTGCCGTCAGTCAATCTTCCCTCATCAATAACCGACAGAAGCATATTAAAAACTTCCGGATGCGCTTTCTCAATTTCGTCAAAGAGTATCACCGCATACGGACGATGACGCACTGATTCCGTCAATTGCCCTGCTTCATCATAACCCACATATCCCGGAGGAGAGCCGATGAGTTTGGAAACCGAGTGTCTTTCCATGTATTCAGACATATCCACACGAATAATCGCTCGATCGTCGTTAAACATAAATTGCCCTAGGGCTTTGGTGAGCTCTGTCTTGCCCACCCCAGTAGGACCCAAAAAAATAAAAGAACCGATAGGTCTATTAGGGTCTCCTATGCCGGCGCGAGAACGCCGTATAACATCCGACACACGCTTTATAGCCTCATCTTGCCCCACCACTCTTTTCCTCAATTCCGATTCCATCTTTTCCAACTTTTCACGTTCCTCTTCAAGCATCTTTGTAAGCGGTATTCCCGTCCATCGAGCCACCACCTCGGCAATATCTTCCGCTGTAATTTCTTCCTTTAAAATTCGGCGCGATTTTTGCAACTTCTTTAATCGTAAAAGCTTTGCCTCTAGATCCTTTTTCAATTCAGGAATCTTTCCATAACGTATTTCAGCCGCGCGAGAAAGATCCGATTTCATCTCAGCGCCTTCCGCCTCCAATCGCAGACTCTCTAAATCTTTTTTTATGGCGCGAACTTCAACAACAATTGTTTTCTCATTTTGCCACTTTAGTTCGAGCTCCTTTGTTTTCTCATGCAAATTACCTATCTCCTTGTCCACTTCCTTGAGCCTATTTTTTATCTCATTATTTTTTTCTTTCGCCTTTTCTTTTTCTTCCCTGTCTTTCTCTGCGCTTAAAACAGCAATCTCTTTTTTGAGAGCCTCCTTTTCTATTTCCAGACGCATTATTTTTCTATGAGCATCTTCTAAAACTGGTGGCTTGTTTTCCAGCATTATTTTAAGAGAAGATGATGCCTCATCTATCAAATCCACCGCCTTGTCGGGCAAAAATCTATTTGTGATATAGCGGGCAGAAAGATTCACCGCAGAGATTATGGCATCATCAGTAATACGAACACCATGAAAGAGCTCATACTTTTCCTTCAAGCCCCGAAGGATGGCTATGGCATCTTCAACACTAGGCTCATCAATATATACAGGCTGAAAACGCCGAGCTAGAGCTGGATCTTTTTCAATATGCTTTTGATATTCTCGCAACGTCGTCGCGCCAATAGCGCGCAACTCTCCACGTGAAAGCGCCGGCTTTAACATATTCGAGGCATCCATCGTTCCCTCCGCGCCTCCAGCGCCGACGATAGTGTGAATTTCATCAATAAAGAGAATCACTTTTCCATCCGATCGTTCGATTTCTTTCATGATACCCTTTAGCCTTTCCTCAAATTCTCCGCGATACTTTGTGCCGGCAACAAGAAGTCCAAGATCGAGAGAAACGAGCTCTTTGTCCTTCAACGATTCCGGAACATTATTTTTGACTATCATTTGCGCCAAACCTTCCACTACAGCCGTCTTTCCGGTGCCAGCCTCACCGATCAAAATAGGATTATTCTTTGTCCGACGCGAAAGTATCTGCATGATACGCGTTATTTCATTATCCCTGCCGATAACCGGATCCAGTTTGTCTTCTTTTGCTAATTTGGTTAAATTTCTAGTATATTTCAAAAGTAATTTAAACTTCTTTGGTTCTGTGATATCGGTGATATTTTGACTGCGCAATTCTTCCAGAACTTTCATGACAGGATCTTTGTGGATTCGAAATCGTGCCAAAGCTTCCCGCGCTTCGCTCGCAACTTCCAATATTGCAACAAAAAGATGTTCAGTCGAAACAAAATCATCTTTCATTGATTCTGCCAATTTAGCTGATTGATCTATGACTTGCGCCAAATCAGGATTGAGATAAATCTGATAAGAGGGAGAGAGAGTATTGTGACTTTCAGGTAGTTCAATCAATTCTAAAATAGAATCAGTCAAGAGCATTGTATCGATTTCCAATTTGTCCAAAATTGAATTCACCATGCTCTCTTCTTGGAGAAGCAATGCAGCCAATAAATGCACTGATGAAACATGATTCACCCCGCGTTCGATGGCAAGCTCGTGGGCTTTTTTAATCGCATCCCTTGATTTAGTTGTAAATTTATTTAATGGTGGCATATTATATATATATTTTAGATTATACACTAGCTGTCAAGCTGGTGTATGTGGTCTTTCTTACTGCGTAGAAGACACAGAAGGAGAAGTAGAAGGCGCAAGTATTGGAGCTGCTGACATGGTCGTTTTGATATTTTCGGAGAATTTTGCATTCAGGACATCTTTTATGGCATCAATAGGTGCAAAAGACGTAGCTTCGAGAGATAAAGCTATGCCTAAAACATTTCCATCGAGATCCAGCACGATGGCGCCAGCATTTGATTTTGTAACATTAATAATTTTTATATTCTTATCCCCTTCAAAAATAAAAGAAGATATAGTATCGCCTAAAACTAAAATCTTTTGACCTATTTTCATTTTGTTTAAATCACCAAAAACTGGCACGGTAAAAACTGGCTTACTTTTTTCATCAAGCGGAGCTCCTATCTTCAGAAGTGAAAAACCGGATTTGTCCACCAGCAAGAAATCAGCTTTGAACTTCCCGCTATCATTTTTCAAAAAATAAACCCCAGCCTCTTTTGCAAAACCGCTATCAACTGCAACTATGCCATCCGTGGAAACCGCGAATCCTCGCCCAATGGAGACTTCAACATTCTGCCCATTTAAGTCGGGGGATTCTTTACTAACAGCAAAGGTGGCTGATTTATTTTTAGCGATAGCATCCACCACTAGATCTTCTTCTTTCACAATGACAGTTTGCACTGTGGTTTTGCCTTCCACTTGTTGAATTTTTTCTATTGTTTGTCTGACGACACGATTGACGGGCACGGTGAAAGACGCCGGTGCTTGTTGCATCAAAGTCACCGTCGTTATGCCTGTGGCAATAGAAGTGATAAAAGAAAGCAACACAGCCAAAAGCAGTAGTTGTGGTTTGTTTAAATCCTTGATATCCATCCCTCAATTATACCCGGTTAGTAGATTTTGGCAATGCTCGTTTTGCGAGCTGCACTTTGTGCCTTACCAAAATTCACTACCGGGTGTACCACTTTTCTAATTTAGTCAAAATTTGTGATAAAGCTTTAACAGTATAATCAATATCTGCTTTTGTGGTATCTCTTCCTAATGAAAACCGCAAAGAGCCGTCCTCTTCTGAAATATTTTTATTTATTGCTTTAATAACATATGACGCTTTGCCATCGCCGGATTCACAAGCGCTTTTTGATGAACACATTATTCCTTTTGCTGAAAGCTCAATGACCAAAAGATCGCTTGGAATATTTGGAATAGTAATATTTATATTATTCGGCAATCTATCTTTTAAATCACCATTTACAAAGAGTGAAGCTTCATCGAATTTTTTATTTCCGAGGGTCCCACTCGGTAATCCGAGAAGGACGCAGGAGGAAAAAATTTGATGAAGCGAAGCGATAAAATAATCCCGAAGTTTAGTTAATCTCTTTGCCTCTTTTTCTTTTACTTTCTGTGTAAATTGAAGCGCCTTGGAAAATTTTAAAATCTCCGGCAAATTTTCCGTGCCCGGACGTAATCCCATTTCTTGATTTCCCCCGCCAAATATATTTGCAAGAGGCACAGATTTTTTTTTATAAAGCACTCCAACTTTACCCCCACCAAAAATTTTCGAACCAGAAAGCGAGAGCAAATCCACTCCCAATCTCTCTACATTCAAATCTAGATAGTTTCCTGCTTGCACTGCGTCGGTATGAAAAAAAGGAAAAGAAGAAAGGTTTTGGAATGGTCTGGCTGGGGGAGGGACCCAGGGAACCGAGGACCTGAGAAAACCTTTCTTCTTTTCCTTTTGCTTTCTAAAATGTCTGATCTCTTTTGCAATTTCTCTTATGGGCTGGATAGTGCCAATTTCATTATTGGCATACATCACAGACACAAGAACCGTATTTTTTTTAATTTCTTTTTTTATTTTTTTTGGATCCACAATGCCGTTCGCTTCTACGGGCACTATGGAAATTTGCGCAAGTTTTCTTTTTTCAAGAAGTTTAAAGGTTTCAAGAACAGACGGGTGTTCGATGTTTGTTGTTATAATATGGGGCAACATTTTTCCCTGCAAAGACAAAACCATACCTTGAATTGCAAGATTGTTGCTCTCAGTGCCTCCACTGGTAAAGATTATTTCTTCCGATTTTGCGCCAAGCACACCTGCAACTTCTCTACGCGCATTTTGAAGCCTGACTCTGGCTTGCACCCCTTCCATGTGTATAGAACTTGGATTGGATTCCACACTGGACGCATAATCTAAATATATTTTTCTTGTTTTTTCTGTCGAGCCTTTATTTGATTTGGGCATTGAAATAGTATACCCGGTTAGTAGACTTTAGCAATCGCTCGCTCTGCGAGCATGCTTTCTTTGTGCCTTGCTAAAGCTCACTACCGGGTATATATTATCTATACATGGATACAAAGCTTGAAATCGCTTTTTTTGTTTTTACCGGCATTGTCATGCTGATTGGAGCTGTTTGGGTTTTTGTCACAGAAAAGCGCCTAAAGAGATTCTTTCTAGGTAAAAAAGCGAAAGATTTAGAAGACACTATCTTTAGTATAGAAAATGACATTATCAGTTTAAAAAAAACCCAGACCGACATGCAGAATAACATTTCCGTAATGAATGCGAAAATAAAAAAAAGTATCCGCGGACTTGAAACCATCCGCTTCAATCCTTTTCCTGACCAGGGTAGCAATCAAAGTTTTGCGATTGGGATGTTAAACGAAGAGGGCGATGGCGTGGTGCTTTCAAGTTTGTATTCTCGTGATCGAATGAGCGTATTTGCTAAACCTATAAAAAACAACAAATCAGAATATGAGCTTTCAATCGAAGAACAAGAATCTTTGAACAAAGCAAGAATAAAATAAAAAATATGCAAGAAAATAAAAATACAACAAGACCACCAGTGGTGGTGGTTATGGGACACATAGATCATGGAAAATCAACCCTTCTTGATTACATCAGAAAAACAAACACCACTCTCGATGAAGCCGGAGGAATTACTCAAAATATTTCGGCTTATGAGGTTCTACATAAAGATGATGAAGGAAAAGAAAGAAAAATCACCTTTTTGGACACGCCCGGACACGAGGCTTTTTCAAAAATGCGAGAACGCGGAGCCCTCATCGCCGACATTGCCATTTTGGTCGTTTCAGCTGAAGACGGCGTAAAACCACAGACGATCGAAGCATGGAAAACAATTACCGAGATGAAGCTCCCCTCGATAGTTGCGATAAATAAAATAGACAAACCAGGCGCCAACATTGAAAAAACAAAACAGGAATTGGCGGAAAATGAAATCTATTTGGAAAATTACGGAGGTAAAATTCCATACGCGGAGATATCCGCTAAAACTGGCGTTGGGATAGACAGCCTGTTATCTTTAATTTTGATTTTAGCCGAAATGGAAAATTTTACCGGCAACACCGAAGAAAACGCTTCGGGTTTTGTGATCGAAGCCAACCTCAACTGCAAACGAGGCATCATGGCAACACTCATTATAAAAAATGGCACAATAAAAAAAGGAATGACGGTTGCCGTAGGAGACAGTGTTTGTTCCACCCGCTCAATACAAGATTTTAAAGGAACAACGATAAACAGCGCATCTTTTTCCTCGCCGATAAAACTTTGCGGTTTTAATAAAATTCCAAAAGTGGGGGGATGTTTTATAGCTTTTGACGACAAGCAAGATGCAATCGAATATTCAGAAAATTGCAAAGACTCGGCATGTGAATTGCAAAACTGCAGAATAGAAAACTCCGAACAAAACCATAATAAAAAAATGATTCCGATACTGCTCAAAGCGGATGTGTCCGGCTCTTTGGAAGCCATTGAAAAAGAAATAGCAAAAATAAAAAGCAAAAGCGGAATGGATAACGCAGAATTTAAAATCATAGCAAAGGGTGTGGGTCCGATCTCTGAATCCGACATCAAGAATATCTCGACTAGCGGCGATAGCATAGTCATAGGGTTCAACGTAAAAGCCGACAAAAGCGCCCTCGAGATCGCCCAAAAAAGAGGCATAACTATTTCCTTTTTTGATATTATTTACAAAATGACAGAATGGCTCGAAGAACAAATGGAAGAGAGAAGACCAAGAATCGAAACAGTAGAAACGACAGGCCGAGCCAAAATCATCAGAGCCTTCAGTCGGACTAAAGAACGCCAGATAGTCGGCGGAAAAGTGATCGAAGGATGCATGCTCTTGAATGGAACAGTCAAAATCATGCGCCGAGAATTTGAAATCGGGCGAGGTAAAATTATAAATCTGGAAAAGAATAAAGTAAAAACCAGCACAGTAGAAGAGGGACTTGAATTCGGCATGATGATCGAATCAAAAATAGAAATTGCGCAAGGCGACATTGTAGAATTATTTTCCATAGCGCAAAAATAGTATGAAAATCTTTCAAAAAGTTCCTTTTCTGAAATTTTTATGAGTGAAAGAAACGAAAAAGTTGCAAACCATTTAAAAGAACTCACAGCAGAGTTTTTGGGTCGAGAGAATAACAGAACTTCGCTCGTTACGGTAACCTCTGCGACTTGTTCCCCAGATTTGAAACGCGCAACCGTATTCATCACCGTGTTCCCTACTGATAAAGAGAAAACAGCATTGGAATTTGCTAAACGCAAAAGGCCGGAATTGCGGGAATTTTTCAAGAAAAGAATGACCACAAAAAATATTCCATTCGTCGACATCGCCATCGACCTCGGAGAAAAACACAGACAAAAAATTGACGAACTGCTACGGAACAGTTGATAGCTTCTAGGTTATAGGTTATAGTTTAAAAACGGCCTGGTAGCCAAGACAGCAAGGCATTCCTCTGCGCAGAGGCTTTAAGAAGTTAATTAAGTATCGATGGCCTGGTAGCCAAGTGGTAAGGCATTCCTCTGCAAAAGGAATATACGGCGGTTCAATTCCGCCCCAGGCCTCCAGTTTAATTACTTCTAATTTTATTAGGTATACAAGCGATTGTATGATACACTATCGGTGTGCCCTTTTAATTTATGCCTAAAAAAAGAAGTTGGTCGGAAGAGCAATTAAAAAATGCAGTTAAAGATTCTAAAAGTTACAGAAACGTAATAAAAATTTTAGGATTAGTGCCCGCAGGTGGAAATTATGATCAAGTAAAAAAATATATAAGAGAATATAAAATATCTACAAAACATTTTACAGGAATGCTCTGGAATAAAGGATTAAAAAGGCCATTTATACCAGTCATAGCTTTAAAAGATATTTTAGTGAAAAATAGTACCTATCAAAGCTTTAAGTTGAAAAAAAGACTTTTTTTAGTTAAACTAAAGGAACCTAAATGTGAAGAGTGTAGTTGGGCTAAAATGTCGATTGATGGTAGAGTACCCCTGGAGTTAGATCACATCAATGGAGATAGGCATGACAACAGATTAGAAAACTTAAGAATTCTGTGTCCAAATTGTCACAGTCTACAAACAACACATCGAGGAAGAAATACAAAACAGCATAATAAGATGAAGGATAGAAATAATCTTTTCATAAAAAGTTAATTTTGTAGATTGCCCGGATGGCGGAATTGGTATACGCGCACCACTTAAAATGGTGTCTCGTAAGGGATGTGGGTTCGACTCCCACTCCGGGCACAAAATTTTTATTTTAAATAAAAATTTTTAGTTAGAAAATAAATAATTTGCGTCCATAGCTCAGCTGGTAGAGCAGATCCCTCTTAAGGATAAGGTCGAAGGTTCGATCCCTTCTGGACGCACAGTGACTAGGCAAGACCTAGTCAAATAAGTTTTGGGCGAGTGGTGTAATTGGTAAACACGCCAGTCTTAGGAACTGGTGGCGCAAGCCGTGGGAGTTCAAGTCTCCCCTCGCCCACGAGGTAAAATACGAAGTATTTTAGGACGAGAAAGCCGGACTCCGACTTTAGGTCGGAAGAGGCAGGGTCGTGCAAATTTTCAGCAGAAAATTATGCCTGACCAAGTCTCCCCTCGCCCACGAGGTAAAATACGAAGTATTTTAGGACGAGAAAGCCGGACTCCGACTTTAGGTCGGAAGAGGCAGGGTCGTGCAAATTTTCAGCAGAAAATTATGCCTGACCAAGTCTCCCCTCGCCCACAAAATATAGATATTTTCAAGATAAATCTACGCTTGACAATAGGACTCTAATATGCTATACTACCAAAGTATAGAGTAGTAGCTGTTCTTTTACATAATGTTTTTCTTGCCCATGTTTTCTTGCAAGACAATAGCTTAGAAAATAAACTTTTCTCGGTTGCTGTCTTGCAGGACAAACTTGCAGGAAACAACAAACAAACAACGAAACAAACTATGAACGATACCCCTCCTACCCCCACCACCTTCAACAGTCTCGGTGGAAAGACCAAAATCGGTTTGGCAGTTGGAACACTGGGATTGTTGGGCCTGCTAGTATGGGGGCTCACATCCTGCGTATCCTCCTCCAGGGCTGCCGACACCAAACCAGCGGAACCGGAAATAGTCAAGATTCTCCCCAAGGGGGAGGAACTCGAAGCCGTGGAGGTGAGAATGTCCGGGACGAATGTCCTGGAGACCCACTTTCAAGGCCTTAGCCCAGCGATGGGCAGGTTCCTTTACCTCCAGGGACAGAGAAACGGTCATGAAGCCGGAAGGGTGTCGTATTTTGAAAGGTTGAAAAACCTCTTCCCATCTACAACCCCTCTGCCGACGACACCCCCTTCACCCCCGACGACCGTAGTCACCAACTGGATTACCAACACGGTGGTGTACCTGCCAGCGCCGGCACCGATCATCATCAACAACGTGGCCGGCAGCGCGCAAGCTTCGGCGACGGCGACGAACAGCGTCGCGGTCACACAGACCGCACAACCAACGATGGTCTGCCCCCCGCAACCTGTGGTAGTCATGCCACCACCAGCCTGCCCGCCTCCAGTGGTATACTGGACGACACCGCCACCGCCACCCGTAGTGGTGTACCCACATTGGGGCGGTAGGGTTGTCTTCGGGCAACCCTACAATGGGTACATATGCGACCCTAACCCTACCAGAGTGGTAGGGGCTTGGTAAAACCAAGCAGCTCAAATCATCTCTATGGCCCCGGCGCAACTTGTTGCACGGGGCCATTGACTTTTAAATTTAAAAATGTTAGCATATTCATATGAAAAAATTTCTTAGTATAGTCATAATAATAGTGTCTTTTGTGGCTGTTCCTGTTTATGCCAAGCACAATAATAGTTATTACAACAATAAATATATTTCTAATGGTTATTACAATGGTTATAATTGCGGATTTGCTTGCAACGGATCATCTTATTATTCTTACTCTCAACCCTCATCCTATTACATAGGCAGTAATTACGGCTATGATTATAATAACTACGATTATGGATGTGGTTATAGCTGTGGTAGCTCTTATTATTCTACTTATTCCGCCCCTTCATATTACTATGGAAATAACTACATTTACATGCCTTACGAAAGTTATGACTACGGTTATTATGGAAACTATTCATACCCAAGCTATTCCTATTCATATCCTTACTAAGATCTGATTGAGTGTAAAATTAACTCTCTCGATCTGTCTACTAACAGGTTAAATGCGGGTCATGTGCTATTGACTTTTGAACCTGAATATGCTATACTATAATAGTATGAAAAATATAAATAAAAACTCAATAAGTTATGTATTTCCTGCTTTGTTTCTTGTTTCAATTTTTGGACTTGCTGTTATGCCCATAAAAGTAAGTTCTGAAGCACCTTACCCCAACTATTATAATGGCTATATAGACTTGAGAAAATCGGCAGAAACAGATAATGCACCATCCTATAACCCGACACCGATTATTGTTTCTGTGAATCCAAGCTCTAGTAATATCGGCATAGGCACAAAAACCATAACCATAACTGGAAAAGGTTTTGTCTCAAATTCCGTTGTCAGAATAAACGGCTCAAACCGACCAACTACTTTTATCGATAGCTCTCGTCTCTTGATCCAAATAACCGGAGAGGACACTTATAAATACCTGAACAATGGCGGATTCTTCATCACCGTTTTTAACAGCGCTCCGGGAGGAGGACATTCCAATGCAGTTTTTTTCACCATAAAAGTAAGTAACTCCGTTGCCTCTTCTAAAACCACGTCAAATAACAACAAAGCAAACGACACCGGTACGAATTTTGTTGACACGATTCCATCTGGAAGTGAAACAGAAAATTTCAACAATCTCGCATCCAACGCTATTTTTGGATCAAACGGTGTACACCCTTCTGGTTTGGTTCAATGGATATTCTTTGCGATACTGATTCTCGTGATAGTCATCTTGGTTAGGAAAGTTTATGGCATGGGTGAAAAATATCACACAGCTCCGTTGAAACACGACTAAAGTTAATCTAGTAACAAAACAAAAAGGCGATTCGTTCTGAATCGCCTTTTTGTTTCTATAGAATCTTTCTACTATTTTGGTGGCAAAGTCACAGTTCCCTGTTCTGGGTTTATCTGACTTTTTGGAATATCAAACGTACTCAAAATAATATTAAGAATCGCCCAAACCCCCATCATAATGGTAAGCCCGACAACACCCCAAATCATGTGACTTTTCCCAGTTGTCTTTTTCTCATCATTGGCGCCATTTGCAATAAACTCAAACACGCCGTAGAGGAAAAACACCATCGCGAGAGCAAAAAGGAACAGTATGAGTGGATTGATGATTTCTGTGTTGACATTCGTCAAAAACTTGTCAAAACGCCCATCCGCATAAGCCACATTGGTGGAGAATATATCCATATCATTAGAAATGATACTAATTAACTTGATTGGGAACAGGAATAGTTGGAATATTTCCTTGAAATGTATTATTAACACCAAAGGTTCTAGTTAAAATTCCCACAAGCCCCCAGACCGCAACAATAACAGCTAAACCAATAATGCCATAGATTATTTTGTCTCTTCCTTTCTTCTTTGCTTCTTCGTCGCCACCGATTACATAAGAAATGACTCCCCAAACAAAGTAAACAATTCCTAGGGCAATCAATATGGGCACAATGGAATTAAGAATCTGCCCAACTCGGCAAAATATACCAAAAATTGTACCTCCATTACCAAGAACGCAACTTCCGGTAGGACCACCACCAAGATTAATTTGCGCCAACGCTACAACCGGAGCCAAACCTAAAACAAAACCTGACAAAACAACTAATTTCTTTTTCATAATTTTTTACGACTCTAAATAATAATATTAATAATATTCCTTAATAATACCACCCCGTAGTAGATTTTGGCAAGGTTAGTTTGTTTAAAACTAACCAATCTAAAACATGTTGCCAAAATTCACTACGGGGTACCACAAACATAAATAAAACAAAGCAACCCCGTAGTAGATTTTGGCGATGTTTATAACTTGCGCTTTGCGCCTCGCCAAAATTCACTACGGGGCAACTATGGGGACTTGACCTGTGGAATAATGCCGGTATTAACGCCGAAAGTATTTCCCAGTATCGCCACCAAGCCCCAAACCGAAACCATCACCGTCAAAGCGACGATGCCCCAAATCATAAACATCTTGCCTTTAGTCTTTTTTGCTTCGTCGTCGCTATTTATCACAAACTGCACCACTCCCCAGACAAACATCACAATCGCCAAAGCAAAAATCAAAGGAATCACCGACGTATTTATGATGCAAGTGGCGTAATTTAAAAGATGCTGAAGTTTTGGTTTATTATCCAACCTACAAGTCACAAAAGTGGACGAAGTTGACGATTCTGACACATTAACTGTATTAGATCTATTAGTAGGATCAAAAACATCAGCTCCACGCGTCACCGTTACTGGACTAAGAAGTCCCACAAGGATAGTCAGCATCAGAAGATATGGTAAGATTTTTTTCATATTATTTTAATCTATAATAAAAATTATACTACTCCAGCCCCAAGTCCAGTGACAGTAGCGGATATCATCTGCGCAATAGCCCACGACCCCAAAAGTATCGCCGCGCCGATCAGGGTATAGAGCAGGGCATCTTTGGCTTTGCCTAATTTTTCCGAATTACCCCGAGCCGCCACAAACAGGAAACCACAATAAATGATAGCGAGCGCCACGATGGGTATGCCAATCTGCAAGACGCCTTCTAAAAGTTTTTGAATGAAAGCTGGGATACTGGCTACCCCTTTAGTACCCAGAGGGTTGCAGATCTTGCCAATACATGGAGATGAATCATAAGTAACAGACTGAGTGGGAGCGACAACTGGAGACGAATTAATATTAGTACTGGTGGCAGGTTGACCCGTGCCAAGATTCGCTGCACTAGGTGTTCCATGATAGGATTCACATACAATTCGAGTCATCCTTACAATTCTGGGATTTGATACCCCATCCGCGTCATAGAGAATGCAGTCAATATCGCTAGGATTTTCACCCCTTATCTCCCGTGCTGGAGCCGAAGTGGCATCAAATGTTCCAAAAAACGATTCGCATTCCTGTCGATTCATCGTTAAAACTCTACCGCCTGTCCCGTCCCCATTGGGGATAAAACACGGTGCCTTCCTCGACGCCTGCGCATTTATTTCTGTTATAGGACTCAAAAGTCCGACTGCAACAATGATAGATAGCCAAAATAACAAAATTGGTTTGTTAAAATTTCTCCTCATAAAATTAAAAAATTCACAACGGTATTATACACCACATTAAAATCCAATCCAAGCCCCTTGATAACCCAAAACTGATAATATCGTCCTGATAATGAGCCAAGCGCCAGCGGCAATCACCAGCCCAAAAACTGCGTTGGAGAAAATATTTTTCGCCTGCCCCCTAGCCTCAGAGCTACCTCCGGAAGTTACCAGTTTAAAACCCGCATAAGCGAACATCACGGCGGCAATCGGAATCGCTAAATCAAAAAGAATAAACTTTATTATGGTGTTTATGAGAGTTAGAGCATCCTTGAAACTACAGGGGTTAGTTATATTACCTTGAGCATCCGGATGACCACAGGGCACCAAGCCTCCCTCAACATCTGGTTTATCCGTGTCTATCTCTGCAAAAGAAAATACAGTAACAGACTGAGTGGGAGCGACAACTGGAGCCGAATTAACATTAGTACCAGTGGCAGGTTGACCCGTGCCAAGATTCGCTGCACTAGGTGTTCCATGATAGGATTCACATACAATTCGAGTCATCCTTACAATTCTAGGATTTGATACCCCATCCGCGTCATAGAGAATGCAGTCAATATCGCTAGGATTTTCACCCCTTATCTCCCGTGCTGGAGCCGAAGTGGCATCAAATGTTCCAAAAAACGATTCGCATTCCTGTCGATTCATCGTTAAAACTCTACCGCCTGTCCCGTCCCCATTGGGGATAAAACACGGTGCCTTCCTCGACGCCTGCGCATTTATTTCTGTTATAGGACTCAAAAGTCCGACTGCAACAATGATAGATAGCCAAAATAACAAAATTGGTTTGCGGGAGTGAATAGCGTTTTTTTTTATTTCTTGAATTTGCATTTGTTTACTAAAAACCTAGCCCCTAGAAACTAGAACCTGATTATCTCTGCAATAATAAATTAATTTTCGCGCTGGCATCAGATATCGCGCTTTGGACAGTCATGTTGTTCGATAGCACTCCATCGATCATGTTACGGAAGATGTTGTCTGTATCCTTTTCTCTAGGGTCAAGCCAGCTTTTTGCATAGAGAGCTGAATCATAAAAAATTGGGGAATAAGCGTCTGTTGGCTTCACCTTGAGCAGGTCGCGACGGGCTGGCGCCACCCCTAAAGCGACAGCAAACTTGGAAGCAAAATCTCCTGTAGCCATGAGGCTCGCTGCTGTAAAAGCTGTATTAAAATTCTTAGATGATGATAGTAGTGCTATCCCCATCACTTGCGCCGTGGTCAATTTGAAATTCGAATTTTTGATTTGCGGAATAGGCGCGACAGCCAAATCTTGATTGGGATTTTTATTTATCAAGGGCACAAGTTCGCTCGCAAATCCGAAATAAAACGTCAAATCTTCTCTGGAAAATGAATCACTGGAATTAGGAAATGATTTATTCCAGGAATATAGATCTCTGTTGTTTGGGTCGGCAAAACCAGTGTAAAATTTTAAGATCGATGCGAGGTTGTATTTTGGATTGGGCGTATCAAGGTTTGTATTGAAAACCCCATTTTGCTCCGTGACAATGCTATTCCCCGTCTGCATAAAAAGAGCGGACAAAATGTCTTTGGCATGGGTAACATTTGAAAAATGCCCCAACGCAACCGCGCTTTTGGATATTTTATTTGAATCATCTTTCTTGGTAAGTTTCGGCACCATATCAACCAGATCATCCCATAAAACTGGCGGGCGAATAATTCCATTAGCATCCAGCTGGCTACGATTGTAATACATCATCAGTGGATCAATAGACAATGGAAAAGCTAAAATACCGCGTGAAGTCAAAAATACTTCGCCTGCGCTTGCAAAATTGTTCTTAAAAGAGACTAGAGGATAACTCTCGTATGGGATAGGGAAAATTTTATTGGCATAATGAAACGCGAGATCATCGGGCAAGAAAAACATGTCCGGTCCCACACCGCTAGCCAGCGCTTCAAGCAGCTCCTGATCAAAATTATTAATCCCCTTTTGTTCATATTTTACTGTAAAAGTCGGATTAACATTATTAAACTCTTCCAAGAGCGGCGCCAATGTAGTTCCATTTATCGTTCCCCATAAAACTACAGTACCCAATCCTCCGGGAGTATTGTCGTCCCCAATCGGGATCGCGCCGGAAAAAACCAAAACGCCAAAAACAGCTAGAGCAATGAATACGATTATAGTTACAATCTGAAAATTTTTCATGTTTTGACCAAAACCTAATCTTTAGAGCCCAACCCAAATATCATACCATAATGATACGCCCCTGTGTTAATATCCTGTTGCCAGATAAAACCTTTTTTTTCAAACATCTCGCGAGCTTTGTTTTTGGGAACAACAGTCTTGGCATTCACAATCGGAGACTCCACCCAATCAATCAACAACACCCTACCCCTCGGTTTTAATATTCTTTTTATCTCTTCAATAAATCTGTGTTTATCTTCCACTTGAAAAAGAACGTTGGAAGCAATCACCGCATCCACAATCTTGTTTCCTATATTAGTCCCGCCATTTTTAGATATATCTCCCCAGAGAATCTCGACGTTGTTGAGACGAGCCTCTTTTACTTTTTCCTTTATTGTCGCCAAAAAGTCCTTATCGATTTCAACAGCATAAACTTTTCCCTTGGGGACTATATGACCTGCGGCAACAGAATAGAATCCTGTCCCTGCGCCAAGATCAGCAACAATATTATCTTCTCGCAATCCTAAAGCTTTTAGATTTTTTATTGGATCGGTGAACATGAGTTAATTATACCATATTTATTCCCCTCTTGAGGGGTGGCTCGCTTGCGAGACGGGGTGGAGAATTCATCCACCTCCCTCCGACCTAGGTCGGAGTACTCCTCAAGAGGAGAATCAGATACACGCAAGCGATGCAATGCCATCGCCGGCGCGGAGACGCATAATTGTCACACCTTGTGTTTGTCTGCCAAGGGATGAAATATCTTTTAAAGCTGTTCGGATGACCTGACCTTTTTTGGACATGGCAATCAATTCTTCTTCCTCGCCAGTCAAAACTTTCGCAACAATGAGCTTGCCTGTTTTTGTAGTAACTTTCGCGGTTTTCACACCGGAACCGCCGCGTTTTTGAACTTTATATTCTTTCAGATCGGTCTTCTTTCCAAACCCATTTGCGCTCATGGTCAAAAATGCCCCAGATCTTTTTTCTTTTTGTTGATTATTTTTTATAACATCCACACCAATAACTGCATCATTTTTGCTTAGTTTTATTCCACGCACACCTCCTGCCGTCCTACCCATCTCTCTGATATCAGATTCTTTAAATCTGATTGATTGACCTTCAGCTGTCGCGATCATAACCTCATCTCCTTTTTCTATAGAAAGAGCAGAAACAAGCTGATCATCTTTATCTAAACGAATGGCAATAATTCCACTTCGGCGCACATCTTTGAAACTTTCTGAAGACATTTTTTTTGCTGTGCCATTCTTGGTAACCAGCATAAGTGAAGAAGAAGTTTTAGTTAAATCTTTCGGCATTGCAAGAATCGAAGTTACTTTTTCCTCTCCTCCTAGCGCTAAAAAGTTCATAATCGATTTACCGCGAGTCGCCCTGCGACCTTCGGGAATATCATACATTTTCATTTGATAAACTTTGCCGAGATTTGTAAAGAAAAGTAGATTGCTGTGAGTAGAACCGGATACGAGCATCGTCACAAAATCTTCTTCTTTGGTTTCAAGGTCAACCACTCCGACTCCACCCCGCTTTTGCGCGTGATATTCAGAAGGATCAGTGCATTTTACATATCCGCCAGCCGTCAAAACAAGCATTGTTTCTTTTTCTGGCACTAAATCTTCGTCAGAAATTTCTTTGACTCCACCCTTCACTATCTTTGTCCTTCTCTCGTCGGCATACTTCTCGCGAATTTCTTTTAATTCCGTAGCAATTGTCTTTAGAATTTTCTTTGGACTTGCCAAGAGATCTTTCATCTCTGCAATAAATTTCTGTTTTTCTTTGAGTTCGTCCTCTACTGCTTGCCTCTCTAACCCGGCCAATTTTGACAGCTTCATTTCGAGAATTGCCGTCGCCTGCAAATCAGAAAACTTGAATTCTTTCATTAAATTAAATTTTGCGATTTGAGAATTTTTGGATCCACGGATCACGGTTATCACACGATCTATCTTGTCCAACGCTTTTTTGAGACCAAGCAAGATATGCTCGCGCTCTTCGGCCCTTTTTAGATCGTAAGCGCTTCTTCTTTTTACAATCTCCTTTCTGTGTAAAACAAACTGCTCGAGAATTGATTTAAGTGACAAGGTCTGAGGAACTCCATCCACCAACGCCACAATATTGAAATTAAAATTTGATTCAAGCTGGGTATTTTTGTAAATATAATTTAAAACTTTTTCAGGATGCGCGCTGCTTTTCAGATCGATCACAACCCTGATGTCTTTGGTTGATTCATCGCGAAGCCCTTTTATACCTTCCAACTTTTTTTCCTGCACCAGCTCCGCTATCGCCATTATCAAATTTGATTTATTTACTCGAAAAGGAATCGAAGTTATGATAATGGAGAAATTACCATCTTTTTGTTCGACTATTTCCGCTTCACCTCTCGTCACGACACCACCTCGTCCTCCTGAGTAAGCGTGGAGCATGTCTTTGTATCCATAGATTATTCCCCCAGTGGGAAAATCTGGACCTTTTATAAACTGCATCAAATCCTCTGTCGTAGCATCTTCATTTTCAATTAAAAGATTAGTAGCATCCAAAACTTCAGCCAAATTATGTGGAGGGATATTCGTAGCCATACCGACAGCGATGCCCAAGGTGCCGTTCAAAAGTAACGCCGGCACAGAAGAAGGAAAGACTATCGGCTCTTTGCGGGTCTGATCGTAATTGGGGCGAAAATCAACTGTTTCTTTTTCTAAATCTCTCAGAAGTTCTCCCGATATTTTAGACATTTTTGCCTCGGTGTAACGCATAGCGGCGGCATTGTCTCCATCAATGGAACCGAAGTTCCCCTGCCCCAAAATAAACGGATAACGATAAGAAAATTCTTGCGCCATGCCCACCATCGAATCATAAACTGCGACATCTCCATGCGGATGGTATTTACCAAGCACATCTCCGACAACTGCGGCTGATTTCCTAAAACGCGCGGAAGAGGTGAGTCCCATCTCATGCATGGCGAACAAAATTCTGCGATGCACCGGCTTCAATCCGTCCCTGACGTCAGGCAAGGCGCGAGATGTGATGACAGACATCGCGTATGCCAAATACGACTCTTTCATTTCAGTCACGACATCAACTGGAAGAATTTTGTCTACACCGCCTGCGTCTTCTTTTGTCTCTAAAGATTTTTTCATGAAAAAAAATTATTCCGTTATAGCTTTATCGGACTCTGAAATACTTTTATATCCGCCAATCAGATTGTCTCTAAGCGCAGAAAATGGTTTCAAGTCATTGCTCACTTTGACCTGAGTGTCAGGACTGGCCAAGCTCGTTCCTAGAGAATAAACCCAAAGAAACAACAAGATGATAGCGCAGACAACAGTCGATACATGTAAAATATGTATTCGAACTTTCTCGGGCTGGCGTCTGATGTGATGAATAATTCTTTTCATGGTTCTATTGTATCACCATGACCCTGAATTCCATTGAATGGGTCATATAGCTTTTAAAACAACCACTTCCCCTTCTTTATTTTCTAAATCTTTCAGTTTAAGCGTCAACTTTTCGACTACTTCGGCTTTTTCTTCTCCTGTTTCTTTCAGAAATGCTTTCAGAGATGCATCATCGTAATCCATCGGTATGATCATCTTGGGCTCGAAAGTAGATGCTAATTTTGCAGCCGACTTAGCATCTAAGAGCCCCTTGCCTCCGACTGGAACAAAAAGAATGTCCGGACTATTTATCGCTTCGTGCGCCTCCTTTGAGATTTCAGAATTTGACAACGCGCCAAGAAATACGATATTGATATTATCTACCGACAATATATAAATTGTATTGATATATTTTTTGCTCGCCTCGCCAGAGCCTTTGGCGGAGCGCGGGTCGGCGATAAGCGCATCAGACAGCACTCCTTTGATAAAAATTTTCTTAACCTCATAATCCCCCGGGCCGGTGATCGCAAAAGGCACTCGCTCCCCATGGGAAAGCTGTTCAAGCCCATTGTAATCAGGATGGTTGGTAGTGACAAGGGCAATATCAGCGCCAAAATGAGCATTTATACCTGTCTTTGAGCTTTTACTGACAGGATTAAAAGATAAAACTATCTCCCCTTGTTGGATCTTAAAAAATTGTTTGCCGAAATATGTGATTATCATTAGCTCTATTCTAACATATTTTGATGAAAAAAGAAAATAAAAACCTGATGAGGTCTTGCATTTTAAAAGATTTATAGTAATATGAAATTAATACATTAAAAGCATGGATTTTAGGGTAACCCTAGTAAGGCATCAGCCGAATTAGAACCTAAGCCTTATATCCGCTTTAGGCGGATTTTTAATTTTAGACACAAATTTTATGGTTAAAGCAATCAAAGAAGAAACAGTAATAGTAGACGCAAATCCAGTTCTGAGTTCTATCGTCTCTCGTAGTGTAAATAAACCAGAAGTTGATTCTCTGGTAGAAGGAGCAGTCATCGGCGTAGAAAAATCATCCGTATATGTTGACCTCGCGCCATACGGGACGGGTATCATTTATGGCCGAGAATTTATCAACGCAAAAGATATAATCAAAAAAATAAGTATCGGCGATATCATCAAAGCAAAGGTTGTCGATATGGAAAATAATGATGGCTATATAGAACTTTCTTTAAAAGAAGCCAAGCAAGCACTCACATGGAACGAAGCCGAAAAGGCGATAAAAGAAAAGACAGTGATGAGTTTAGAAATAAAAGATGCAAACAAGGGAGGGTTAATCTTGGAATGGCAGGGCATACAAGGATTCTTGCCCGCATCCCAACTCAAAGCTGACCATTATCCTCGCGTGCTTGATTCTGATAAAGATAAAATATTGAAAGAGCTGAAAAAATTGGTTGGACAACAGATCTCTGTGATGATTATTTCAACACTACCGAAAGAAGGAAAACTGATATTCTCCGAAAAAGACAATAATCCTGAAGAGAAAAAAGAAATCTTGAGCAAATATCATGTTGGAGAGGACTTGGACTGCACCGTAGCAGGATTAGTTGATTTTGGAGTATTCGTAAAGCTTGAAGATGGATTAGAAGGCCTAGTTCATATATCTGAACTCGATTGGGGGCTCGTAGAAAATCCCCGCTCAATGTTTAAAGTGGGAGAAAAAATCCGCGCACGAGTGATAGAAATCAAAGACAGTAAAATATCTCTTTCTATAAAAGCCCTCAAGGAAAATCCTTGGAAAGAATTTGAAGGCAAATTAAAAAAGGGAGATATTATCAAAGGAGTAGTTATAAAATACAACAAGCATGGCGCGCTCGTCTCCATCAAAGAAGGCGTTGCTGGACTGGTGCATAATTCCACTTTTGCATCAGAAAGTAAACTGCGCGAAAAATTAGAACTCGGTAAAAATTACAATTTCCAAATCACCCTCTTTGAACCAAAAGATCAAAAAATGACTCTGGTTTATCTAGAATAAAGAAAATAAAAAAGAAGCAACAAAAAATCCTCCGACCCGAGTCGGAGGATTTTTTGTTATGTAGTTGCGTTAGGGATTACTATTTCATCTATCTTGCCAATGTCATCCATTATAGACATCACTTGTTCTGCATAACGAGGTACAACGGAAGGAGGATTATATTTCTGTAATATCTGTTTCGTAGTCTTTCCGGCATAATGATGATCAGTATTCGGATTGTTACCACCCAAATTGCGAGCCACTATTTCAATCGCTTTTTCATTTGAATCGAAGCCAATCTTACAAGAACCCCATCCAAAGGAATTATACGTTACTTTTTTACAAGCAAATTTACCTCCAGTTGATTCTCGGATAGCTATCGCCGGCAATAAGCGCCAGTCAAGTTCATTTTTTTCTGCCTCCAGAACCATCTTCATGCCTGTACCTTTAAGTGGCATACTGCGCGCTTCGAAATATGTATCGATAGCGTCTGCCTTATTCTTTTGATCAATAGCTTGGTTAAGAGCTAAAAGATCAGAAGCCTCAATGCTTTGTTTTTGTGACAATAAAGACGATGGAGTATTAACAACGTCAATAACTGCTTGTGAGATGGGCCCCACAGACGCTCCAGACATTGTCATAACTGGCAAAAGAATAAATGATTCTACGAATCTTATTAATGTTTTATTTTTCATATAATTTGGGCTAAAAACTAAAAAACCCTTATTTAATAAGGCAGATAAGTCATCTGGCCTATATAATAAGGATACACTTTAATGATAGCATAATCCGGTTTAAATGTCAATAGTTATACAATACTTTCACAGTATGTCAAACAGAAAAAACCTTATAAAATAAGGATATTTTGACATAGGCATATTGACAAATAAGGTTAAAAATAGTAAAATTTAGGAAAATTTGTTGCAGGTGTAGTTTTAGATAGACATTGCGCAGGCTGTCGAGCCGAGCATAGCAAATTTTCAGCAGAAAATTATGTCGTGTCTAGATAAAACTATATCAAGAAAGAATTTTCCTAAATTTTGCTACATTCCGAATACTTTTTCAGCCACTTTATAAGCTTCCCCCGCCCCCATGGTTACAAACACATCATCGGATCCCAAACCCAAAGCAGAGACAGCTTTTTCAGCTGATTTAAAGTCAGCAAAAGCTCGCGCATCACCCCCTTCCTTTTTGATAGCTTCAGAAAGTTTTTCGCTTGAGATACTTTCATCTTTGTCTTCTCGGGCAAAATAAATGGGTAAAAGCAATATTTTGTCTGCTTGCCCGAAACTTTTAGCAAAATCATCGAACAAAGCTTTGGTTCGACTATATAAATGAGGTTGAAACACAACTGTTATTTTCTTCTGCCTTTCGCCATGTTCAGGATAAAGCTCTCGTAATGCCTGGAGACTGGCTTTTATCTCTGTCGGATGATGGGCATAGTCATCGTAAACAATCACACCATCTTTTGTCTCCCCTTTTTTCTCAAGTCTACGCCAAGTGCCACCAAATTCTGATAATGCTTTTTTGGCAACATCCTCATGAATCTTTAAAATGTCTGCAACCGCCAACGCCGCAGCAGCGTTCATTCTATTATGCGACCCGGGCACAGAAAGCTTCGGAACTTTTTCTAAATATTTACCGTAATCCACAATCTTATTTTCACATTGAGAAAGAAATTTATCAAAAGCTCCTTTTATGTCTACCAAATCTTTATAACAATCCAAATGATCAGCTTCAATGTTTGTGACAACCCCGATGAATGGATTAAAGTTTAAGAAATGCCTGTTGTATTCATCCGCTTCCACCACTAGATATTCACCATTCCCTTTTCGGAAATTAGAATCAAACTTTTTAACAAAACTTCCGACTATTACTGTGGGGTCAAGACCAGCCTCCACCATAACTTCTGCGACCATGCTGGTAGTCGTCGTCTTGCCATGAGTGCCGGCGATAGCTATGACTTTGTATTCTTTTGCAAATTGTCCAAGCGCTTCAAAATAAGACAAAACGGGTTTACCTGTATTTTTTGCGCTTTGTAATATTTCAGGCCCTCGATATATCCAAGCATCGCTGTAAATATATAGATCAGCTTCCGGTAATTTTTTCAAATCTTTTTGAAAAATAATCTCTGCACCTACTTCATGGAGTGAGTCAAGAGTTTTCGGACTTTCTTCGTCATTTACCCCGGACACATATATTCCACGTGAAATAGCCATCTTGGCTAAAGCCGAAATACCGATACCGCCAATACCAATAAAGAATACTTTTTTAATTTTTGCCTCGCCCGTACGGCTACGACCGAGGGATAAATCTAATTGCATGGGTTAATTAAAGTTTAATATACCATAAATCTCTAATATGTTAGAATGCAAAAATGACGCAAAAGATGAAAATTGGAATTTTCGATTCAGGGCTAGGTGGGCTTATTGTCGCCAAAGCAATACATAAAATGATGCCAGAATACGACTATGTTTATTTTGGAGACACAAAAAGGGTGCCTTACGGCAACAAATCGCATGACGCAGTGTATGAATTTACAAAACGGGCTGTAGATCACCTTTTTCGTAAAGAAAATTGCGCCATTGTCATCATCGCCTGCAACACAGCTAGCGCCAGAGCATTACGCGAAATCCAACAAAAATATTTGCCCGCCTTGAATCGCATTAGGCGAGGCAGGCCAAAAAATTATCCAGACAGAAAAGTCCTCGGCGTCTTAATTCCAGCTGCTGAAACAGCATCTCTATATCAAAGAGTCGGCGTGCTGGCAACTCTTGGAACTGTAGCTTCAAACACATTCCCGATAGAAATAAAAAAACTGAATAAAAAAATAAAAGTTTTTCAAAATCCTGCTCCCGTCTTGGTGTCTATCATTGAAGAAGGAGAAAACAAACTTTCGACGCCGTTTCTTTTAAAGTATTTAAAACCACTACTAAAGAAAAACCTAGATAGCTTGGTCTTGGGATGCACACATTACCCTATATTGAAAAAAGAAATTAAAAAATTAATACCGAAAAACGTGAAAATTATTTCTCAAGATGAGGTAATTCCCAGAAAGTTTAAAGAATATCTCACTCGTCACCTAGAAATTACCGAAAAACTATCCAAAAATAAAAGCGTTAAAATTTTAGTTACAGACAAAACTCAAAATGTGACTAAATTGGTCAAAAAATGGTTTGGCAAACATGAAGTAGAAATCATTTCAGATTCTTCACTATCTGCATAAATTTCTCCCCTCTGTCATATTCGTTTTTAAACATATTGAAAGACGCAAAACTTGGGCTGAAAAGTATCACATCTCCTCTTTTCGCTATTTTCATGGCGCTAGAGATTGCCTCTTCTAGACTTGCCACTTTTTCTATTTTTATTTTTGGATTATTTATTTTATCGCTTCCGGAACCGGGAATTAGAAAGATATTTTTAGTTTTATCCGGCAAAACTTCATTCAAATCACTAACCCCCAAGCCTTTGTCCATGCCACCCATGATGAGGATTACTTTCGTGCCAAAAGAATAAAGAGCAGTAATAGTGGCCTCTGGAGTTGTGGAATTAGTATCGTTATAAATTTTTATCCCTCTTATGTCTTTAACCAATTCGAGTCTGCCCTCTATGGCTTTGAAATTCTCTATCACTTTTTTTACAATCTTTTCTGGAATCTCTAATAACTTTGCAACTTCCAAAGCGCAGGCGATATTTTCTAAATTGTGTTTCCCTGGTAATTTTATTTTCCAATTCACAGGGATGGTGCTGATATCAGCATTGATGGTTCTGCTTTTAGCGTCCTCGATCTTATCTTTCATATTGGGACCTAAAATAAGAAAATCGTTTTCATTTTGAAATTTATAAATGTAAGCTTTATCGGCAAAATATCTTTCCATTGCTTTGCCTGTGGTGAGCGTAGTCGAACCATAATAGTTCATGTGATCAGACATGAAATTAGTAAATACAGAGATGTGTGGAGAAATAAGAGCTTCACCAAAACCCTGCAATTGCCATGAAGAAAGCTCAAAGACAACAAAATCACCATCTTTTACTTTTTTCAAAAGTGGTAAAGCAGCTGTGCCTCTAATATTTCCACCAAGATATACATTCCCAAACTTTCTTTGTCTTGCCGAAGCTTTAGCGAAGGCAGATAGAATTTCATAAATGAGAATAGTCGTGGTGCTTTTACCGCGAGTTCCAGTAATTCCAATTATCTTTACTTTCGGAGCAAGTTTCGCAAATAAAGACTCATCCATCTCTATCGGTATGCCTCTGCTTCTGGCGTGCAAAATATACGGGGAGTCAAGCGCCACCCCCTGCCCCTTTAAAATAAAATCTTTATCTTCAAAATCTTCCAATCGATGTCCGCCCAACACATATTGTATATTTCCCGCCTTGCCTAGTCGAGGCAGGTTATATTTTCGGAGCTTTTTTATTGACGGCGCCAGTTCTTCTGCAGTTTTTAAATCCGTTACCAAAACCTTCGCTCCGCATTCAACCAGAAAAGCAATGTCGCCCAAGCGCTTGCCTAGAAGCCCAAGGCCCATCACCGTCACCTTTTTATCTTTAAAAAATTGCTTAAAGTCTTTCATATGCCTTTTTCAGTTCCTCCATATCGTCAAAATGATGCTTCTCGCCTTTGATTTCCTGGTAATCTTCATGGCCTTTGCCGGCACAGAGAATGACGTCTCCATTTTTAGCTAATTTCACTGCTTCAATTATCGCTTCACGTCTATCTGTAATTGATTTTACTTTTTCCAACATTTCGGGAGATAAATCAGTTTTCATTTCTTCAATTATTTTATTTGGATCTTCACTTCTAGAATTGTCCGAAGTGAAAATGGCTATGTCAGAATTCTCCGCGCCAATTTTCCCCATGATTGGACGTTTTGATGGATCTCTGTCTCCCCCGCATCCAAAAACGGAGATTATTTTACCCGGCTTGCCCATCGCTTTATTTTTTTCTATTACATCTTTTATGGGCACAAATACTTTATCTAATGCATCTGGCTTGTGAGCATAGTCCACTATAACCAGAACTCCATTTGCAGATGTAAAATGTTCAAAACGTCCCCGTGGGGGCTCTATGTTTTCTATTATTTTATTTACCTTATCCATATCAAAACCAAGAAGCGAGCAAGCACTCCACACAGCTAGTAAATTGTAAGCATTAAATCTGCCGACAAGCTTTGACTTTATTTCGATTTTATTAAAAAGTAAATCTAAACCATTAAAATCTACTTTCTGAATCTGGCCGTGAAAATGCACTTCATCAAAATCTTTAGTGAACCCATAAGAAAACTGATTCGCCTTGATCCCCTCCAACATTTTCACACCATACTTATCATCAGCATTCGTCAAAGCAAAAGCTCGCGAGGGAAGCATCTTGAAAAATTTCTTTTTAGCCTCAAAATAATTCTCAAAATTCTTATGATAATCAAAATGGTCTTGAGTCAAGTTTGTGAAAATTCCTCCGGTAAAATTTATCCCTGCGACTCGTCTCTGGTCGAGTGAATGCGAAGAAACTTCCATAAAAACATATTCACAGCCCTCATCCATCATCTTGTTCAATAATTTATATAAAGTTATCGGATCAGGTGTAGTGCCAGGAATCGGTCTGTTGTCCGATGTCGCAACGATTTTCCCATTTATAATATTCTCTACTGTGCTAATAAGTCCAGCCTTATAACCAAGATCTATGGCTATTCTATACAAAAGCGTAGCTGTCGTTGTTTTACCACTTGTGCCCGTCACTCCCACAATTTTTAATTTCGCCGACGGATTACCAAAGAAATGCAAGGTCGCCAAGAGCGCAATAATTCGCCTTTTAATTTTTAATTTTCTAAGTAGATTCTTCATTTTATTGTCCCGCATATTACTACATCATCCTCGCGCCTTTTGGCACTTTTTTGGTGGGGCAAAGTAAAACCACCCCATCTTCTTCATCTACCAAACCCAAGGTAAGCACTTCAGAAATAAATGGTCCGATATGTTTCGGAGGAAAATTTACTACTCCGATAATAGTTTTACCAACTAACTCTTCTTTTTTGTAATTTTTTGTAATTTGTCCAGCCGACATTTTTATTCCAATTTCTGCGCCAAAATCTATCACGAGTTTATACATCGGTTTTCTTGCCTCCGGGAAATCCTCTGCTTTTAATATTTCCCCCGCTCGTATATCTACTTTTTGAAAATCTTCATATGTAATCATACAAAATTTTTATTTTTAATTAACCAACGCCTTGCGATGCTGTGGAGCATTTATGAGACCGCATTTTTTGTATTTAAAAACTTCACCAGTTGTTGGATTGATTGCCCCGCATGGACAAGGATCATTGCGTCCGACATTTATCATTTCACTAATTTGCGCCGATGTATCTCTCTTTCCTCCAAGTTCACTGGGTTCAGTGTGGCTTGCTACTAAAGTTTGTTGTGGTTCATTTTTTTCTGCTTGAACATTTGCAGTGTCAGTATTTATAGATCCAATTAAAGAAAAGGCTTGTTCTTCAAATGTTTTTTCCATCTCTTTAAACATAAAGAGTCCATCCTTTTTGTATTCTACGATAGGTTCCCTTTGACCATAAGCCCGCAAATTTACGGAAGACCGCAGATAATCCATCGCCTCTAAATGCTCCATCCAAAGACCATCTGTGGTATACAAAGCAATGCGGCGAACAACTTCCAAAAACGCCTTGTCGCCCAATTTTTTTCTTTTCTCTTCGATTACTTTATCAAAACCTTCTTTTCCTGCAGAAATCTTTTGTAATAATTCTTCTATTCCATTCTGATCCGCCCTCAGCATCTTTTGACGTCTCTCGTAAATAATTTTACGCTGATGATTCATCACGTCGTCATATTCCAAAGTATTTTTGCGCGCATCAAAATGAAAACCTTCTATTTTCGCCTGTGCTCCTTCAAGAGTCTTCCCAATAAAACGATTTTCAATCGGCTGATCTTCTGATATACCAAAACGTCCCATCATTGTTTTTATTTTTTCCGAACCGAACACACGCATTAAATCATCTTCGAGCGAAACATAAAATTGCGTCTCGCCCGGATCTCCCTGACGGCCGGAGCGACCCCGAAGCTGATTGTCTATTCTTCTCGCCTCATGTCTTTCAGTACCTAAAACAAAAAGCCCGCCAACGCTTTTTACAAATTCATATTCTGGTTTGATTATCGGATTACCTCCGAGCTTGATATCAATTCCACGTCCAGCCATATTCGTAGCTATCGTCACCGCCCCGCGTTTGCCAGCCTGTGCGATTATCTCGCCTTCCTTTTCATGATTCTTTGCATTCAAAATCACATGAGGCACGCCTTCTTGTTTGAGATACGCGGACAGGAGCTCATTCTTTTCGATAGAAATAGTTCCGATCAGCACAGGCTCGCCTTTCATGTTGAGTTCTTTGACTTTTTTCGCAATCGCTTGAAACTTGCCTTTTTCTGTTTGGAAAATTAAATCGTTATGATCTATGCGGACAATGGGACGATTGGTCGGGATCACAATAACATCCAAGCCATAAACTTTTAAAAATTCTTCTGCTGAGGTAACCGCTGTGCCTGTCATACCAGACAGTTTTTTATAAAATCTGAAGTAATTCTGAAAAGTAATAGAGCCAGATGAACGAGTTTCTTTTTCTATTTTCACGCCTTCTTTAGCTTCTATCGCTTGATGAATTCCCTCGCTCCAACGTCTGCCAGGCTGGAGTCTGCCGGTAAAAGGATCTACGATCACAACTTCTCCGTCTTTTACCACATAGTCTTTATCTTTTTCAAAAATAGCTTGCGCTTTCACGGCTGTTTCCAAGTGATGGACATATTTGATACCCTTTTCAGTATAAATATTCTGTACTCCGAGAAGTTGCTCAGCTTTAGTTATACCTGAATCGGTTAAAGTGATGGCTTTTAATTTTTCATCCACTTCGTAATCAGTGTCTCTCTTCAACTGTTTAGCAATTTGATAAAATTTAATATAAAAATCTCCAGAGTCTCCCGAAGCGCTTGATATAATGAGTGGAGTACGCGCTTCATCTATTAAAATAGAGTCCACTTCATCTACGATTGCATAATTGTGTCCACGTTGTACTAAATTTTCTACAGATGTCGCTAGATTATCACGCAGATAATCGAAACCGTATTCATGATTTGTGCCGTAAGTCACATCCGCCTTATATGCATCTTTTCTTGAACATGGTTTCAGAAAATCATAAACAACTTTAAATTCTCCAATGGTGTCTCGCTCTTTATCTTCCCTAAACAATTCTTCTGAATTGTCGGGCGATCCAGCTTCGCTGGATTTAGCCTTCTTTCCAATATGTTCCTCATCATATAAATATGAAACGTTATTTGAATTGATTACACCAACACTTAAACCTAAAAAATTATAAACTTGCCCCATCAGGACTGCACCAATACGAGAAAGATAATCGTTCACCGTGACGATATGCACACCCTCGCCCGTGAGCGCATTCAAATATGCCGGCAATACTGCTACTAAAGTTTTTCCTTCACCAGTTCTCATCTCGGCAATTTTCCCATTATGAAGAGCAAGTCCTCCGATCAATTGGACGTCATAATGTCTCTCGCCCAAATTCCTTTTGGCCGCCTCTCGCACGAGCGCAAAAGCCTCTGGCAATATGTCATCTAAAGTCTCTCCTTTTACCAATCTATCCTTAAATTCTTGGGTTTTCTTTGGAAAATCCTCGTCCGCCAATCTCGAAATATCCGCTTCTAAAACGTTGATTTCAGCTAATGTTTTCTTTGTATCTGCAATGAATTTTGAACTCTCATTGCCAAATATTTTACTAAATAAAGACATTTTTATATATTAGCACAACCCAAGACTAGAGCGAAGCTCAGTGCGGGGTAAGAAACAAAAAAACCCCGCCGTAGCGGGATCTTTTTAAACTGAAACTATCTTCGTCTCTTTGTAGCTTTTCTCTTTCCTTTTTTTGCTGTTCGCTTCTTTCCCTTCTTTACTGCTTTCTTTCTTTTTTTTGCCATAGTATTTATAAATTAATTTTCTAAATAGTTTGCAATAAAAGACGACCTTAAATTTCTATTGCGAAAACACTTTAATTATGTTCCTTATTAAAATGTAAAACAATACTTTTTTAAACAAAACTGTGGATAAGTCAAATTCAAGTTTGAGTACATTGTAAAGATTTTAGAGGCTACGGAGCGCGACGGCGCGAGTCTTGAGAAATTTTTCAGCAGAAAAATATTCGGACTCTAAAATTTTTATAATGTACGAAAAACAAAACCCTTCACCAAAATTTTGGTGAAGGGTTTTCAATTATTTTCATTTGAAGCGGGTGATGGCGAAACTCCAACATATGTGCCTATGTGAGTGCGACCACCCGCTACAGATAAAAACAATTTGGTTACTTGTTATTTTAAAATAAATAAATTATTGCCTTCATTAGATTCTAATACTAAATTAGTGCTAGACACCTCACTTGATTTATCTATATAAGCATATATGGGACCAAAGTAACTATATCCATAAACTGAAAAACTTAGTGTTTCGTCCTTCTTTATCGGCAATACATCTCCTGGTTGACCTTTGAGATCCATGTTTACTAATTCTGCATGATCACATGGCGTGTCCTGTAGATTTTTCCCTTTGTTTTTGTAACTACCAGTATCAATCAGACAAAGATAGACTCTTCCAACTACATCTTGCCTCCCTATATTTTTAATAGATACATCTAATATTCCAGGTGGTTTAGTTACTATATTCTCAATTATAAGATCAGGTTTGTTATAATGAAAAAATATTATTAAACCTAATCCTAAAATGATAATTACAGTCAGTGAGACAAATAGTGTTCTTTTCATTTTAATAAAAAAATTAGTTTATTTATAATTCATAACTTTGCCTCTATCTTTTGAACTCTTTTCACTAAAGATAAGAAATCATCATAATCAACTTTTCTTTTTAAATCGCTTTTTATTACAGACAGATCTTCTTTGACTACTGTCATATCTTCCATTAAGGTTCCCATCATTTCTGAATGTGAATCTAATTTTTTTGTATGCTTAGCTAAAGTTTCTGTGATGCCATCTAGTTTTCTGTTCGTAATAATCGAACCTTCCCTTATTCCCTTTAGGTTTTCATTGTATATCTCAGCAGAAGCATCTAAATAATGCTTCATTTCTTCGTTTTTAAATTTATCCTTTACCACTTTCTTCATATCTCATATTATAAACCCCAAAAAATGACAAAGCAATGTCGGGCCGTCGAGAATCCCGAACGAAAGCCTTTGGCTTCGTACGGGACAGGTCGAACTCGATTGTCGGGGTACTGGGATTCGAACCCAGAATCACATGAACCCGAATCATGTATGTTAGCCGTTACACTATACCCCGGTATATTTACCCCGTACCAAGCTTTGCTTTGGTGCGGGGCTACGGCCCGTGGTGCCGAAGAAGGGAGTTGAACCCTTACGAGGTTGCCCTCACTGCGTCCTGAACGCAGCGCGTTTACCAATTACGCCACTTCGGCAAATTCTATACCAATACCCGCCCGCCATCGCTTCGCTTAGGCGAAAGCAGGCGGGCGCCACATGCCCATGTTAAACTTGTTCTATTATATGTTCTACCACTTCGTGCATTTTTGCGCCAACGGAGTTGCAGGCTTGCGAAAAATGCGAATGTAATTTCAAATTGGGTGTAGATTCAAATTCCAAGAGATAAACTTTACCCCTGGGAGTCAAAATAAAATCTAATTTTAAATAATGTTCAGCGCCTATATGCGTATGTAAATCTTTTGCAAGAGCATTTATTTTTTCCTTTTCATTCTGAGAAAAATTGGTGAAAAAATTGTTCAAAGGAAAAGTATAAACATTTTCTCCACGAAAATTCGCGACAGAATGGACAGAAGCAACTTTACCCGCAATAAATTCTTCAACTAAAATACTTTTTTCATGGTTCACACCGTCTTCTATCCCCGCCACCAACTCATTAAATGTATGAGCTAAATGTACAGCCATGTTTGCGTCGGGGGTAAAAGACCGGTCTCGACTGGCGTCAGCCCAGGCGGATTTGATAATCCAAGGTGATCCAAACTTTTCAAAAACTTCTTTCGCTTTTTTGATTGCATATCTCTCACGCGATCCGTCAAAATCTTTTTGATAAAGAGGTAAAACAACAGACCGAGGCATGGAAATTCCCTTTTTTTTCATATGTTCACGAAGCATTTCTTTGCTGTTTTCCAAAGTGTGAGAGAAAGCACTGACTCCAATATTTGGAATAGATAAACTTTCTAAAATATTTGAGTAACTAGGAAGCGTTGTATTCCATACCACGTCTACTCTATGAGCTAGATCGCTAGGACTTATAGGTAGTCCACCGAGATGCCAAATGTGATCTTTATCAATCAAAATATCAACTACTTTATATTTATCTCCTAAATTTTCAAAAATATGGGAAATAATATCTCCGCCACGCTTGAGAGACGTTGTATAATGTGCCCCCACTCCACCACGTAATATTCCAACTCTCTTTTTGGCACTATCTTTTTTAGATTTAGATTTTGTCTCTTGCACAATAAAATTATAACAAAAATACCCCGCTTGCGCGAGGTATTTTTGTTTGCTTGCCCCGCCATGGCGGGGTGAACTGTTCTTTGTTTTGTTTCGTTCTTTTTAACTTAAGAGTCTTTCCTCTCTGTCAATATGTTTCTTTAAGTCCACAACATACTTAGACTATTGTGTCGTCAATTGAGCGACACAATACCGACTCAATTAGTCCAGTCTCGCGGGGCGAGACCAGGATCCCGCCTATGGCGGGATCCTCAATTTTTATAAATAAAAATTGGGACAGTTTTCAAATTGAATTATTCCACGAGCAGCTTCCGCTACCCGTGCCTTGTTACGACTTAGTCCCTGTCACCGAGCTTACCTTAGGCCCCACTTATGTGGAGACTTCGGGTATTCCCGGCTCCCTTGACTTGACGGGCGGTGAGTACAAGACTTGAGAACGTATTCACCGCAGTTTAGCTGACCTGCGATTACTAGCAATTCCAGCTTCATGGAGGCGAGTTGCAGCCTCCAATCCGAACTGACGCCATTTTTAAACGATTAGCTCAGAGTTACCTCGTCGCAACGCGTTGTAATGGCGATTGTATTATGTGTGTAGCCCAGGGTATCAAAGGGACATGCTGACCTGGCGTCATCCTCTCCTTCCTCCCCCGACGAAACTTTCGATTGCATCAACTTGATGAATCAAAAACTTTGTCGGGGGCGGTCTCGTGTGACACTTGTAACACACAACGAGGGTTGCGTTCGTTAGCCCACTTAAGGGTACAATTCAAACCACGAACTGACGACGGCCATGCATCACCTGTCCTAGAGTCTTGCGAGGTCCAAAGTTTCCTAAGGATTTCACTAGGATTTCTAACCCTGGTAAGGTTCTTCGTTTACCATCGAATTAAACCACATAATCCACTGCTTGTGCAAGTCCCCGTCTATTCCTTTGAGTTTTAGCCTTGCGGCCGTACTTCCCAGGCGGATCTCTTAACGCGTTAGCTAAGCCACTCAGAGGGTCGATACTCCGAATAGCGAGAGATCATCGTTTAGGGCGTGGACTACTGGGGTATCTAATCCCATTCGCTACCCACGCTTTCGTGCTTCAGTGTCAAATATGCGCCAGTATATTGCCTTCGCATTTGGTGTTCCCCATGATATCAACGGATTTCACCCCTACACCATGAGTTCCATATACCTCTCACACTTTCAAGTTCTGCCGTTTCTTTCGCATATCCCAGGTTAAGCCCGGGGCTTTGACAAAAGACTAACAGAACAACCTACGCACCCTTTACGCCCAATAATTCCGGATAACGCTCGAGGCTCTCGTATTACCGCTCCTGCTGGCACGAGATTAGGAGCCTCTTATTCATGAGGTACAGTCAATAAACTTCTTCCCTCATAAAAGATCTTTACGTCCCAGAGGGACTTCATCAATCACGCGGCGTCGCTCCATCAGACTTTCGTCCATTGTGGAAGATTCTCGACTGCAGCCACCCGTAGGTGTATGGTCCGTGTCTCAGTACCATCGGTGGGGGTCAGGCTCTCACCTCCCCTAGACGTCATAGCCTTGGTGGTCTATTACACCGCCAACTAGCTGATATCGCACAGGCCTTTCCAAGAGCGTTAAAACTTTACCCATCGGCCGAAGCCTCAGGGACCATCGTGTATTAGTCCGTCTTTCGACGAATTATTCACGACTCTTGGGGAAGTTCCTATGTATTACTACCTCGTTCGCCACTAATTTTTCACGACCTTTGACTTGATATAATCGCATCTCCGATTTTGAAAAATCCGTTCGACTTGCATGCCTTATCCACGCCGCCAGCGTTCATCCTGAGCTAGGATCAAACTCTAAATAAAAGTTACAGACTAAATCCGCCAAAGGCGGATCGTCCGATCAAAATGCAAAGCATTTTGATTTAGGAACGAAACAAAACAAAAAACAGTACATCCGTCGCTTGCGCTCCTCAGTATTATTTTTGTTACTTGTTAGAGTTCAATCTTTTGCTCTAAAAATTATTTCTATCCCGACGCCTAAATTAAATTTCAGGGTCGGGACCCCGACTTTACGTCGGGGCTTACTCAAAAAAACAGAACAGACTTGCACCTGTTCTCAATAATTCATTCTATTGTCAAAGAGAGTTATTTATCCGCCCCTGGCGGAAATTAAAACGTCATTCCAACAAAGGAAAGACGCTGAAGCAAGTATATGCTAAGGGAATATATAAGTCAAGTATAAAAAAGCCCCAAAAATAGGGGCTTTTTTATACTTATTTTGCTACTTATTTTTCTTTGGTTTCTTCTTCTCTTTTCTATGTCCGTCTCCTTTTGCCATAAATTTATTGCTTGGCTCGCCATAGCTTTAGCATAGGCGGCTTAAATTAATTAATAATGTTTAGTGCGAACCTGCAACATTAGAAACCCAATACAAAAACAGAAACGCCCAGATCCCCATATTCCCTAAAAACAATTTGTGATCAAGGGTAAGCGCAAGAAAAACGATTACTACAAGATATATTACAAGAATCCAAAACAAAAACTTCATAATTTTTTTAAATTACTAATTATTTCATTGCCTCAGCGTCTGCTTTGGACATAAATTTGAATTGATTGCCCTCACAAACACTGCATTGTCCTTTTGCGGAATATCTGCCGTTCTTTTCTTCCACTTTTACATTCTTCATCACCTGCATTGTCGGCTTATTCTCCGCATTTCTACACTTCATACACAAAGCTTTTAAATCTGCCATATTTTTTCTTTGGCTCGCCAGAGCTTTTGTCGCACAGGCGGCTGATTAAACTAATAATGTCTTTATTATAGCACATAATAACAACCTAAGAAATCTCGGATGGAGTTATGATCTCTTTCTTCTTCAACATTATACCGTGCAGGGTTAGTATATTTTCATATTCTTTCTGTTCTAAAGTTTCAACTTCAATGAGCTTCTGCGCGATAGCATCAAAAGCTTTCCGGTGCTCAATCAATACTTTTTCGGCAGATTTTATCCCATCACTGATTATTCTAGAAACCTCAGCATCGACTTTGGCAGAAACATTTTCAGAATATTCTTTTTCTGGAGTTTCATTGTATTGAACTCTACCCCCTCCACCGACGAGCGCTACTGGACCGATTACATCAGACATTCCCCATCGCGTAACCATTGCTCGCGCTAAATTCGTCGCTACTTGTAAATCGCTAGAAGGACCGGTAGTTATGTCTCCGAATATTATTTGTTCTGCCACATATCCTCCGAGTGACATTGCAATGTCATCAATAAATTCTTTTTTAGATTGTAAACGTCGCTCTTCAAGTGGCAACTTTAAGGTATACCCTCCCGCATTTCCTCGCGCAATGATTGAAACTTTGTGCACAGGATCTGCATAAGGCAACACCGAAGCCACAAGGGCGTGACCAGCCTCATGATAGGCAGTAATTTCTTTTTCTTTTTTGGAAAGCAAATGACTTTTACGTTCGGGACCAAGCATTACTTTTTCAATAGCTCGAATCAAATCAAATTGAAAAACTTTTTTTCGATTCTCTCGAGCTGCCAAGATCGCACCTTCATTCATCAGTGAATACAAATCAGCGCCCGAGAATCCCGGAGTTCGTTCAGCGATCAATTTTAAATTGATATCCTCTGCAAGAGGTTTTTTAACCGCATGAATTTTTAATATTTCTTCACGATCAGCGCGATCAGGCAAATCCAGTAATACTTTTCTATCAAAACGGCCGGGGCGGATAAGCGCCGGGTCTAGAACATCCGGCCTGTTGGTCGCAGCCATTACTATAACTTTATCGTTCGGTTCAAAACCGTCCATCTCAACCAATATTTGATTTAACGTTTGCTCACGCTCATCATTACCACCACCAAAGCCTCCTCCGCGCGTGCGCCCAATGGCATCTATTTCATCCACAAAGATTATCGCTGGAGCGGCTTTTTTGGCCATTTTGAAAAGATCCCGCACTCGAGAAGCGCCGACACCCACAAACATTTCCACGAATTCACTTCCAGACAGATGAAAGAATGGCACGCCGGCTTCCCCTGCTACTGCTCTTGCAAGCAATGTCTTTCCTGTGCCCGGAGCTCCTGTCAAAATCACACCTTTTGGAATCCTCGCGCCAATATCTAAAAATTTCTTTGGGCTTTTTAGAAAATCAACAATTTCTTTTAATTCTTCTTTTGCCTCCTTGCATCCAGCCACATCTTTGAAAGTCACTCTATTGTTCTTGTCATTCGGATCAGTGATGCGCGCTTTGGATTGGCCGAAGGAAAGCGCTTGCATGCCGGCGCCTTTGACCTGTCGCGATAAATACCAGAAAAAAAGTAAAATAAAAACAATCGGCAATAGGAATGGAAGAGCATTTAAAAATAAAAACATAAATCCGCCTTCATCTTTTATTTCAATTTCTGTTTTTCCGAGCGCCTCACTTGTTACGCCGTAATTGAAAAGCGTCTGTGAGAGAGCAGAGCTGATTTCTTTTTTGGATTTTTTAATTTCATCATTTTTATAAGTAATCGTCAGCTTGTCTCCTTCAACTAAGATCTTTTTCACCTCCCCCACCGATACGCTTTTTGCTAAATCTGAAATCGAAATCTCTGGAATAACCTTTCCACTATCAGAAACTATCAAATATACTGCCGTGATGAGCATAAAGATAAATATTGTTCCGGCAATACTTCCCCCAAAATTAACTTCTCTTTTCGGCTTTTTGCCTTTATTTTGCGTGCCTTTTTTGTTCAAAAAATTAAAATCCATGCGTATAGATTAACATAAAAAATCTAAAAAGAGAAATCAGTTTAGATAGTAAAATTTTGGTGGAGATGGGGGAAATCGAATCCCCGTGCAGAAGGTTTTTGTAAAGAAGTCTACATACATAGCGCGCTTTTTTGTTTAAATTAAAAAATTCTTAAACGAGCCAAATATTTTTTAATCGAGTTCCTTTGTTTCGAAAGAAAGTCAGAACAGTCTTTCTCCTATCCCGATAATATTGTGCCTGCCCTTATATATCGGAAGTCTATAAGAGAGACATCAGTTACGCCGAAGCGGAAACTGAAGCGAAAGCAAAGTCATTCATACCGAAGTATGGAGAGACTGCCGCTTTCACTTTGGAAGCTAATTTTGCAATTAAGCTATTGGACGAATTTTTACGAGATTACGTCCATTCTCAGTATGCATCAATGACAAAAGTCCAACTGTCTATGCCTTGCATCCCCATGTTTTATGAAAATATTAAAACATAACTTTTGGAGGGGTTTTGAGCGCGACGGCGCGAAAACTTCAGGATTTTTTAAGCTTCAAAAAATCCGTACCGGAAAAAGTTGATGTTTTAATATTTTTTTGTCAATGTTCTTTATTCTTTTCCCCTCATCTCGCGTCTAAGCTCGCGATCAGTATCGCGTTTCTTGAGTGTCTCTCGTTTATCAAATTTCTTCTTGCCTTTAACTAAAGCGATTTCTATTTTGATTTTCCTACCTTTATTATACACTGAAATTGGCACAATTGTCAAACTTTTATTCTTCTCACTTCCTGCAAGTTCGACAATTTCTTTTTTTGTAAGCAAAAGTTTTCGATTGCGAAGCGCGTCGTAATCCTTTGGCGCATTTTTAGCTTGATAAGGCGGGACATTGGCATTGATTAAAAATGACTCGCCCCCGCGGATGATGACAAAAGCTCCCTCTAGAGACATTTGTCCCCCTCGCACAGACTTCACCTCGGAACCCAAAAGTTCAATACCGGCTTCGTATTTTTCCAAGATCTCATAATTAAAATGCGCTTTCCTGTTTTCTGCATAATGAGCCATAGCCATAATAATAGCATTTTTATGTATTATTTTGTATTTTTATTTTCTTTCTAAATATTGCGAATATTTCTTGCTTCTTTAATCTTCCCCCTTGATTTATCAGTGAACTTGTATTAAAATACTCAAATGAGATATATTTTCGCTATCATCGGTAGTGTGGTGGTGACCGTGGCTGTAGTTTCATTTTTTCTTAACCTCAAACAAGTCAATGAAGAGCGCGCAACGTTGACTATCAACCTGGAACAACGAGCTTCACTTTTAGCTGATAGTCTAAAAGAATCGGTGGAACCTTCGTATGTCAATTCTGGAGAAGCAACTCTCCAAACATCTCTGCAAAAAATCGTTAACAAGTTCGCTAACCGTGAACGATTGGCAGGAATCGCCCTTTATGACAACAAGGGGACGCTCCTGGCAACTTCTTCAGGATTGCCAAAAACAATAATTGAAAATACAAAATCAATTTCTGACGCCATGGACAGCAACACACCAAAGAGTGATTTTTTTGACGCGGACGGAGAATCGCGATACGTATTTGTCGATCCATTGCACAATGATGAGGGCAGTATTTTGGGAGCCTTGATGATCGTGCAAAATGCGGGATATATAAATACAACCATTGGTGAAATTTGGAGAGGAAATCTAATAAGATTGATAGTTCAAATAATAATATTCTCAATCACTATTTTTATAATCCTCAGATTCTTTGTTTTCCGCCAAGTCGTTCGTCTAGTCGACTCCATCAAAAAAATCCGCATGGGTGGAAAAAATGAAATCTTTAAAGATACAGCGAAATATTCCTTCTTCAAACCTTTAGCGAAAGAGATCACCCACATGACAAATAGTCTGCTCCAAGCGCGATCGTCAGCCAGCGAAGAAGCGCGAATGCGCTTAGAAAAACTTGATACTCCATGGACAGCGGAACGATTAAAAGAATTTGTAAAAGCGTATTTGAAAGACCAGAAAGTTTTTCTAGTCTTCAAGGGAGAACCATATACACACAAAAAAGGAAAAGATGGTATCTATTACTTCTCTCAAGCAGGTGGAGTTCTAACGGCTCTTGAACCACTGATGGAAGCTTGTGGAGGAATGTGGATTGCTCACGGCAGTGGTGATGCCGACAAAGAAACAGTAGACGAAAATGACACTATTAAAGTTCCTCCCGATAATCCAAAATATACTTTAAAAAGAGTTTGGCTTACCGACAAAGAAGAACAGGGATACAATAAAAGTTATTCAGCAGAGGGACTATACCCACTTTGTTTAAACACTCACACTAGACCAATATTTAAGGAAGAAGATTGGATTGAGTATAAAAAAGTTAATGGAAAATTTGCGAAAATACTGCTTTCTGAAATAAAAAATGTTCAAAGACCAATCATAATCGTTAACGAATATCATTTTACCCTTTTGCCACAAATGATCAAAAAAAGTCGTCCAGATGCACGAATTGGTATATTTTGGCATACTCCATGGCCAAGTGCAGAAGCTTTTAGTATTTGTCCACAAAGAAAAGAAATTCTTACAGGGATGCTTGGTGCTGATGTTATAGGTTTTCATACACAACAGTTCGGAAATAATTTTATTGACACAGTCGGAAAGAATGTCGAGTCACTTATAGATTTTGACAAATTCGCTATTACTCAAGACGAACACACCTCATATATCAGATCATTCCCTACTGGAGTTGATTTTACCAAAGAACAAGATTCTGAGAACGCCACTTTACCAGGTAAAAAAATACTAAGTAATCTAAAAATTAAAACAAAATTTATAGGACTCGGAGTGGATAGACTTGATTATGCTAAAGGAATTCCTGAACGGTTTAAAGGTATTGAGTATTTTCTTGAAAATCATCCGGAGTATCGTGAACATTTTACTTTTCTACAAATTGCATCACCTTGTCGTTCTGAAATTGAAAAGTATCTTGAATATAAAGAACTCGTTTCTCGAGAAGCAGAACGAATCAATAAAAAATTCGGAACAAAGGAATGGCAACCCATTGTTCTTGAAATGATTCAATACAGTCACCCAGATATCAACTCACTTTATAAATTAGCAAACGTTTGTGTTGTTACTTCTTTACATGACGGTATGAATCTAGTTTCTAAAGAATACGTAGCAGAAAGAAACGATGAGCTGGGGGTACTCATTTTAAGTCAATTTACCGGTGCTTCTTATGACCTTAAAGGTGCTTTAATTATTAATCCTTATAGTACAAAAGAAATTGGTGATGCTATATATAAAGGAATTATTATGGCACCCGTAGAACAAACCAGAAGAATGAAAACTATGAGAAGTAGCGTAAAAAACTACAATATTTATCGCTGGGCAGCGGAACTTCTCAAAGCTATAGTTGAACTTTAAAACTAATGAAGTACATATTCTCCAGATTACATGAAATAGAAGGTGTAATTAAAAATTACAAAAACATTGCTCTTTTGCTTGATTTTGATGGCACCATATCTCCCATCGTGAAAAAACCTGAAAATGCCTATATTACAAAAGAGACTCGAAGTATTTTAAAAAAAATTAACAAAGTATTTCCGGTTGTTATCATCACTGGACGTTCATTTAATGTAATAATAAAAAAAGTTGGTGTTAATAATTTCATCTATGGCGCTAGTCATGGTTTAGAGTGGAATTTTGATGGGAAATTAAAAAATAAAATATTACCAAAACTTATAACAGATCAACTCGAACAATTTCATGAAACTCTAAAAAAAATAAAAGACACTTACCCATCGTTGATAATAGAAGAAAAAAAATACTCGGTAACTTTTCATTATCATTTAATGCCAGTTAAAGATAAGAAATTTTTTAAAAAATGGTTAAAAAAATTTTTAAAAAACGTTAGAAAAAGACCAGTGATTAAAATTTTTCACGATAAGGAAACTATTGATATAGTCCCTAGCTTAAATTGGACGAAAGGTGACATAGCTAGACTGGCCTTAAAATACTTAAACAAAAAAAACAAAATCAAATTTAAGCCAATCTATATTGGTGACAGTAAAACAGATGAGGATGCATTCTATGCCCTTTCAAAGGGAATCACTATCAGAGTAGGAAAATCTAATACCAGTACCGCAAAATGGTACATGAAAAATCAGAACGAAGTGAAACTTTTTCTGAAGTGGCTATTAGATTTAAAACTCTAAGCTTATTTTTTCTTTGCAACGCAAGCCTTCATGAAAGCCACAAAAAGAGGATGCGGATTTAGCGGTCTGGATTTTAACTCCGGATGAAATTGAGTGCCCAAGAAAAATGGATGATCTTTTTTAGGAAGCTCGGCAATTTCCATCAGTCTTCCATCTGGTGAAGTTCCAGAAAAAACCAAACCAGCTTTTTGTATTTGTTCTATGTATTCCGGATTTACTTCGTAGCGGTGACGATGACGTTCAGAAATTTCAGAAACATTATATGCATTGAAAGCGATACTCCCCTTTTTAAGATTTGCGGGATAAGCGCCCAAACGCATCGTCGCGCCAAAATTTTTTTCTTTCAGGTTCTTTTTTTGCTCCGGCATGATATCGACAACTGGATGAGAAGTCTCAGGATTTATTTCTGTCGTGTTTGCATCTGTCATGCCTACCACATGTCGCGCAAATTCAGTCACTGCGAGTTGCATTCCGTAGCACAGGCCAAAATAAGGAATCTTGTTTTCGCGACAGTATTTAATTACTGAAATTTTACCTTCTATCCCCCGACTACCGAAACCACCAGGCACGATTATGCCATTGAATTGGTCTAATTCTTTTAAGGATTTCGGATTCTTTTCAAACTGTTCTGCATCAATCCATTCTATTTCCGGTTTGGTGTTTAAAGATCCAGCTGCGTGTTTAATAGCTTCTAAAACCGAGATATATGAATCTTCCAATACAAATTCTCCGGTACTGAAATACTTGCCGACAACACCGACACGGACTGGTTTGGTGGCATTTTTAATTTTGGAAACCATCGCTCTCCACTCTTTCAAATCGTGTTGTTTTGGTTTGAGATTGAGTTTTTTAAGAAGCCAATCAGTCAAACCTTCATCTTCAAAATTTATAGGAATTTCATAAATATTTTTCACATCCGGAGCGGACATAATGCTTCCCTTTTCTAAACCACACATAAATTCCAATTTTTCTTTGCGCTTATCGTCGATCAAAACAGGCGCTCGAGCCAGAACTAAATCCGGATGCAATCCGCAACTATTCAAATAACGCACAGCGTGTTGGGTAGGCTTCGTTTTTAGTTCATTACCTCCTCCACCAATAGTCGGTACATAAGTAACGAGAGCGAGTAAGACGTCTTTTGGATTTGTAAATTTAAGCATTCGCACCGCCTCGAGAAAAAGAACATTTTGATAGTCACCGATAGTTCCCCCAATTTCGATAATCACTACATCCGAGCTTGCTTTCTTTGCCGCCTTTTGAATTCTCGAAATAACCTCAAGAGGTATATCCGGCACCACATGGACGCATCTTCCACCATATTCCAGATTTCTTTCTTTTTGAATAACTTCAAGATATATACTACCCGTTGTCATGTAATTGTCTCGGTCAAGATTGGCTCCCATAAATCTCTCATAATTACCCATATCTTGATCACACTCCATCCCGTCATCCAAAACAAAAACCTCACCGTGTTCGGTGGGATTCATCGTGCCAGCATCAACGTTTACATAAGGATCGATTTTGAGAGCAGTAACTTTTAGACCTCGAGCTTGAAGAATTCTGCCTATAGAACCGGCCGCAACGCCTTTGCCGACACTAGACATAACTCCCCCCGCCACAAAAATATATTTTGTTTGTTTTTTTGACATGTTTTATTGTGTAATACCTTACTTATCCAAATATCTTCTGACCGCCAAGAAACTTGAAATCACTCCAAAGAGTATACCTGATAATAAAATAATTGCAAAAATTTGAAAGAAATTTGAAATGTAGTAGTTGTAAACATCAAACCCTAAAAAATTCGTCATATTGCGCCCGAGCCATGCAGTAATCGGCAAAAAGATGACTAGTGTTATGATGGTAGCGATAACGCCATAAATTGCTCCTTCAATCATGAAAGGCCCCTGAACGCGCATTTTAGAAGCTCCCACAAGACGCATGACACCGATTTCTTCTTTAGCGATAAAAATAGTCAGCCGGATTGTGTTGAAAGTGATAATAATAGAAATAATTACTAAAATCAACGTAACAAGGAATCCGAGCTTCTGCGCGCCAGATATTATGGAGTTCAGTCGGTCTATCACTAACTTATTTTTATAATAATTTACTTTATCTATGATATTGGCTGAGCCTAAAACCAAAGCATTGTCCCCTTTCATGAAATTCGCGATACTTTCATATTGAGAAATCTCCCGCGCTTTGACATTCAAATAAGCGCCAAGCGGATTGCTACCTATCTCGTCGAGAGCAGCGATTGTCGGGTAATCGTTTTCATGGCGAGCGCGGAAAAGCCTTAACGCTTCTTCACTACTGGTATAGGAAACGCTTGCCACTTCTGGCAGTTTCAAGAGAGATTCTTTCAAGAGCATAATCCTGTTTTCGGGCGCATCTACAGTAAAATAAATCGCGACATCCACTTTGTCTTTTATGGTGCTGAGTGAAGAATACAGCACCGCCTGCAACAAAATAATGGAAGTGACAACAGAAAGAGTAATCGTAACCACTAAAACGGCTGCAAAAGAGACCAACCCACCTCGGGTAAAGTTTATAAATCCAGCTTTGATAATTCTTTTTAATTCTGTCATGTTATTTTAATAGACGTGGAATGACTTTTTAGAACGGTCTGGCTGGGGCGCGGGGCCCCAGAGAACCGAGGACCTGATAAAAAGTCATTCCACGTCTATTATATCATTCATTTCCCATTCTTCGTATCTCGAATAACTTTGCCATTTTCCATTGTAATAACTCTCTTGCCGATCGAATCGATCACTCCGCGATTGTGGGTGGCTAAGATCACCGTAGTGCCCAAATCATTTATTTTTTTTAAAATTTGCACTATTTCATGCGTATTTATCGGATCCAAATTCCCCGTCGGCTCATCGGCGATGATAAGCTCGGGCTGATTGATAATAGCGCGAGCGATAGCGAGCCTCTGCTGTTCGCCTCCAGACATTTGATTTGGAAAGTGAAAAAGACGATGGCTTAAATCAACTAATTCTAAAACATGTGGAACATCAGAGGCTATTTCCTCGTCAGTCTTGCCGACTGCTTCCATCGCAAAAGCGATATTTTCGTAAGCGGTTTTATTTGGCAATAATTTGAAATCTTGAAATACCACTCCGATGCGCCTACGGAGCTTGGTCAAGTCTTTGCTTTTTAATTTATGCACATTGATGGATTCAAAAAAAACTGTCCCACCTGAAGGATTTTCATCTGCTAAAATCATTTTAGTGAGAGTCGTCTTGCCAGCGCCTGAATGTCCGACAATAGAGACAAACTCTCCAGCGACGATTGTAAAAGTAACATCGTCTAATGCTAACCCATCTCTATAAGCTTTTGAAACATTGTTGAAATAAATCATGTTAAATGGAAACGAAAGAGTTTTTAAAATGCCTTGCACAGGAAATTAGAAAATAAAAATAGTACTCTATTTATTATTTTCTTGATTGACGAGTAGTTCGCTAGCAAAGCTTTGCTAGATAGATTGCATTTTAAAAATTACTTTCGCTTCCATTACATTCTATCACAAATTCTTTTCTGCCTCAATGAAAATATCAAGTCCTCCATCTAAAACAGCGTCAATATTTGAAGTTTCAGCTTCAGTCCTATGATCTTTGACCATTTTATACGGATGCAACACATATGAGCGAATCTGATTTCCCCATTCTATCTCTGTACCTTTATTTATTTTCATACTTTCTTCCACTGATTTTTTTTCTTCTTGGGCCTTTTTGAAAATTTTCGCTCGGAGAATTGCCATAGCTTGTTCACGATTTTGCTCTTGGCTACGTTCTCCGGATGCGTGAACAGAAATTCCCGTAGGGATATGAACTATACGAACAGCTGTTTCCCTCTTGTTAACATTTTGTCCCCCTGGACCCGAAGAACGCGCAAATTCAATTTTCAAATCAGCATCGGGTATCACGATATCATGTTCTTCAAGTTTAGAAAACTTAGGTAAAACTTCAACCAAGGAAAAAGAAGTATGTCTTAATTTTTTCGCGTTAAAAGGCGAAATCCGCACAAGACGATGCACCCCTCCCTCGTTCTTTAGCGTTTCATAAACACCAGCCTCGCCGAGTCTAGGCGGGTTTTTCCCCTTTATTTCAAAAGATACATTCCTGTATCCATTATGATCATTCTTGTGTTCATGAATAAAAGAAATATCCCATCCCTTTTTATTCACATACTTCATATACATTGAGAGAAGCATGCTCGAAAAATCTTCGGCATCATCCCCACCCGCACCGGAAATTATAGTGATAATTGCGTTACCTTTATCGTATTTTCCTAAGCCTTCTTTTTTATTTTTCAAATCGGAAATTTCTTTCAAAATATTCTGAGCTTTAGCTTTATCACTCCAAAAATCCGGCGCAAGCATTTGCACCTCAAGTCTTTCTATCTCATTTTCTATTTCATTTTTATCTTTTTCTTTGTCCATGATATTTTTATTGCGGAGCCGATGGACAGGATTGAACTGTCGACCCTCGCTTTACGAAAGCGATGCTCTACCAACTGAGCTACATCGGCCTATGCTCTACTTCACCCCGCCTAGCTCAGGCGGGGCAAGCTGAGCTACATCGGCTGGTCTCGCCCGTAGATCTACGACCGAGGGAGTACCTTTACGATACCGCTAGAACCTACTTTAGCAGAAATTTGTAAAAGTTTCCAAGCGAACCAAGGTTTACGCTCCACTTTTTTCTTTTCTTCAATATTTCTACCACGCTCTACTAATGTGCTAATTCAAACGGACTCGGAAAATGGAAACAAATATTTTGGGGATTTAGATTTCCATTTTCCTCGGCTGTGTCTTTTGGCGAGATTCCGAATTCTGCCCGCAGGAGAAATTCAAATTCAAAATTCAAAACATTGTCTCGGGCATTATACCATTTTTCTATTTTGGTGGTTATTGAGAGTTTTGAGAGTGCACCCTCGGCATCCGCCTCGGGCATTTCCGCTAGGGCTACGAGTGCCTAGATGCCTATGAGCGGGAAAACCGGAACGGCTCAAATACCAGGAAATGAGCCGTTCGGTTTCCCGCGCTTCTTGGGGAGAGGAAGTTTCCTCTCCCCGGGTCGGGCTCTCCGCCTGCTGGCGGAGTCTGCCCTCGCCATCCCCACTCTACGTTTTTCAATATTGTGTTTAGTGTGTCGCTTTCGCTTTCGATTTCTGGATTTCAATTCGGGTCAGGCACTCGTCCTTTAGTCATGGACACCCTAGCGGAAATGCCCGAGGCGAAATACTCGTGCTTGCCCCAGCTCGCGCGAGTACGCGCGAGCCTACCCACCCGTGCGTGCACGCGAGAATCACTCCCCAAAAAAAATTCAGATTAAATTCTGGAATACGAAACCGCTTTTCCAGTTTTTCCGCTCTGTTTAATTTTTCCTTCCTTTTCTAGTTGTGAGAGATATCGAGTTGCAGTTGCATCAGACACGTGCAAAAACTTTTCGACTTCGTCGTTTGTAATTTTAGAGCGTTGGAGAAACAAAGACATCACACGATCCAGCTTTTTTCTTTTTCGAAACTGAATCATGTTTCTAGCTTTTACAAGAAGCTCGCGGGCGAGAGAAATTTTATTTTGTTGCGGTTCAGCAAAAATCGGATCGGAAACTGATTGTGGTTGCGGGGTTGAAACTGGCACAGATTCCAACGGCTTGTCCTGAGTATTCCCGAAGGGCTCATTTACTGGTATTTGAGCCGTTCGGGGTTCAGGGGTTTGCAAAGGTTCAGATAAAACAGGAGTTATTCCCTCGATTTTTCCGCCTTCGGCTGGCAATTCTTCGGGTTTCACTTCTTCAGGGTTAGGGGTCGAAATAGGCTCATTTTGGGGATTATCATTATTGAGGGAAATGGGTATATCTGCGTTTATAGAGGTTTCTGGGGCTTCTAGGGGCATTTCGGCAGGGGTAGGATCTGGTGTAGAAACAGGTGTATCCGCCATAGGCTCTTGAGGGCTTGCTGGAATAGAGTTTTCTTCAGAAATTGGGTTTTGGGTTAAATTTTGGTCGTCGGGCATAAAAATTATTTATCAAACTTTAAAAAATATTCCTTTGGTTTTGATTCTAACTTAATTACATCAGCCCAACCTGAATCTATTTCAGAAACTCTCTTTATTTCTCCGTTATGTAAACAGAGTGGATCAATAACTCGTGATTTACAAAATACCTTCTCATCATAATCGTTTGGATCATTTTTAAAACCCATTTTATTATTCATTCTTTCAAATAACAAGTTTAGTTGCGAATCATTCTTAATGCAAGGTTCTATTTTTTCAAGAACAATTTTATCGGTTGTATATAAATCTTTTTCGGAAATATAATTTTTAGAGAGAGCATATTTAAGATAATCTCCGACAGTACGAAACATAACAGCAGAAGGAAGCCCAGCCCAGCAATAATTGTTTAATTTATTAAAAAGTTCTGCATGTTTTTTAGCGCTTTCAAAATTTTTATAAACCCAGTTTTTATCTTCCGCTGTGAGATTATCAAGGAAATATTCCACGTCTTTTTCTACCCCAAAAACAAGAGCAGTTCTCAAAGAATAATCTATCCTATCCGCGCACAGATCGGGTAAATCTTTTTCTTTAAGTGGAAAATTTTTATCATTAAGAATATAATCTTGGTCAAAATTATATTTTTTTAGAATTGCAGGGATTTCCGATTTCTTTACAAAATTATCAAAAATATCATCCTGATAGTTGTGTTCCTTTCCTGATCCTCCATCTAAAACATAATCAATACAATGTGAAAAAGCGGAATGCGACACGTCGTGAATAAGACCGGCAATCTGCTCTTCTAAAGGAGCACCGTACTTTTTTAGAAGCAAATATACTCCAACAGAGTGTTCAAAACGTGAATGTCTGGTATTGGGGAAATGTGGTTCAAAATATCCCGCTTGATCAATTTCCTTTAATCTTTGTAGTGTTGGAGAGTTTATTAACTCCAAAATTACAGGTTCTGTGATTTCGCAACTTCCATATACTCTATCTGTATAATTCATATTTTCATAATATCATATAGTTTTAATAAATCATCTAAGCTTTAATTGAGAATGTAGCTCCTTATTGGGTTCAATATTTTTTAAAAAAGTAATCTTAATCATATTAACGGTTTCAGCCATACTAAGTGTAGAAGTATCAATAACTATTGCAGATTCTGGAATTATCATTGGGGAACTTTCCCTTGTTGTATCTTTTAAATCCCGTTGTTTTATATCCTCAAAAACAGTTTCGTATGTTACTACTGTTCCACCATCAATCAATTGTTTATATCTTCTTTGCGCTCGTATTTCTGCAGATGCTGTAATAAAAAATTTATGTGGTGTGTTGGGAAATATTGTGCTACCAATATCTCGACCAACCATCACAGTATTTCTATCTGCACCAAGAGTTCTTTGTATTTTTTGCACTTTTTCCCGTACTGTATGATTAGCTCCCACAACTGGAACTATTTTTGTTATTTCTGGGGTATTAATAATATTTGTATAATCATTCTCAAATGCAGTAATTCTTTGTTTTAATCCTTCGTTATAAAAATGAATATCCATGTTTTGAAAAACTTCTTCGAGCATTGAAATATTAAGTATATCAATACCTTTTTCTAAAATATATGCACAACCCACACGATAGATTAATCCAGAATCTACAAATTGATAGCCAAGATCTTTAGCAAGCAAAAACCCCATTGTTGATTTTCCTGAAGAAGCTGGTCCATCAATAGCAATCACTATTGGGTTTGACATACTTCTTTATATTCTTTTAATAATTGATTTACGATATCTACTTCTGTTTCTAGAATATTCCATGAATGATTTAAACGAAAGAGTTGTTGCCTTATATCATTTGATATTAAATTTGGAATATTTTCACCAACCATATCATTATACCCATTTCGAACAACACTATAATCACTAATTACAGGTATTGTTTTTAATATATCCATTGGATCAATACCTTTTGTTTCTATTTCAATAAAATAACCAAGTTCTTTTATATAATCAAAAACAAACGTAGATTCATCATTTTCATATTCCTCTCTTTCTTTAGTTACAATAATTCTTGGAGATAATCCAATTTTGTTTAATAAATCTTTGAATAACTGATAGTCAACATCAATATCTTCAGGTATATTTAATGATAAATTAAATCTTTTTAAGATCGCACGAAAAGTTATTTTACTTTCAGTATCTAGCGGTATTTTTAATCCTATCTCTTCAATATACCAAGGATTATTAGGATTACCATATTTATTCCAAAATAAAGATTTAAACTCTACTGATTCAGGAATTTTATCATTATATCGAACTCTAATTCCTCTATTTAAATTTGTAAACATAAACAATTCTGTATCAAAATATTCGTCAATTTGAAATTTTGTTTTTGTCAGTTTTGTATGTTCTTTAATATATTTTTTAGCCTCATCAAATATATTTTTATCAACTTTTATTTTTATCTCTTTTTCTTCAATCATATTTTTAATATAAATGTATTAAATTATTTTAAGCAATACGCCACGGCATTCCTGTTTTATTTATTCCATTATTTTCAGCTTTTATTTCTTTTATGCCTGGCAAATACTCCCCGTGTATAACCATATCTTCCTTTTGTGCGAGCATGGCACCATCTACCATTTCTTGTATTTTTGATGGTTCCAAGGGTCCCAATTGCAATGTTGTACTGAAACTATGTTTTTGTCTTACTTCTAATCCAGGTTTTATTGTTGTTGGATGAAAACTCTCAAGTATCTCTTCTTCTGTAAATAATGGTTGTTCTGAATTTTTCCATGTTCCTTCTGGCCACTCTTTTTTACCCTGTAACTGCTCACTAAAAGGGGTTCCTGGATATGGTCGAAAAATAAACATACTTCCTCTACTTTGAGCCTCATTCTGTTTACCTGTTGGAGTTAATGGATTCTCAGCAACAGTCTTTCTGGCAAGATTACGTAATTCGTGCATAAATGCTACGGACTCTTTCGCTTCTTCTTCCGTTTCAGAAGGAATACCCAACATAAAATATGTTTTTGTGCGTATTCCTACAGATGCCAAATTTACTATAGCGCTTCTTACCATTTCTGGTTTAATTCCTTTATTCATAAGATCGAGCATTCTTTGTGATCCCGACTCTACGCCTATTGATATTTCTCTAGCACCACTACGCGCCATCAATTCTAATGTTTCTTTGTCTAGTTTTGATAATATATTAGCTCTACCTGTTGCATCCCATACAACGTGTTCATTTAATCCTGCTTCAGTCATTAGTTTAAAAAATTGCTTTATGCGAGCTGGACTTGATAAAAATAAATCATCAATAAATCTAATCGCCGTTACTCCTTGTTCTTTTAGATTTTTTATTTCCTGTACAATATTTTCTATGGATCGTTGTCGAATCCCAAATATCAACATTTCTTTTGCACCAGCACAAAATGGACAAGAAAAAGGACATCCTCGAGATCCTACAATATTTGCTTCCAATCTTCCTTCCGATTTGATTATTCCATTTTTAAAAAATTTTCTATTCAAGTATGGTAAGGCATCTAAATCTTTAGGAATCCATTTTCCTTCTGGGTCTCCTCTGTGTTCAATATATTGACCAGAAGACTTGTCTATATAAGCAACCCCACCCATTTCGCTGGGATTCTTTCCCTCAAGAAGTCCTTTTGATATTAATTCACCGTCTTCAAGCACGATTAAATCAATTTTGTGACCTATTTCTGAATCTCTTAATATTTTTTCTGATAATGCTTTTGAATGTGCAGCACCAACTTCAATTTGAATACCCTTATTTATATTTGCAATAATTCTTTTAGCTAAAGGAAAAGTTGGCGTGAGCATATTAACACCAACCCATCTAGGGTTTGATTCATTAATTATTTCAGCTGCTTTTTCTGGTGACAAACCATTAACCTCTACATCCAGCAAACCAACATTGAAACCTGCTTTTTCACACACAGTTGCAATGTATCCTAAGCCTATTGCTGGTAATTGTTCTGTTTCCTGTCTCTCTTCATCTGTATAATCTCTTATTGGTGAATTAACTAAAATCAAATCAGGTTTATCGTTGGGTCTTTGGAGTCCGTAAATTAAAGGGGAATTTTTCATGTTATTTATTAAATTTTTAGCTTATCTATAAGTTCTTCTGGATTATTATAAAAAATAACATCTTTAGCTATACCTCTAAGTGTGTTTGAAACATCTGAACCTTCTTTTAATATAACATAAATGGGTTTATTTTTTGCATACGCATAACCAGCTTCTATGCCTATCCCCACACCTTTTTCTGAAAATTCAACAATAAGCAGGTCAGATGAATCTATAATTTGAAAAGTCTTTTGCATAAGTTCCAAGGGAGTAAATCTTACCTCTCCCCATTTTTCATAGTCACGAGTCATGACAGTAGTTTCCATGCCTATCTTTTCAAGAACAGCTGAAATGTCTTCGATAGTCTTTCGATTAGAATTATCTTCTTTAAATTTAATTACTAAATAAGCTTTCATATAATGATATTATAACTTTTTTATATAAATTTCCAACTTCTCAATAATATCCTGATCTTTCTTCCCTCTTGTATTAATTCTATAACCATCTTTCACGCTAAATTTATATGCTTTTAAAAAACCTTCTGGCATTAAAGTTAAAGCATTTGTATTTTTATACTGAACAAGTTCTGAATAATCATTAATTATTTTATCTCTTATTAATATATTTTTTGAAGCAAATCCAACTTTTTTACCATTAAATTCAAACTCATGTTCTTTTTCATTAATTAAATTAAAACCCTTAGACTCAAGTAATTTTCTAAATTCTTTCCATCTATTACTAACAAACTCATCTTCTATTAAAACATCAATGTCTTCAAAATTCTTAAAATTGCCAAGATAAACAGCCACACCAAACGAACCATAAATTACTGGTTTTACATTTAACTCTCCTAGCGTTTCTAAAATTTTAGCTAAAAATTCATCCATAAAACAATTCCTTAAACATTTTATATCCCTTTTTAAACTTCCCGCGTCCGCCTTGAAACGGAGAAATCATCGTCCAAAGAGGGATTCTTTTATAATACATCATTGATCTCTTTAAAAAATCTTTATCTTTGGGACCTTGGTAATTTTTATACACTTCCAAGGTAAATTTTTCTCCATAATCCCACATTTCAGTAAAATCTCTCGCTGGGTCATCTATCTTTCTATCAGAAAAATCTATAATTCCAGAAATATTTTTTTACTTTCTCCCAAAAGTATATGTTTGGAATAAAGATCATTATGCGTAAGAACTTTTTTGGAAAATTTTAAATAATTTTTGAATTCTTTCAAGTAGTTATTTATCAAAAGCTGATCTTTTTTTTGAGACTCTCGGAAAAATATATTTATTTGTATTGATTATTAATTCTTTATATTGTTTTTGAGTATTAACTATTTTCACACCATATTTTTTTACAGCTTCGTTTGGTATTTTGTGCAAAGAAGAAAGAAAATCCGCAATTTGTTTGGCAAGTGCATGTTTTGTTTTTTCAGACACCGATTCAAATACTTTTTTCCTTAATTGTGTCCCCGGAATCAAAGAATACCCGGCAAAACTTTTATCTTTCGCAATATATGCATATTGCGGAATGGGAATTTTTACTTTATTCTTCAAATACTCGAGCAAGAATACCTCATTTTTTAATACTTTTAAATATTGTTTGGTTCTAGGAAAACGAAAAACATATTTATTATCTAAAATAATGACATAATGATCCCAGCCTTCAGTATTATGTTCTGCGTTTTTCCACTTTAAGTTTGGAAATTCTTGGCTAATTTTGCTTAATAATTTCCTCTTTTCCATTTGTATAAAATTATTTATAAAGATTTTAAAAACCCATCAATTTCTTTAAAAGAAGACAGCGTAATTACTTTTTGCTTGTGTGGTTCAATAAGTTCAGAATGGGTTAGCTTCAATTTTCTATCTCCTAATTTATATTTTTTATAAAAAACATGTTTCATAAGACTAAACAATTTCCCCAAAGTCTCGTTTTCTCTCTTGAAATATCTTTTAATGAGAACCACCCACTGAGCAAGCATGCTTTTATATTTAAGATGAATAATTATATCAGCGGAGTGAAGACCGAGCTCAATTAGATGATTGTTTGTGCCTTCAACGATCCACTTTTTCTTTCCAAAAATTTCTTTAATTTTGGTAATACTTTCTGGCCTATCACGAACTTTAGAAAATTTTACTTCATAATAAAAATCATCAGTTGAATGATGCGGTATCCCTAATTTTTCAGAAATTTTTGATGCCAACGTAGATTTTCCCCTGCCAGCATCTCCTACAACAAGTATTCTATTGAGAATTTCTTTTGACATATTGTTATTTTAGCAAATTTTAAGAACAAAACACACTCACCCGCATTCCCTCCCAAACCCTTCCTGCGGATAGAATCTAACCCCGCCGAATTCAAAAAAAATATTAGCCGAGGTTTTGCGAAATCTGCTTCCCCAAAAAATGCTTTCGCAAAACCGAGTCCGCTTTTAGATTTGGCATTTCTCCTGAATTTTTGGTAAAGTAGGTTCTAGCGGAGTTTAATAAGCACTCAGTAATTAAACTCAAGGACTTTTCGCCAAAATTTTCGCGCGCAGAGCGAAGCTCTGCGTAATGTGGGAAAGGGTTTCCGGACGCTACGCGTCCGTGGAGGGAGAGGTTCGAGCCAAAGATTTTTTGGAGGGAGAGTTTTTTGGAGGGGAGGTCGGCTACATGAAATACAACACTTGCCCCACCCACCCGTGCGCGTGTTAAAATTTTGCCGATTAAATAAATCGTCAAACTCCCTACTGATTCATCTACTATAGCCAAATTTTTTAGGAGAAAAGCGATTTACTTTCTTTTTCATTTATAAACAAATTCGTATATTTCTTACAAATATAATATCCGGGAAGTAAGAAAACTAAGAAATGCACAAACAGAAAAAATACCGTCACCCATGTCAGTTCGTGCTCATTGATAAAATAGAAAAACTGAAGCAATACCGATGTCATTCCCGACATTATAAATGCTAACCAGAAAGGCGTTTTGATAAATTTTCTGAAAACTAAATACGCGACAAACGCCCACAATGTACCGAAAGCAATCTTGTGGGTAAAATACGAAAACTGCTCAGTAAAATTATCGCTTAGTTGGTGGACAAAGTAGTCAATTATTGTCCCGAGAAAAATTATCAGTAAAATTAACCCGATTCTTTTTAGCCAAATAATCACAATTTTATTCTGTAACCGTCACCGATCCTGTCATAGAAGGATGAAGGGCACATCTATAAGAGAAAGTGCCAACGCTATTGAAAGTAAAGCTGTAAGTTTGATTTTGATTTAATGTGCCACTCTTAGGACCTCCGGCATTGCCGGTAACGGTATGCGGGGCGGAGTCCTTATTGGTCCAGACAACCGTATCCCCTTTTTTGATAGTTAGGGAAGATTGGTTAAAAGCAAAACCTTGAATCGTTACGTTTTTAGTAACTGGAGTGGGAGTGGGAGTCGTTGGTGTAGGGGTTGGAGTCGTGACTGAAGTTGGTGCCGGTGGTGTAGGCGTAGGTATTTGATTATTATTTGATACTGGAGGAGTATACGCTGGAATCCCATTAGAACCATTATTGACGGCAAAATAATAAGCTCCGATTCCGACAACGACGACTACTGCAATAATTATGATAGTTTTATTCATGTTAGTTATTATAGCACATCGGTATTATTAAAGCTCTTAAGCGTGAATTTACTTGAATAATATCCTCCGACAAATGCAAGAGTGTGGACAGTTCCGAAAGCAAGTCCAGTTCCAAAAAGTCCCATTCCTAAAAATGTTAGACCATTTAAGGCAATTCCAGCGGGATAAAAATCAAATACTGACGGAAGAATATTATAATATATGCCAAATATCGACGCAACAACAATTCCTCCAACAACTACTTTTATAAATTCCTTTCTACTTACATCAATAAAAGAAAGGAACAGTATTGAAAAAACAAAATATAGAATAAATTTCACTACGAAATACGGTAATGTCTCCATTGGATTTGAAAATAACAAGTGAGAAAAATAATCGATGACATAAACACCGATTACAGATATTATTACCGCACTCAGTACTATTTTGAAATAATTCTTTTTCATATCTTTTTAATTAAATTATTACTTATAAATTTTACTTGCCAGCTTTTCCCTTATCACAAAAATTATTACTGTCGTTGTTATAACCCCGATTATAGAATAAATTGACCAATAATCGGCAAGTGTTCTATTGCTAAAAATCATAAAAAATAATTCATCCGCTACTATTCCGAGGCCTATCGGGAGGAGAACCATTTTTATTATATTATAATTTTTTGATAAAAACAAGACAAGTAAAATCAAAATTACTCCAATCCAAAAATGATTGATTCTTATGCCATCAACTATTATTTTATTTGAAGGAAAAAGAAAAACCTCCAATCTAATTGCTAAAATAGTCAAAACAAATATTAAATAAAAGATGTTACTTCTTTTCATATAGTTATTATTTCATCAATTCTCCAACCGAAACCCCGATTGCTTTTGCTATTTTAGCAATCGTTGAAAGTGTCGGATTTGTTTTTCCGTTTTCAATGCTACTTACAAAACTTTTTGGCATATCTAGTGTTTTTACTATATCTCCTTGGGATATGCCTTTTTTAGTTCTAATTCGTTTTAAGTTTTGACCGAGTCTTTTTGCTTCATCGTTCATTGATAACAGTATAACTCGCTCTTGCGCTATACACTATGGGTTATGGTATAATAGAACTATGCTTAAATACTTTTTATATGCTCGCAAAAGTACAGATGTTGAGGATAAACAAATCCTTTCTATTGAATCACAGCTCGCCGAATTGCGAGAACTTGCCAAGCGAGAAAGCATTTATATTTCTGATGAGTTTGTGGAAAAACGCTCTGCAAAAATTCCCGGTCGCCCAGTTTTTAACAATATGCTTTCTCGTATTCAAAACAGCGAGGCGCAAGGAATTATTTGTTGGAAAATTGACCGCTTGTCTCGTAATCCAGTTGATAGTGGAAAAATCCAGTGGCTTCTCCAGCAAAACATAATCCAACATATTCAAACACACGGACAAAGCCATTATCCAAATGATAATGTGCTCATGATGTCTGTGGAATTAGGAATGGCGAACGAATATGTTCGCCAACTAAGTGAAAACACCGCTCGCGGTTTACGACAAAAAGCACGCAATGGAGATTTCCCCAGTCTTGCTCCGTTTGGATATATAAATAATTCCAATATCAAGAAAATTGCTGTCCACCACAAAAACTCAAAAATTGTTAAAAAAATGTTTGAACTTTACGCAACCGGAAGTGTGCGACTGGAAGACCTCGCAAAAGTTTTAGAAAAATCAGATATCAAAAGTAAAAATAATAATCGTGTTCATGCTTCGAGAGTATCGCATATTTTATGCAACCCAATTTATTATGGACATTTTCGTCATGCCGGAGAAATTTATGAAGGCAAACATCAGCCGATTATTTCCAAAGAACTTTTTGATAAAGCAAATAGTGTTTTGCGAGGTAGAGGTCGCACACCAGACAAGAAAACTGATCCAAGACCTTTTTGTGGACTTATGTCCTGTGCTTCCTGCAGTATGGGAATTACAGGAGAAATAAAAGTCAAGCGACAAAAGAACGGCACAAAACATTTTTACACTTATTATCATTGTTCAAAAAAATCTAAAGTGCAAAAATGTTTTGAGCTGTGCATAAGAGGAGAAGAATTGGAGCGACAACTTTCGGCAAAAATTAGCGAATATATTATGCCGAAAGAATTGGCAACAAAAATTTTTGAAATGTTAGATATTGAAGAACAGAAAAATAAACAAAATGCGTCAGTGGTAGTTTTAGATTTACGAGAAGAAGAACAAAACATTTCAAAAAATCTCGCCAGACTTACAGATGTCTATGTCGCGCAAGATATTGAGCGTGAGGATTATTTAAAAAGGCGTCGCTCGCTTATGTCTGACAAAAAGTCTGTCGAAGAGAAAATAGCCAAACTTTTGCGGACACCCTCTGCGTGGATCGAACCGACGCGAGAATGGATAAAAGACGCTTTAATACTGGATGAAATCGCGAAAACGAACGACCTCCCCTCCAAAAAAATCTCCCTCCAAAAAATCTTCGGCTCGAACCTCACCCTAAAAAACCGCGAAGCGGTCGGCAACCCTTTAAATCCTTGGGCGGAGCTTTGCTCCGCCCGCCAAAATCTCACCAAAAAATCGTTATCTTTGATTGCGGAGCCGTTGGTGGGGATCGGACCCACGCTCTCTGTCTTACCAAGACAGTGCTTTACCACTAAGCTACAACGGCATATTTTGTTATACAAACATACTAGTTTATTTAAACCAATTTTGCAAAATATTTTTGCCTACTAGATAAAATCTAAACTATTCTAGAAAAGTTAGCGCAAACATTAATATAACTCCCAGAGCTAAAGCTAAAAATTGCCCGAGAGAATTCTTTACCATTTTTGTTTTGTGCAGTTCCGGTATTAAATCCGCAACAGCAACATAAATAAAACCACCTGCGGCTATAGGCAAAATCCAAGTGGTAAAACTTTTTCCTGCTTCTCCTAACATAAAAGCAAACAGAGTTCCTAAAACAGCTGTCAACGCAGACAAGAAGTTGAGCCATAGCGCCCGTCTTCGCGTATAACCTGCGTGGAGTAATACTGCAAAGTCGCCAATTTCTTGAGGTATTTCGTGAAGTATCACAGCCAGTGTCGTAGCGATTCCCACCGGAACACTTATGAGAAAACTAACCCCTATAATAACTCCATCTATAAAATTATGAACTCCATCAGAGAAAAGCACCAACTTCCCCACTGGATTGGCATGATGTTCCTCTATGTCATCACTATGATGATGCCAGTGAAGAAATTTTTCTAATACGAAGAAGAGGAAAATGCCAATAATAACAAGGACGCCAACATGAGTGCCATTTGCTAATTCTTCAAAAGATTTTGGAATTAAGTGTATAAACACATCACCCAAAAGAGAACCGACTGCTAAGCTAACAAACAAGAAAATATATCCGCGAATAAATTCCTCCTTAACGGAAAGTGAGAAAACTCCAACCAATGAAACCAAACTTATTATCACAGTGCTCAATAGAGCATAAATATATATCATAATTTTAAAGTTTTATTTTTTTTATTCGACGCTAAGAGCAATTGAGGGTAACCTGTCATGATCTGCTTATTTTTAACGTCTTTGATTCCTAAATTTTCTAAAAATTTTATACATTCTTGTTTTGCTTCTTTTTCATCTTTAAAATTTCCTTTCGCTTCCGCTTCTATAAAATGTCCTAATCCTTTTATAGAATCTAACGCAACTTCTATTTTTCCACACATCCAGTATTCTCTTTGTTTTTCGACAGTCACAACTTTTTTGAAATCTAAGAATTTCAAAATTTTATTAAATTCTTTTTTATCAGAAATTTCTGTCTCATATTCTTCGGCATAATCATAATCTCCATTTTCTCTCATGTTTACAGATTTAGTATATTCAAAAACAATTTTATCAGGATTAGTTCTTATTCTTAACCATTCGATCGGATGTGGCTTTCTAGCAAAGAAATCTCTCTGGCAAGGAATATAATAATCATCAATTTGTTTTATTGCTTTTACTAATTTTCCGATAGACGAAACCTTGCTTTTAATTTCTTTAAAATTGTTTATCTTTACTTTTATTTCAACTTCAATGTTCATAATTCCTATTAGGCCAGCTCACCTTTCCTGCTTCTGATTGCAAAAAGAGCCAAAACAAGAGCATATACTATATGTTCGTCAATAATGGGATTATTTTCAGGGAAAAGAACGGCAAGCCACATCAAAAGCATCATTATTATTCCCGCTATTGCACCCCATAAAACATACTTATTAAAAAGCAAAGTAAGACCAATAAATAAAAGCCCCAACATAAACAACCAATCCACCACAGCTACTCCTGCCAAACTGTGAAATATTTCAGTAAAAGGACCCTTGACACCAAAAGAAAGAAAGCCAGTCGTTGGCGACCCTCCGTGAATCCATGCTTTTTCTGCAGTGGTGGCAAATCCTAAACCAAAGGTCTTATCAAAAAACGCCCAAAGAAAAATAAAAGACATCACAAAACGCAATTTCAAAAACACTATTTTTTGTATATTCATCCCGTTTAGAAATCATACTCTCTATACATATATTTTTATATATAAAGATAGTCCGATTATCATTAATTTATAATTTTATACCCGTTCTGTAAATTTCTAACGGGATTCATATACAGATGATTATACCATAGTTCTGTGCCACCTCGCCAAAGGATTGGCAAAAATCAGTATACACAAAACAACCTTTACAAATTAGGGCTAAAATCGATGCGCGATCGACCGGACTTGAACCGGCAACCTCGTCCGTGACAGGGACGCGCTCTAACCAGTTGAGCTACGATCGCATATTTTGCTCTATATATCTTTCAAATACCCGCTTTTTGCGGGCAAGAAATAACGAGGAACACTCATCATTATACATAATTTTAGATAATTGCAAAGAGTCTTTGGTGCTAAACAATAAACGGCTACAATTTTTGTTTTTTATTCCAAAGATACTGCCACCTTTTATTTCTAAACCCCTTAAGGTTTTATGCAGGTCAGTTAAAAATTCTCTTGATGAACTAGTGAAAGCTACCTGTAAAGACATTGTTTTGATCTTCCTTTCTTTGTGCATTAATCCCATCCATACGTTTCCATCACCATCGAAATAACCCCTGATAAAATCAGCCAAGAAAATTTTAGGCACATCAGGAAATTCCATCCTTTTCGTCTTAGTTTCTCTAAGTTTGAGAGCATCCAGATCATCTATCATTTCCTTGCTTCCAATTTGCAACCTATAAACATTACCACTTCTAATACTTCTTTTAGAAACTTTATGATCCGAAGCCATTAATTCTTTTATTTTTAGAAGAAGATCTTGGTCTGCAGAATGGAAAGAAAAATAGTAACCTCCTCGATTTGTCACACTTATACTTCCATCCGCAAAAAGAAAACCCAGAATATAAGCCATTTCTCTGGCCCATTTTTTAAAAAAATTTTTATTTATTTTTCTATGCATTGACACCTATATATAATACCACGCAACAGTATGGTATACTAACCTTTTTTAACTTTAATTTGTGTCGGCGGCAGGGAGTGCGCCTGCGACCTGAGGCTTATGAGTCCTCCGCTCTACTAACTGAGCTACGCCGACATGTTTATGAATATAACAGAAAATACTTAAAAACAAAAGACCAGTTGAATACTCAGCATTTAACACATTTCTTACTATCTTTTACATATGTTTAAGACGGTAAGAAACTTGTATATTTTAACAATTCAGTGTAGTATAATTCTCATAGCGGGATAGAGAAGAGGCATCTCGTAAGGCTCAACTGTATGGGCCCCCTCTTGGGAAACCTTGAGGAGTGCATTCGCCAAATTCGGAGAAATCCTCTCTGTTAACAGAAGGACAATTCCGAGCTAAATTCTTCGACCTAGGTTGAAGATAAATGTGTAGAGACTAGATGGCGAACTCCTTAATATTTAAATTTATTTAGATAAAGGAGATGGTATAGTCCAGACCACAAATTCTTTCTAGAAGCAGTGAAAACTGAAGTGGTAAAGCATAACCTTAAGACCCACGTTCGATTCGTGGTCCCGCAACCATTTACCCGCCTAAATTTTATTTAGGAAATTTGATAATATCTTTTGGACATGGTTTCTCCCCCATCCAGTTTTTAGCCATTGTTCCCTTACAAAAGCATCATGACGATTTAAAAAAGCTTCGTAATAAATAATCTTAAAAGGTTTTCTATTTTTAGTAGACTCAACCCTTCCACTATTATGCATATCAATTCTCTTTTTTAAATCAGAGGTACAACCTACATATAAGTTATTGTCTTTTATACTTTGCAAAATGTAAACATAATGCATAAAATTTTGGCGGGTTAGATAAATCCAAACTCGCGAAAAATCTGCTCATAGATAGAGATTATTCTTTTTGCTTCCCGTTGAGAAAGCTCAAAAGAAGCGCCCTCGTGAGCTATTCTGTTTCGAATGGTGTGAACTTCCCACGCAGAAGTGAGATTGCGAAATTTTTCCTGATCGGCTGATTTTAATTTGTCTCCAAAGGTTTCGCCTTTGAAACCAAGCTGACCCATCAAAGATTCGAGCATGGCGTCAGCTTCGATAATCGCGAGCTTCCAATCTCCTGAATGTTGTGAAAAAAGATAATGCAAGGTTTTCACCCATCTCTCATTTTTAGACACGCCCTCTTTTTCTTGAAGTTTTCTTTCATGCTCGGCCTGATGATGCGCATATTCGGCAAGTTCGTGCTTTAAATATTTGTGCTCTTTTTTTCTGATTTCAAACATGCGAACTATACAATAAGAAATTATCGTAAGAAAAAAAATAGCAAAAAGAAAAAGAAAGGTGTGAAAAACAGACAATATTTTAGTGCCATTTTCAATATCAAAATTCAAATTGCTAAAGAAAGACACCCCCTGGTTAAATAAATAATCTGGATTAAGCCATTTGGATCCCAGGATAGAATCTCCAAGAATGGGGTTTTGATTTATTGATGTATCCATATGCGAATTATAGCACTACTGTCCCCCATTCATCATCGCCTTCGTCTTTGGACCAATCAGTCCATCAGGGACTAGACCTTTAGATTGTTGCCAGGTTTTGATAACTGCAATTGTCTTTGGACCTAGGATGCCATCAAGGACTAAACCAAGTTTCATTGTGTCATTCAAGAATCTTTGTAACTCTTTCACCGCTTCACCTCTGGAGCCATCTCGTAGAGTAACAATGCCTAGATTGTAAGCCAAAGGTCCTGAGCCCGCCTGCGGTGAGCCTGTCGAACCCGTCGAAGGATTAGTTCCAGTGGCTATGGCATTCA